>NZ_JAPZLD010000049.1:0-84568 GCF_030182635.1 Amycolatopsis ponsaeliensis
CGCGCCCCCCCCCCCCCCCCCCGCGCGGGGGCCGGGGGGCGTGCGCCACACCCCCGGTCACCCCCCTTTCACCCACCCACGACCAGCTGCGGGAGACCGCTCGTGGCGGCCGCGCGGCACCGTGCTGATCACCGGCGGCACCGGAGCGCTCGGCGCCGAGGTCGCCCGCTGGCTGGCTCGCACCGGAGCCGAGCACCTCGTGCTGACCAGCCGCCGGGGCCTCGACGCCGCCGGCGCGCCGGAACTGCGCGACGAACTGACCGCGCTCGGCGTCACCGTGACCATCGCGGCCTGCGACGTCACCGATCGCGCAGCCGTCGCCGCGCTGGTCGGCGGCATCGACGGGCTGCGGGCCGTCGTGCACGCCGCCGGGGTCGCCCAGTCCGCGCCCCTGTCCGGGCTCGGCGTGGCCGAGTTCGCCGGGTTCACCGCCGCGAAGCTGGCCGGCGCCGAGAACCTGGACGCCGTCCTCGGCGACCGCGAGCTCGACGCGTTCGTGCTGTTCTCCTCCATCGCGGGTGTCTGGGGCAGCGGCGGCCAGAGTGCCTACGCGGCCGCGAACGCCTACCTCGACGGCCTCGCCCGCCGTCGCCGCGCGGCCGGGCTGGCCGCGACGTCGGTGGCCTGGGGCCCGTGGGCGGGCGGCGGCATGCTGGCCGACGAGGGCGCGGAGGACCACCTGCGCCGCCGCGGCCTCCGGCCCCTGGACCCGCAGCTGGCGATCACCGCGCTGCGGCAGGCCCTCGACGCAGGCGACACCGCCGTGACCGTCGCCGACGTCGACTGGGCGCGGTTCGCGCCCGGCTTCACTTCGGTCCGCCCGAGCGCGCTGCTCGGCGACCTGCCCGAGGTCCGCGCCGCGCTCGACGTCCCGGTCGAGGAGACCCGGCGCCGCGAGCTGTCCGCCGACGAACTGCTGGACCTCGTCCAGCGCGAAGCCGCCGCCGCCCTCGGGCACGCCGACCCGGCGTCCGTCGCGGTGGACCGGCCCTTCCGCGACCTGGGCTTCGACTCGCTGACCGCCGTCGAGCTGCGCAACCGCCTGAGCGCGGTCACCGGGCTGAAGCTGCCTTCGACGCTCGTCTTCGACCACCCGTCGGCCACCGTCCTCGCGGACTTCCTGGCCGGCGAGCTGTTCGGCACCGCGGACGCCGTTGTCCCGGTCCAGCGCGCGCAGGACGCCGACGAGCCCATCGCGATCGTCGGCATGAGCTGCCGCCTGCCCGGCGGAATCACCTCGCCGGAAGAACTGTGGCGGCTGCTGGCCGACGGCGGCGATGCCATCTCTTCCTGGCCCGAGGACCGCGGCTGGGACGTCGAAGGTCTCTACGACCCGGATCCCGACGCCGAGGGCAAGAGCTACTCTCGCGACGGCGGGTTCCTGACCGGCGCCGGCGAATTCGACGCAGCCTTCTTCGAGATGAGCCCGCGCGAGGCGCTGGCCACCGACCCGCAGCAGCGGCTGCTGCTCGAAAGTTCCTGGGAAGCCCTGGAACGAGCGGGCATCGACCCGCGGTCCCTGGCCGGGAGCGCGTCCGGCGTGTTCGTCGGCGCGGGCGTCTCGGGCTACGCCGCCGGTCTGCGCGAAGCCCCCGAAGGACTCGGCGGGCACCTGCTCACCGGCAACGCCGGCAGTGTCCTTTCCGGACGGATCGCCTACCACCTCGGCGTCGAAGGCCCGGCCGTCACGCTGGACACCGCGTGCTCGTCGTCGCTGGTCGCGCTGCACCTGGCCGCCCGGTCCCTGCGCTCGGGCGAATGCTCGCTGGCGCTGGCCGGCGGCGTCGCGGTGATGGCCAACCCCGCCGCGTTCGTCGAGTTCAGCCGGCAGCGCGGCCTCGCACCGGACGGCCGCTGCAAGGCGTTCGCCGACGGCGCCGACGGCACCGGCTGGTCCGAAGGCGTCGGCATGCTCGTACTGGAAAGGCTTTCCGACGCCCAGCGGCTCGGGCACACCGTGCTCGCCGTGGTGCGCGGCACCGCGGTGAACTCCGACGGCGCGTCCAACGGCCTCACCGCCCCGAACGGCCCGTCGCAGCAGCGGGTGATCCGGGCGGCGCTCGCCGATGCCGGTCTCGAGGCGTCCGATGTGGACGCCGTCGAGGGGCACGGCACCGGTACCCGGCTCGGCGACCCGATCGAGGCGCAGGCCCTGCTGGCCGCCTACGGCCGTGACCGCGAGCGCCCGCTGTGGCTCGGCTCACTGAAGTCCAACCTCGGGCACACCCAGGCCGCGGCCGGGGTCGCCGGGGTGATCAAGATGGTGCTCGCCCTCCAAGGCGGGCTGCTGCCGAAGACCTTGCATGCCGAGCAGCCCTCGTCCGAAGTGGACTGGACGGCGGGCAGTGTCTCGCTGCTGACCGAAGCGATGCCGTGGCCGGCCGACGATCGTCCGCGCCGCGCCGGGGTCTCGGCGTTCGGGGTCAGCGGCACCAACGCGCACGTCATCGTCGAAGAGGCACCCGGGATCGGACCCGAGCTGCCGCGGCCGCGGCGCACCGGGCTCGTCCCGCTGGCGCTGTCCGGCCGGTCGGAGGCGGCGCTGCGGGCGCAGGCCGCGCGGCTGCTCGGTCTTCCGGAGACCGACCCGGCCGATCTGGCCTGGTCCCTGGCCACCACCCGCTCGGCGTTCGAGCACCGCGCCGTCGTGCTGGCCGGGGACGACGCCGAACTGCGGACCGGCCTCGCGGCACTGGCGGAGGGGACCAAGTCCGCCGCGGTGGTGCGCGGGACGGCCGCGCCCGGCCGCACGGCGTTCCTCTTCACCGGCCAGGGCGCGCAGCGGATCGGCATGGGCCGTGAGCTGTACCGCGAGTTCCCGGCGTTCGCTTCGGCGTTCGACGCGGTGTGTGCGCACTTCGACGTCGAGCTGGACCGGCCGCTGCGCGGCGTCATCGAGCACGGCGAGCTGCTGGACCGGACCGAATACACCCAGCCCGCGCTGTTCGCGGTCGAGGTGGCGCTGTACCGGCTCCTCGAAGACTGGGGCGTGCGCCCGGACTTCGTCGGCGGGCACTCCATCGGCGAACTCGCCGCCGCGCACGTCGCGGGAGTGCTGTCCCTCGAGGACGCGTGCACACTCGTCGCCGCCCGCGCGCGCCTGATGCAGGCCTTGCCCGAGGGCGGGGCGATGGTGGCCGTCGCGGCCACCGAAGACGAGATCACGCCGCTGCTGACCGACCGGGTTTCGCTGGCGGCGGTCAACGGGCCGTCGTCGGTCGTGCTCTCCGGCGACGAAGACGCCGTGCTCGCCGTCGCCGCGGGGTTCGAGAAGACCCGGCGCCTGCGGGTGAGCCACGCGTTCCACTCGGCCCGGATGGACGGCATGCTCGCCGGGTTCCGCGCGGTCGCGGCGGGGCTGACCTACCACGAGCCCACGGTGCCGGTGCTGTCGAACGTCACCGGCCAGGTGGCCACGGCCGCCGAGCTGGGCGACCCGGAGTACTGGGTCCGGCAGGTTCGCGCCACCGTCCGGTTCGCCGACGGCGTCGGCGCGCTGGCCGGGCGCGGCGTGACGCGGTTCCTCGAACTGGGCCCGGCTGGGGTCCTCTCCGCGATGGTCGCCGAGAGCCTGGACGACGACGTGGTCGCGGTGCCCCTGCTGCGGGCCGACCGGCCCGAAGTCCGCACGCTGCTGTCCGCGCTCGCCACGCTGCAGGTCGACGGCGGCGGGGTCGCGTGGGCCGAGGTGCTGCGCGACGGCGTGCGGGTCGAGCTGCCCACCTACGCCTTCCAGCGCGAGCGGTACTGGCTGGAGGTTCCGGACGTCGACGGCGATCCCGCGTCGCTCGGGCAGTCCGGCGCCGGGCACGGCCTGCTTTCCGCGGCCGTGGAACTGGCGGGTGCGGACGGCGTCCTGCTGACCGGGCTGCTGTCGGCCGATGCTTCGCCGTGGCTGGCCGAGCACCGCGTCGACGGCGAGATCCTGTTCCCCGGTGCGGGCTTCGTGGAGCTGGCGCTGCGCGCGGCCGACGAGGCCGGTTGCGACCAGGTCGAAGAGCTGGTCCTGGCGGCCCCGCTGGTCCTGCCCGAGCGTGGCGGCGTCCCGGTGCAGGTCCGCGTCGAAGCCCCGGACGGCGCCGGACGGCGCGCGTTCGGCATCTACACCCGCACCGAGGACTGGGTGCGGCACGCGACCGGCTTCCTGGCCACCGGTCTGTCCACATCGGACGATCTGACGGTGTGGCCGCCCACGGGCGCGCTGCCGATCGAGGACTTCTACGCCCAGCGCGCGGCGGCCGGGTTCGCTTACGGGCCGACGTTCCAGGGGCTGCAAGCGGCGTACCGCGCGGGCGACTCGGTGTATGCCGAGGTCGCCTTGCCGGCGGGGACGTCCGCCGACGGCTGGGGTGTGCACCCGGCGTTGCTGGACGCGGCGTTGCACGCGCTGGCCTTCGCCGACCTGCCCGGGGACGGCCTCCTGCCGTTCTCGTGGTCCGGGGTGAGCCTGCACGCGACCGGCGCGACCGAGCTGCGGGTCCGCCTGCGGCCGGTGGGCAACGCCGTCCAGCTGACCCTGGCGGACCCGACCGGCCAGGTCGTGGCCGTGGCCGAATCGGTGGTCCTGCGCCCGATGACCCGGTCGGCGCCCGCCGCCACGCACCACCGCGTCGAGTGGGTCGTGAGTGAGGAACAGGGTTCTAACCCGGTTTCCCACTCACGACCGGCCGCCGGGGAGCAGCGGGACCTCGCGGAGACTGCCGGTGCCTCGGCGGCGACTGCCGGGGAGCCCGGCGATCTCGCGGGTGGCGAGCAGACCCGCGACCTCTCGCGCGCCGCCGGGCTCGGGGACCTCTCCGGGCTCGGGCTCGGCGAGCTTCCCACCTACCAGGAGTTCGCCGAACTCGCGGCTGCGGGCGACATCCCCGAGGTCGTCTTCGCCTCCTGCCGGCCCGAGGACACCGATGACCTCACCTGGGCCGTCTGGGCTTCGGCGCAGCGTGCCCTCGCGCTGGCCGAATCCTGGCTGGCCGACCCGCGGTTCGCCGGTTCGCGGCTGATCTTCGTCACCCGTGGCGCGGTCGCCGTGCGCGATGGCGAAGTCCCCGACGTCGTGGAAGCCGCCGTCTGGGGTGCGGTCGAGCCGCTGCTCACCGCACACCCCGGCCGGTTCGCCCTCGTCGACGGCGCCGCCGTCGAGCCCGGTGCGGATCGGCTCGCGATCCGTGATGGCGTCGCCTACGAGCCCCGGACCACCTCCGTCACGCCGGAGGCCTGGAAGCCCGAGGGGACCGTGCTGCTCACCGGAGCGTCCGGCGAACTGGGCGCCGCCGTCGCGCGGCACCTCCTCGAGGACCGGGGCGTCCAGCGGCTCGTCGTGCTCGGTGCCGAACCGCAGCCTGGTGCCGACGTGATCGCCTGCGACCCCGCCGACCGCTACGAACTGGCGCGAGCGCTGCGGGACGTCCCGGACGTCACCACCGCCGTCCACATCGGACTCGCCGAGGGCGCGGCCGAGCTGCGCGACCGCGCGGACATCGCCTTCAACCTCGCCGAGCTGGACGTCGACCTCGTGGTCCTGACCGCCGCGGGCGGCGACGGCTTGGTCGCGGCGCAGACCGCGGTGCTCGAAGCCGTCGCGCGCAGCGCGCTCGCCTGCCGTCCCGGTGAGACGTTCGACCTGCTGGGTACGAGGGGCGCGCTCCGCACCGTCGAGAAGGCCCCGGCGAAGGTCAAGGCCCGCCGCCAGGTCGCCCAGGTGGCCGACGCCGGCAACGCGCTGCACCAGAAGCTCGCCCGGCTGCCCGAAACCGACCGGCACCGGGCGCTGCTCGACATCGTCCGCACCGAAGCCGCGCTGGTCCTCGGCCACTCCGGACCGGAGGCCGTCGGCGCCGACCGGGCGTTCAAGGAACTGGGCGTCGACTCGCTGACCGCCGTCCAGCTGCGCAACGCGCTCACCACCGCGACCGGCCTGCGCCTGCCCGCGACCTCCGTCTTCGACCACCCGACCCCGGTCGCGCTGGCGAAGGCGCTGCACGCCGAGCTGTTCGGCGAAGAAGAAGAGAGCACCGAGGTCGTCACCCGGGTCGACGAGCCGATCGCGATCGTCGGCATGGCCTGCCGCTACCCCGGTGGCATCGCCGACCCCGACGACCTCTGGCGGCTGGTCGCCGAGGGCGGCGACGCGATTTCGCCGTTCCCCACCGACCGCGGCTGGGACCTCGAGGCGCTCTACGACAGCGACCCCGACGCGCCGGGCACCTGCTACGCCCGCGAGGGCGGGTTCCTGCACGACGCGAGCGCGTTCGACCCCGGCTTCTTCGGGATCAGTCCCCGCGAGGCCGTCTCGATGGACCCGCAGCACCGCCTGCTTCTGGAAGTGTCCTGGGAGTCGATGGAACGCGCCGGGATCGACCCGGCCACGCTGCGCGGCAGCCGCACCGGCGTCTTCGCGGGCATCACCTACCAGGACTACGGCGGCCTGCTCGGCGCCGCGACCGACAGCTTCGAAGGTTTCCTCGGCACCGGCAACTCGCCGAGCGTGCTGTCCGGCCGCGTCGCCTACACCTTCGGCCTCGAAGGGCCCGCGGTCTCGATCGACACCGCGTGCTCGTCGTCGCTGGTGGCGATCCACTGGGCCTGCCAGTCCCTGCGGGAGAGCGACTGCACCCTCGCCCTCGCCGGCGGCGTGACCGTCATGTCCACCCCGGTCTCGCTCGTGGAGTTCAGCCGCCAGCGGGCACTCGCCGCGGACGGGCGCAGCAAGCCCTTCTCGGCCGACGCCGACGGCGCGAGCTGGGCCGAGGGCGCCGGGATGCTGTTGCTGGAAAGGCTTTCCGACGCCGAGCGCAACGGCCACCGCGTGCTCGCGGTGATCAAGGGCTCCGCGATCAACTCCGACGGCGCGTCGAACGGCCTCACCGCCCCGAACGGGCCGTCGCAGCAGCGAGTCATCCGGCGGGCCCTGGCCAACGCGCGGCTGACACCGTCCGATGTGGACGTCGTCGAGGCGCACGGCACCGGCACCAAGCTGGGCGACCCGATCGAGGCGCAGGCCATCATCGCCACCTACGGCCGTGAGCGGCCCGTGGACCGGCCGGTGTACCTGGGCTCGTTCAAGTCGAACGTCGGGCACGCACAGGCGGCCTCCGGCGTCGGCGGCGTGATCAAGATGGTCCAGGCCATCCGCCACGGCCTGCTGCCCAAGACGCTGCACGCCGAAGTCCCGTCGCCGCACGTCGACTGGGAGGCAGGCGACGTCAGCCTGCTCACCGAGACCCGGCCGTGGCCGGAGGGACAGCCGCGTCGCGCCGGTGTGTCGTCGTTCGGGATGAGCGGCACCAACGCGCACGTGATCCTGGAGCAGTTCTCCGAGGAGACCGTCGAACGGCCCGAGCGCTCGGGGTCCACCGTGCCGCTGCTGCTGTCCGGCCGGACCGCCGACGCCGTGCAGCAGCAGGCCGAACGGCTGGCCGCGGTGCTGTCCACGGAGGACATTCACGACGTCGCGTCGTCGCTGGCCGGCACGCGGTCGGCGTTCGAGCACCGGGCCGTCGTCGTCGGGGCCGACCGGGACGCGCTGCTGGCCGGCCTGGCCGATCCCGCCGTGCGCGGGGTCGCCGGGACGCCCGGCAAGACCGTGTTCGTCTTCCCCGGCCAGGGCTCGCAGTGGGTCGGGATGGCCCTCGAACTCGCCGAGGCCGCGCCGGTGTTCGCCGACCGGCTCGCCGAATGCGCCACCGCGCTCGAGCCGTTCGTGGACTGGAAGCTGCTCGACGTCCTCGGTGACGCCGAGCTGCTGAAGCGAGTCGATGTCGTGCAGCCGGCCTGCTGGGCGGTCATGGTGTCGCTCGCCGCGCTGTGGGAGTCCTACGGCGTCCGGCCGGACGCCGTGATCGGGCACTCCCAGGGTGAAATCGCCGCGGCCTGTGTCTCCGGTGGACTGTCGCTCGAGGACGGTGCCCGGGTCGTGGCCCTGCGGAGCCAGGTCATCCGGACGTCGCTGGCGGGCCGGGGCGCGATGGCGTCGGTGGCGCTGCCGGCCGAGGACATCGAGCTGCCGCCCGGCGTGTCCGTGGCCGCGTTGAACGGCACTGCCGCGGTGACCGTCTCCGGCGACCCGGACCAGGTCGACGCGCTGGTGGCCCGCTACACCGCCGACGGCGTCCGGGCCCGCAAGGTCCAGGTCGACTACGCGTCGCACTCCGAGCACGTCGAAGCCATCGAGGCCGAGCTCCTGGACGTCCTCGCGCCGGTGTCGCCGCGTGAAGCCCGGGTCCCGTTCTACTCGACCGTCACCGGCGACTGGCTCGACACCACCGAGCTGACCGCCGCCTACTGGTACCGGAACCTGCGGCAGCGGGTGCTGTTCGCGCCGGCCACGTTGGCGCTCGGTGAGCAGGGCTTCGGCGTGTTCGTCGAGTCCAGCGCGCACCCCGTGCTGGGTACCGCGATCGCCGGGACCCTCGACGACGCCGTCGTCACCGGTTCGCTGCGCCGCGATGAAGGCGGCCTCGTCCGCTTCCTCACCTCGGCCGGCGAGCTGTGGGCCCGCGGGGCCGAAGTGGACTTCTCGCCGGTCCTGGCCGGTGGATCCACTGTGGATTTGCCGACTTATCCGTTCCAGCGCGCGCGGTACTGGCCGACGCTGCCCGGCCCGGGCGACGTCGCCGCGGCCTCGGACGCCGCCGACGCCGGCTTCTGGTCGGCCGTCGAACGTGACGACGCCGGCGAGCTGGCGAAGACCCTCGGGCTGGACGCGCCCGCCGTCGAAGGTCTGCTCCCCGCACTGGCCGCCTACCGCAGGCAACGGCGTGAAGAATCCACAGTGGACAACTGGCGGTACCGCGTCGGCTGGCAGCCGGTCACCGTCGACGCCTCGCCGACGCTCCAGGGAACCTGGCTCGTCGTGCGCCGCCCGGACGACGAGACCGCGGTGCCGCTGGATCGCTTCGGTGCCGAAGTCGTCACCGTCGAAGCCGAGGTCGGCATCGACCGCGCCACCCTCGCGGAGCGGATCGGGGACGTCGAACCGGCGGGAATCCTGTCCCTGCTGGGCACCGACGAGTCCTATCGCGGGCTTGTCGACACCCTCACCTTGGTCCAAGCCCTCAACGACCTCGAAGCTCCCTTGTGGACGCTCACCCGCGGCGCCGTCTCGACCGGCAAGGCCGACGCGCTCCGCAACCCGGCCCAGGCACCCGCGTGGGGCCTCGGCCGCGTCGCCGCGCTCGAACACCCCGGCCGCTGGGGTGGCCTGCTCGACCTGCCCGCGGACCTCGACGAGCGCGCGCTCGCCCGGGTCGTCGCCGCGCTTACCGGGGACGAAGACCAGGTCGCCGTCCGCGCGTCCGGGGTCTTCGCCCGCCGGCTCCTGCGGTCCCCGCTCGGTTCCGCGCCTGCGGCCAGTGAATGGACGCCGGAAGGAACGGTCCTGATCACCGGCGGTACCGGTGGCCTGGGCGCGAAGGTCGCCCGCTGGCTGGCCGGCCGCGGCGCCGAGCGGCTGGTGCTCACCAGCCGCCGCGG
Source organism: Amycolatopsis ponsaeliensis (assembly GCF_030182635.1). Classification (NCBI taxonomy): domain Bacteria; kingdom Bacillati; phylum Actinomycetota; class Actinomycetes; order Pseudonocardiales; family Pseudonocardiaceae; genus Amycolatopsis; species Amycolatopsis ponsaeliensis. Next base: position 9,472 of record NZ_JAPZLD010000049.1, read on the forward strand.
CGCGGACGCCCCGGGCGCGGCCGAGTTGTGCGAGGAACTCGCCGGGCTCGGCACGCAGGCGACCGTCGTGGCCTGCGACGTCGCCGACCGCGACGCGCTGGCCGCGCTCGTGGCCGAGTACCCGCCGAACGCCGTCGTCCACGCCGCCGGTGTGCTCGACGACGGTGTGCTGTCCTCGCTCACTCCCGACCGTCTCGCGAGTGTGCTCAAGCCCAAGGCGCTGGCCGCGTTCCACCTGCACGAGCTGACCCGCGACCTCGACCTGTCGGCGTTCGTCTCCTTCGCCTCGACCGCCGGTGTCTGGGGCGGGCCCGGCCAGGGCAACTACGCCGCCGCCAACGCCTACCTCGACGCGCTCGCCGAACACCGGCGCTCGCTCGGGCTGGCCGCGACGTCGATCTCCTGGGGCCCCTGGGCCGACACCGGGATGGCCGACGCGGCCGCCGTCGCCGAACGGCAGCGCCTCGGTGGTATCCACGCACTCGACCCGGAACTGGCGATTTCGGCGCTGCAGCAGGCTCTCGACCACGGCGAGACGACGCTGACCGTGGCGGGCGTCGACTGGGCGCGGTACGTGCCGTCGTTCACCGCCGTCCGGCCGAGCCCGCTGCTGCTCGGCATCCCCGAGGCACGCGCGGCGATCGAGACCGCGGGGGAGAAGACCCAGAGCGTCGGGCTGACCGAACGTGACGTGCTCGAGTTCGTCCGCACCCAGGTCGCCGGGGTGCTCGGCTACGCCGGACCGGGCGACGTCGAGCCGAACCGCGCGTTCACCGACCTCGGGTTCGACTCGCTGACCGCGGTCGACCTGCGCAACCGGCTGTCCGCCGCCACCGGGCTCAAGCTGCCCGCGACGCTGATCTTCGACTACCCGACCACGACCGCCCTGGTCACGCACCTCAGGGGCGAGCTGGGCGAACCGGCCGAGACGACGTCCACAGTGGACGTCACGCCGAGGAGCGTCGAGGACGACCCGATCGCCATCGTCTCGATGGCGTGCCGGTTCCCCGGCGGCGTGCGCTCGCCGGAGGACCTGTGGGCGCTGCTGTCCGGCGGCGCGGACGCGATCACCGACTTCCCCGACGACCGCGGCTGGGACCTCGACGCGCTCTACGACCCCGACCCCGACCACCAGGGCACGTCCTACACCCGCCGCGGCGGGTTCCTCGACGGCGCCAGCCGGTTCGACGCCGCGTTCTTCGGCATCAACCCGCGGGAAGCCCTGGCGATGGACCCGCAGCAGCGCCTGCTGCTCGAAACGGCCTGGGAGGCCATCGAACGCGCCGGGATCGACGCGGCATCGCTGCGCGGCGGTCCGGTCGGCGTCTTCGCCGGCTCCAACGGGCAGGACTACACCCCGCTGCTCGCGCTCGGCGACGACGAAGGCGTCGAGGGCTACACCATGACCGGCAACGCGGGATCCGTGGTGTCCGGCCGGATCTCCTACGCGCTCGGCCTGGAGGGCCCGGCCGTCACGGTCGACACGGCCTGCTCGTCTTCGCTGGTCGCGGTGCACCTCGCCGCGCGGGCGCTGCAGTCGGGCGAATGCTCGCTGGCCTTGGCCGGCGGCGTCACGATCATGTCGACCCCGTCCGGGTTCATCCAGTTCAGCCGCCAGCGCGGCCTCGCGCTCGACGGCCGCTGCAAGGCGTTCTCCGACGACGCCGACGGCACCGGCTGGGGCGAGGGCGCCGGGATGGTGCTCCTCGAGCGACTGTCCGACGCGCGCCGCAACGGGCACCCGGTGCTCGCGCTGGTGCGCGGCAGCGCGGTCAACCAGGACGGCGCATCGAACGGCCTGACCGCCCCGAACGGTCCTTCGCAGCAACGAGTCATCCGCGCCGCGCTCGCCGACGCGGGTCTCGCGCCGTCCGAAGTGGACGCTGTGGAGGCGCACGGCACCGGCACGGTCCTCGGCGACCCGATCGAGGCGCAGGCCGTCCTCGCGACCTATGGGCAGGATCGCGACCGGCCGCTGTGGCTCGGCTCGGTCAAGTCCAACATCGGGCACACGCAGGCCGCCGCCGGCGCGGCCGGGATCATGAAGATGGTCCTGTCGCTGCGCCACGACCTGCTGCCGAAGACGCTGCACGCGGACACTCCTTCGTCCCATGTGGACTGGAGCACGGGCGACGTGCGGCTGCTGTCCGACGCCGTCGCGTGGGCGCCGAACGGGCACCCCCGCCGCGCCGGGATCTCGTCGTTCGGCGTGAGCGGCACCAACGCCCACGTGATCGTCGAGCAGGCACCGGACATCGAGCCCGCCCGAGTCGAACCGACGCGCTCCGGCCCGGTGCCGTGGGTCCTTTCGGGACGGTCCGAGGCGGCGTTGCGGGCTCAGGCCGCCCAGCTTGCCGACCACATCGCCGGGGAACGGCCGGCCGACGTCGGCTGGTCGCTCGCCACTGGCCGCTCAGCCTTCGAGCACCGCGCCGTGCTCGTCGGCAGCGACCCCGAAGAGCTGCTGCAGGGGCTGCGCGACCTCGACGGGCCCACGGTGACCCGCGGCGTGACCGGCGAAGGCCGGATCGGGTTCCTGTTCACCGGACAGGGCGCGCAGCGGCTCGGCATGGGCCGCGAGCTGTACGCCGAGCACCCGGTGTACGCCGAGGCGTTCGACGCGGTGTGCGCGCACTTCGACACCGAGCTGGACCGGCCGCTGCGGGACGTCGTCTTCGGCGACGAAGACCTGCTGAACGAGACCGGCTATACCCAGCCCGCGCTGTTCGCGGTCGAGGTGGCGCTGTTCCGGCTGCTGGAGTCGTGGGGCGTGCACCCCGAGTACCTGGCGGGCCACTCGATCGGCGAACTGGCCGCCGCGCACGTCGCCGGGGTGTTCTCCCTCTCCGACGCGTGCCGGCTGGTCGCCGCGCGCGGCCGGTTGATGCAGGCCCTGCCGCGTGGCGGCGGGATGCTCGCCGTGTCGGCCACCGAAGACGAGGTCACGCCGCTGCTCACGGACACGGTGAGCATCGCCGCGATCAACGGGCCGACGTCGATCGTGGTCTCCGGCGCCGACCTCGACGGAATCGAGCGGCACTTCACCGCACTGGGCCGCAAGACCAAGCGGCTCACGGTCTCCCACGCGTTCCACTCGCCGTTGATGGATCCGATGCTGGCCGAGTTCGCGAAGGTGGCCGAGCGGATCACCTTCACCGAGCCGAGCCTGCCGATCGTGTCCACGGTGACCGGTGCGGTCACGTCCGTGCTGACGCCGGAGTACTGGGTCGGCCAGGTGCGTGCGGCGGTGCGGTTCGCCGACGCCGTCACGACCCTGCACGGCCTGGGCGTCAACCGGTTCGTCGAGATCGGGCCGGACGCCGTCCTCGCGCCGATGGTCGAAGCGGCCGTGGTGGTGCCCACCCTGCGCAAGGGCCGCGACGAGCGGGCCACCGTACTGGCCGCCGTCGGCGAACTGCACGTCCACGGGCAGAGCCCGGACTGGACGGCGGTGTTCGCCGGGACGGCCGCACAGCGCATCGACCTGCCGACGTACGCGTTCCAGTACCAGCGTTTCTGGCCGCACCTGTCCGGCATGCCGCTGGGCGACGTCACCGCCGCCGGCCTCACCGCGGTCGACCACCCGCTCCTGGGGGCGGCGGTCTCCGTGGCCGGGGCCGACGAACTGCTGTTCACCAGCCGGCTCGCGCTGTCCACCCACCCGTGGCTGGCCGGGCACGAGGTCATGGGCCAGGTCCTGCTGCCGGGCACCGCGTTCCTGGAGCTGGCGGTCCGCGCCGCGGACCAGGCCGGCTGCGCCCGCGTGGAGGAGCTGACGCTGGCCGCGCCGCTGGTGCTGCCCGCGCGCGGCGGCGTCCAGCTGCAGTGCTCGGTCGGCACGCCCGCCGAGGACGGGACCCGGGCCTTCACCGCGCACTCGCGGATCGAGGGCACCGAGGAGTGGGTCCTGCACGCCACCGGCTTGCTCGCCGTCGAAGCGGGTGAGCCTGGCGAACCCCTGTCCGAGTGGCCGCCCGCGAAGGCGGAACCCCTTGCGGTGGAGGACTTCTACGACACCTACGCGGCGGGCGGCTTCGCCTACGGGGACGCCTTCCGCGGCCTGACCGCGGCCTGGCGGTCCGGCGACGACGTCTTCGCCGAGATCGCGCTGCCCGACTCGGCCCGCGACGACGCGCGCCGCTTCGGCCTCCACCCGGCCCTGCTCGACGCGGCCCTGCAGGCGCTGCTCTACCTGCCCCTGGCCGGGTCCGGGCAGAGCAGGCTCCCGTTCTCCTGGTCGGGCGTCACCCTGCACGCGTCCGGCGCCGACGCCCTGCGCGTCAAGCTCAGCCTGGCCGGAGCGGACGCACTGGCGCTGACCATCGCCGACGCCGCCGGGCACCCGGTCGCGACGGTGGACTCCCTCGCCATGCGCCAGGTGTCCGCGGACCAGCTGACGACCGAACCCAGCGGGCTGCGCGACTCGCTGTTCCAGGTGGACTGGGTCCCCCTGGACACCGGAGCCGACCCGGACACCGGGTCCTGGGCTGTGCTCGGCCCGGACCAGCACAAGCTCGGTGTCCAGCTCGGCACGTCCGGCCCGCTGGCGTCCTATGTGGACATCGACGCGCTGGTGGCCGCGATCACCGGCGGGGCCACGCCGCCCGAGGTCGTCTTCGCGCCGCTCGCCCCGTCCGGCCGGACGGCGGACCTCCCGGGTGCGGTCCGGGCGGCCACCGGACTGGCCTTGGACACGGTGCAGCGCTGGCTGGCCGAAGACGTGCTGGAAGGCGCGAAGCTCGTGTTCGTCACCTCCGGCGCGGTGGCCCACCGCGGCGAGGTGACCGACCTGGCCAACGCCGGCGTCTGGGGCCTGGTCCGCTCGGCCCAGGCCGAGAACCCGGAGCGGTTCCTGCTGGTCGACGTCGACGGCAAGGAAGCGTCCTACGGCGCGGTCCCGGCCGCACTCGCCACCGGCGAACCGCAGGTGTCCCTGCGCGACGGTGAACCGCACGCGGCCCGGCTGGTGCGCGCCGAAGCGGCCGGCGGCGTGCTCAGTGCCCCGAAGGACGGGCACTGGCGGCTGGACATCGTCGACAAGGGCACCCTGGAGAACCTCACCCTGCTGCCGTGCCCCGAGGTCGCCGCACCGCTGCCGGACGGGCACGTGCGGATCGCCGTCCGCGCGGCGGGCGTGAACTTCCGCGACGTCCTCAACGCGCTCGGCATGTACCCCGGCGAGGCCGGCGCGATGGGCCTGGAAGGCGCGGGCGTGGTCACCGAGGTCGGCCCCGGGGTCACCGGGCTCGCCGCCGGCGACCGCGTGCTGGGCATGTTCCCCGGCGCGTTCGGGCCGGTCGCGGTCGCCGACCAGCGGCTCGTCGCCCGCGTCCCGGACGGCTGGTCGTTCGCCGAGGCGGCGTCCGTGCCGATCGTGTTCCTCACCGCGTACTACGCGCTGGTCGACCTCGGCCGCGTGCAGGCGGGGGAGACCGTGCTCGTCCACGCGGCCGCCGGCGGCGTCGGCATGGCCGCGGTCCAGCTGGCGAAGCACCTCGGCGCCGATGTGTTCGGCACCGCGGGCGCCGGCAAGTGGGGCGCGCTGCGCGAGCACGGCCTCGCCGACGACCGGATCGCCTCTTCGCGGACCCTGGACTTCGAGGACCGGTTCCTCGCGGCCACCGGCGGCCGGGGCGTCGACGTCGTGCTCGATTCGCTGGCCGGCGAGTTCGTGGACGCGTCACTGCGGTTGCTGCCGCGCGGCGGCCGGTTCCTGGAGATGGGCAAGACCGACGTCCGGGCCTCCGCCGACGTCGCGGCGGCCCACCCGGGCGTCGCCTACCAGGCGTTCGACCTCATCGAGGCCGGGCCCGACCGCATCGCCGAGATGCTGCGGGAGGTCCTCGGCCTGCTGGGTCAGGGCGTGCTGCGGCCGATCCCGGTCACCGCGTGGGACGTCCACCGCGCCCCGGCGGCGTTCAAGCACCTCCAGCAGGCCAAGCACGTCGGCAAGGTCGTGCTGACCGTGCCCGCGCCGCTCGACCCCGAGGGCACGGTCCTGATCACCGGCGGCACCGGCGGCCTCGGCGGGCTGCTGGCCCGCCACCTGGTCACCGGGCACGGCGCGCGGCACCTGCTGCTCACCAGCCGCCGCGGCCTCGCGGCCGAGGGAGCCGAACAGCTGCGGGACGAGCTGACCGGGCTGGGTGCGACCGTCACCGTGGCGGCGTGCGACGCGGCCGACCGCGACGCACTGGCCGCGTTGCTCGACGGCATCTCCGAGGACCACCCGCTGCGGGCCGTCATGCACACCGCCGGGGTGCTCGACGACGGCGTCGTCGGCTCGCTGGACGCCGCTCGCCTCGACAAGGTGCTGCGGCCCAAGGTCGACGCCGCGGTGCACCTCGACGAGCTGACCTGCCACGCCGACCTCGCCGCGTTCGTGCTGTTCTCCGGCGCCGCCGGGCTGTTCGGCGGCGCGGGACAGGCGAACTACGCGGCCGCAAACGCTTTCGTGGACGCCTTCGCCACCCACCGGCACGCCCTCGGGCTGCCCGCGGTGGCCCTGGCGTGGGGCCCGTGGTCGGCCGCCGTCGGCATGACCAGCGGCCTGACCGAGACGGACCTGGGCCGGATGGCCCGCGCCGGGCTGCTGCCGCTGTCCGCCGAGCTCGGCCTCGCCCTGCTCGACGCCGGCGTGGCGTCCGGCGAGGCGGCCGTGGTGCCGATGCGGGTCGACCCGGCCGCGCTGGCGTCCTCGGGCGCGGTGGCCCCGCTGTTCCGCGGGCTCGTCAGCGCCCCGGCGCGACGGGCGGCCGCGTCCGTCGCGAAGGCCGAGCCGGCCGGCCTGGCCGATCGGCTGGCCGTGACGCCGGTCGCGGACCGCGAAGACCTGGTGGTGGACCTGGTGGCCGGCCAGGTCGCTGCCGTGCTCGGCCACGCGTCCACAGTGGACATCGACGCCGGGAAGGCGTTCAGCGAACTGGGCTTCGACTCCCTGACCGCGGTCGAGCTGCGCAACCGGCTCGGCGCGGTCGCCGGGAAGCGGCTGCCCGCGACGCTGGTGTTCGACTACCCGACGGTCGCCGAGCTGGCGGGCTACCTGCTCGAAGAGATCGCGCCGCCGGCACCGTCGGCGAACGGCATGGTCGAGGACCTGCGCAGTTCGCTCGCTTCGCTGCCCGAAGGCTACGAGGGTCGCGAGGAGATCACCGAACGGCTGCAGAGCCTGCTCGCCTGGTGGACCGGCACCGCCCCGGAAGAACCGCAGTTGGACGACGAAGTCGCGGCCGCGTCCGCCGACGAGCTGTTCGACCTGATCGACAAGGAGTTCGGGGCGTGACCTCCGACAACGAGAAGAAGCTGCTCGACTACCTCAAGAAGGTCACCACCGACCTGAGGGCGGCGAACCAGCGGTTGCGCGAGGTCGAGGACCGGGACGCCGAGCCGGTCGCGGTGATCGGCATGGGCTGCCGGTTCCCCGGCGGCGTCCGTACTCCCGAGCAGTTGTGGCAGCTGCTGGCCGCCGGCGGCGACGGCATGTCCGGCTTCCCCACCGACCGCGGCTGGCCCGCGGCGCTGTACTCAGGCGACGCCGAGCAGGCGGGCACCAGCTACGTCCGCGAGGGCGGGTTCGTCTACGACGCGGCGGAGTTCGACCCCGGCTTCTTCGGGATGAGCCCCCGCGAGGCGCTGGCCACCGACCCGCAGCAGCGGCTGCTGCTCGAAACGGCGTGGGAGACCATCGAACGCGCCGGGATCGACCCGCTGGCGTTGCGCGGCACGAAGGCGGGCGTCTTCGTCGGCGGCACGTCCACCGGCTACGGCTCGGGCCTGACCGCGCTGCCCGACGGCGTCGAAGGGCACCTGCTCACGGGCAACTCGACCGCGGTGATCTCCGGCCGGGTCGCCTACCAGCTCGGCCTCAAGGGCCCGGCGGTCACCGTGGACACCGCGTGCTCGTCGTCGCTGGTCGCCCTGCACTGGGCGGCCCAGGCACTGCGGCGCGGCGAGTGCTCGCTGGCGCTCGTCGGCGGTGTGACGGTGATGTCGACCCCCGGCATGTTCCTCGAGTTCAGCCGCCAGCGCGGGCTCGCGCCCGACGGGCGGTGCAAGCCGTTCGCGGCCGCGGCCGACGGCACCGGCTGGTCCGAGGGCGTCGGTCTCGTCCTCGTCGAGAAGCTGTCCGACGCGCTGGCCAACGGGCACCCGGTGCTCGCCGTGGTCCGCGGGTCCGCGGTCAACTCCGACGGCGCGTCGAACGGGCTCACCGCGCCCAACGGCCCGGCGCAGCAGCAGGCCATCCGGGCCGCGCTGGCGAGCGGCGGGCTCACGCCGTCCGATGTGGACGCCGTCGAGGCGCACGGCACGGGCACCACCCTGGGCGACCCGATCGAGGCGCACGCGCTGCTGGCGACCTACGGCCAGGACCGCGACCGGCCGCTCTGGCTCGGCTCGGTGAAGTCCAACATCGGCCACACCCAGGCCGCGGCGGGCGTCGCCGGGGTGATCAAGATGGTGCTGTCCATGCGGCACGGGCTGCTGCCGCGCACGGTGCACGTCGACGAGCCGTCGCCGCACATCGACTGGTCGGCCGGGTCCGTCGAGCTGCTCACCGACAATGTTTCGTGGCCGGCGGGGGAGACTCCGCGCCGGGCCGGCGTTTCTTCGTTCGGCATCAGCGGGACCAACGCGCACGTGATCCTGGAGAGCTACGACGCGGCGCCTGCCTCGCCGGCTTCTTTGCCTGCCGGACCGGTGCCACTGGCCTTGTCCGCGCGGTCCGGTGAAGCCCTGCGCGAGCAGGCCGCCCGGCTGCGCGAACACCTGCTCGGGCATTCGGATCTGCCGCTCGTCGACACCGCGCTGTCCCTGGCCACCGAACGTTCGGCGTTCGAGCACCGGGCCGTGGTGCTGGCCGCCGACGTCTCCGAGGCCGTCACGGCACTGGACGCGCTGGCCGCCGGTGAGCCCGCACCGTCCCTTGTGGAGGGTGTCGCGCCGGGCAAGGCCGGCAAGACCGCGTTCCTGTTCTCCGGCCAGGGTTCCCAGCGGATCGGAATGGGCGCGGGGCTGCGTCGCGAGTTCCCGGTGTTCGCCTCGGCTTTCGACGAGGTGTGCGCGGGCTTCGACTTCCCGCTGGCCGAAGCGATCTCGAGCGAGTCCCTGAACGACACCGGTTACACGCAGCCCGCGCTGTTCGCCATCGAGGTCGCGCTGTTCCGGCTCCTGGAGTCCTGGGGCGTGAAGCCGGACTTCCTCGCCGGGCATTCGATCGGTGAGCTGGCGGCCGCGCACGTCGCCGGGATCCTTTCGCTGGCCGACGCCTGCAAGCTGGTCGCCGCGCGGGCCCGGCTGATGGCGGCTCTCCCGGCCGGCGGGGCGATGGTCGCCGTGCAGGCCACCGAGGACGAGGTCACGCCGTTGCTGAGCGAGCGGGTGAACCTCGCCGCCGTCAACGCGGCCGACTCCGTAGTCCTGTCCGGCGACGAGGACGCGGTGCTCGCGGCCGCGGCCGAACTGGCGTCCCGCGGGCGCAAGACCAAGCGGCTCGCCGTGTCGCACGCCTTTCACTCGGTGCTGATGGAGCCGATGCTGGCCGAGTTCCGCCAGGTCGTGTCCGGGCTGACATTCTCGGCGCCGAAGATCCCGATCGTCACCGGCGGACCCGCCGAGCTGACCGACCCGGAGTACTGGGTCCGGCACGTCCGCGAGCCGGTCCGGTTCGCCGACCGCGTGACGGCCTTGGAAGCCAAGGGCGTCGCCCGGTTCGTCGAACTGGGCCCGGACCGGACGCTGGCCGGGATGACGAGCGTGCCCGTCGTGGCGATGCTGCGCGCGTCGCGCGACGAGCGGGAGTCGGCGTTGTCCGCGCTGGCCGAGCTGCACGTCCGCGGCGGCGCGCCCGACTGGACCGCGCTGCTCGGCGGCGCCCGCCGCGTCGAGCTGCCGACGTATGCCTTCCAGCGCGACCGGTTCTGGCTGACCTCACCGGAGTCCACCGCGGTCGCGGACGTCAACGCCGACCGCTTCTGGTCCGTGGTCGAGCGGCAGGACCTCGACGAGCTGGCCGCCACCCTGGACATCCCGTCGGAGACGCCGCTGAGCGACGTCTTGCCCGCGCTGGCTTCGTGGCGCCGTCGTCACCACGATGAGTCCATAGTGGACAATTGGCGGTACCGGATCGACTGGCGTCCGGTCACCGGGACGACCGCGACCCGGCTGTCCGGTCGTTGGCTCGTGGTGGCCCGGGAAGGCGCCGAGGACGTCGTCGCGGGCCTGCGTGACCGGGGCGCGGACGTCGTGGAGCTGACCGGCGTCGACCTGCTCGCCTCGACGACCGAGCCCGCCGGGATCCTTTCCCTGCTGGCGGTGGAGGACACACTTGCGCTGGTGCAGGCCCTCGGTGCGCTGGGCTGGTCCGCGCCGCTGTGGTGCGCGACCCGGGGCGCGGTCTCGACCGGCCGATCCGACCCCCTCGCGCACCCGGAGCAGGCGCAGGTGTGGGGCCTCGGCCGATCCGCCGCGGTGGAACTTCCGCGCCGGTGGGGCGGCCTGATCGACCTGCCCGAGCGCCTCGACGACCGCGGCCTCGACCGGCTGTGCGGAGTGCTCGCCGACGGCGCCGAGGACGAGGTCGCCATCCGGCCCGCCGGGGTCTTCGGACGGCGGCTCGTGCGCGCACCGCTGTCCGTCGAATGTCCCGAGTGGACAGTGAGCGGCACGGTGCTGATCACGGGCGGTACCGGAGCGCTGGGTGGCCACCTCGCGAGCTGGGCGGTCGAGCGCGGGGCGTCGCGAGTGGTGCTGGCGAGCCGTCGCGGCCCGGCCGCGGCCGCACCGACCGCGCCCGGGATCACCGTCGTGGCCTGCGACTGCATCGATCGGGACGCGGTCACCGCGCTGGTGGACTCCCTGCCCGACCTGAGTGTCGTCGTGCACGCGGCGGGCGTCCTCGACGACGGCGTGCTCGACGGCCTCACCCCCGAAAAGCTCGACCGCGTGCTGCGCGCCAAGGCGACCACCGCCCGGTTGCTGCACGAGGCCACCGCCGACCGCGCACTTTCGGCGTTCGTGCTGTTCTCGTCGCTGGCGGGCACCGTCGGTTCGGCAGGGCAGGCCAACTACGCGGCGGCGAACGCCTACCTCGACGCCCTGGCCGCGTATCGGCGTGCGCGCGGGCTGCCGGCGACCTCGCTCGCCTGGGGGCCGTGGGCCGACGCCGGGATGGCCGCCGACGAAGCCGTCCGCGACCGGCTGCGGCGCGGTGGTCTGGCACCGCTGAACCCTGAACTCGCCTTGGCCGCGCTCGACCGGGCGCTGGGCGCCGGGGACGTCGCGGTCGCGCTCGCCGACGTCGACTGGCCGGTCTACGGTCCCGCGCTCACCGCCGTGCGCCCGAGCCGCCTGCTGACCGAACTGCCCGAAGCGGCAGGTGAAGCCCCGCCGATGGCGCTGTCCGGACTGTCCGAAGAGGACTTGCTGACCCTGGTGCGCCGGCAGGTTGCGGCGGTGCTCGGGTACGCCGAGGAGGTCGCCGCGGACAAGTCGTTCGCCGACCTCGGGTTCGATTCGCTGACCGCCGTCGAGCTGCGCAACCGGCTCGGCCTGGCCACCGGGACCGAGCTGCCCGCGACGCTGATCTACGACTACCCGACCGCCACGCACCTGGCCCGGCACCTGGCAGGCACGACGAGCGACGCGCCGGTCGTCGAGCGCGCGGCGGTGTCCACCGAGGACCCGATCGTCGTCGTGGCGATGGGCTGCCGGTTCCCCGGCGGCGTCCGGACCCCGGAGGACCTGTGGGAGCTGCTGCTTTCCGGCGGTGACGCGGTTTCGGGCTTCCCCGCCGACCGGCACTGGGACGTCGCGGGCCTCGCGGCTGCCGGGGTCGTCACCGGCGGCGGCGCGTTCGTCGACGGCGTCACGGAGTTCGACCCGGCCTTCTTCGGCATCTCGCCGCGGGAAGCCCTGGCGATGGATCCGCAGCAGCGCCTCGTCCTGGAAACCGCCTGGGAGACCCTGGAACGCGCCGGGGTCGACCCTTCGGGTGGTCCGGACATCGGTGTCTTCCTCGGCACCAACGGGCAGGACTACCCGGCCGTGCTCGCGGGCTCGGGCGAGGACTTCGGCGGGTTCGTCGGCACCGGGAACGCGGCTTCGGTCGTCTCGGGCCGGGTGTCCTACGTACTGGGCCTCGGCGGCCCGGCGGTGACCGTGGACACGGCGTGCTCGGCGTCGCTGGTGGCACTGCACCTGGCCGCGCAGTCGGTGCGCTCGGGCGAGTGCGCGATGGCACTGGCCGGCGGCGTGACGGTGATGGCGACGCCCGGCGCGTTCGTCGAGTTCTCCCGCCAGGGCGGGCTCGCGGCGGACGGCCGGTGCAAGGCCTTCGCCGACGAGGCGGACGGCACGGGCTGGGGCGAAGGCGCCGGCGTCGTGCTGGTCGAGCGGCTGTCGGACGCGCGACGGCTCGGGCACCCGGTGCTCGCGGTGCTGCGCGGCTCGGCGATGAACCAGGACGGCGCGTCCAACGGGCTCACCGCGCCCAACGGTCCTTCGCAGCAGCGGGTGATCCGGGCGGCGCTGGCGAACGCGGGCCTGGCACCGTCCGATGTGGACGTCGTCGAGGCGCACGGCACCGGCACCGAGCTGGGCGACCCGATCGAGGCCCAGGCGCTCCTGGCGACGTACGGCCGGGACCGCTCGCAGCCGTTGTGGCTGGGGTCGCTGAAGTCCAACATCGGGCACACCCAGGCGGCGGCCGGGATCGCCGGCATCATCAAGATGGTCCTCGCGCTGGAGCACGGCGTCCTGCCGAAGACCCTGCACGCGGACCGGCCGTCGCGGCACATCGACTGGGCCGGCGGCGCGGTGGCGCTGCTGACCTCCACGACGCCCTGGCCGCTTTCGGAGCGGCCGCGCCGGGCCGGTGTGTCGTCGTTCGGCTTCAGCGGGACGAACGCGCACGTCATTCTCGAAGAGCCGCCGGTCGTGGAGGTTCCGGACGCTCCCGCGCCGGACGTCGTCTGGCCGCTGTCGGGCCGGTCGGAGGCGGTGCTGCGTGCCCAGGCCCGGCGGCTCGCGGAGTTCGTCAAAGCGTCGGACGTCGCTCCGGCGGAGGTCGCGCGTTCGCTGGCGGCCCGGGCGGTGTTCGGCCATCGGGCGGTCGTGACGGGCACCGACCTGCTCGCCGGGCTGACCGCGGTCGCCTCGGGCGCGAGGCACCCGGGCGTCGTCACCGGTCAGGCGGGCGAGGGGAAGACCGGGCTGCTGTTCGCCGGCCAGGGGTCGCAGCGCGCCGGGATGGGTTCGGAGCTGTACGCGCGGTTCCCGGTGTTCGCGGACGCGTTCGACGCGGTGTGCGCGGTGCTGGACGTTGCGTTGGACCGGCCGTTGCGGGACGTCGTCTTCGGCGACGCCGCGGCGCTCGACCGGACGGGGTACACGCAGCCCGCGCTGTTCGCGCTCGAGGTCGCGCTGTTCCGGCTGCTGGAGTCGTGGGGCGTCAAGCCGGACCACCTCGCCGGGCACTCGATCGGCGAGCTGGCCGCGGCGCACGTCGCCGGGGTGTTCTCGCTGGCGGACGCGGGCAAGCTGGTCGCCGCGCGGGCGAGCCTCATGCAGGCGCTGCCCGGCGGGGGCGCGATGCTCGCGGTGCAGGCCACCGAGCAGGACGTTCTCGAGGTCGCCGCGGGCCGCGCGGACCTGGCGGCGGTGAACGGGCCGTCGTCGACGGTGCTGTCCGGCGACGCGGCGGCGCTGGCCGAGATCGCCGCCGAGCTGACCGCGCGCGGGGTGAAGTCTAGGGATTTGCGGGTCTCGCATGCGTTTCACTCGGCTCATATGGACGCGATGCTCGAGGACTTCGCCGAGGTGGCGCGCGGGATCGGCTATGCCGGGCCGCGCATCCCGGTCGTGTCCACGGTGACCCCGGACGCCGACTTCACGGACCCGGAGTACTGGGTCCGCCAGGTGCGCGAGCCGGTGCGGTTCGCGCGGGCGGTCGAGACGCTGCGCGAGGCCGGGGTGACCCGGCTGGTCGAGCTGGGCCCGGACGGGACGTTGTCGGCACTGGCCGACGGTTCGGTCCCGATGCTGCGCAAGGACCGCCCGGAGCCGGTGACGGCGCTGCTGGCGCTGGCGAACCTGCACGTCAGCGGGGAGGCGGTGGACTGGAGGCCGCTTTCCACGGGCGTGCGGCAGGTCGCGCTGCCGACTTACCCGTTCGAGCGGCAGGTGTTCTGGCCGGAGCCGCTGGTCCCGGTGGCTTTGCCGGTCGACAGCAAGCAGTACCGAGTGTCGTGGCGCCTGATTGCGGACCGGCCGCGGGCGGGGTTGTCCGGTCGGTGGCTTGTGGTGATCCCTGCCGGGTGCGAGGACGAACCGCTGGTCAAGGCGGTGGTCCCGGCTCTGGCCGAGGCGGGTGCCGAGCCGGTGCAGCTGACGTTCGGCGAGCCGGATCGCGACGCCATGGCCGCTGAACTGCTCGGTCTCGGTGCTGCTGATGGTGTGCTCTCGTTGCTCGGCCTGGCCGTGCACCCCACCCCGGGCCAACCCTCCGTCCCCCTTGGCCTGGCGCTCACCTCCACCCTTCTCCAGGCACTCGGGGATGCCGGCCTCGACGCGCCGCTGTGGTCCGTCACCACCGGCGCCGTCGCGATCGAATCCGAAACTCCCGCCCGTCCCTTGGCCGCCGGGGTCTGGGGTCTCGGGCGGACCGCCGCGCTGGAGTACCCGGACCGCTGGGGCGGCCTCGCCGACCTGCCCGCCGACCCCGGCGAACCCGAGCTGACCCGGCTCGTCGCCGCCCTCTCCGCAGCCGACGGCGAGGACCAGCTCGCCATCCGCCCGGAAGGCACCTTCGCGAGGCGGCTCGTGCGCGCCCCGCTCGAGGCGCCCGCCGAGCCCTGGAACCCGGCCGGGACGGTGCTGGTCACCGGCGGTACCGGTGCCCTCGGGGCCGAGGTTGCCCGGTGGCTGGCGCGCACTGGGGCGCCGCACGTCGTGCTCGCCGGACGGCGTGGACCCGCCGCGCCCGGGGCCGCCGAACTGGAGGCCGAGCTGAGTGCGCTGGGTGCCAAGGTGACGATCGCCGCCTGTGACCTCGCCGATCGCGACGCCGCCACCGAGCTGCTGGGCTCGCTGCCCGACCTCGACGCCGTCGTGCACGCCGCCGGGGTCCTCGACGACGGCGTCCTGAACTCCCTTACACCGCAACGCCTTGCCACCGTTCTCAAGGCCAAAGTCGACTCCGCCGTCAACCTCCACGAGCTGACGCGGGACCGTGACCTGTCCGCGTTCGTGCTGTTCTCCTCCCTCGCGGCCACGCTCGGCGCGGCCGGGCAGGGCAACTACGTCGCGGCCAACGCCGTGCTGGACGCGCTCGCCGAGCACCGGGCCGGGCTCGGCCTGCCCGCCACCTCGATTGCCTGGGGACCGTGGGCCGGCGCGGGCATGGCGGACGGGAACAGCACCCGCGCCGAACGCGGCGGGATCCGCCCGCTGGCTCCGGACGTGGCCACCGCCGCCCTGCACCGGGCGCTGAGCGGCCGCGAGCCGGTCGTCGCCGTGGCCGACGTCGACTGGAGCGTCTTCACCACCACCACGCGGCTGCTCGACGACCTGCCCGAGGCCCGCCGGGCGCTCACCCCGGTGGAGAAGCCGGACCTCCGGGCGAAGCTCGACGCGCTGACCGGCCCCGAGCGGGAGCGCGCGCTGCTCGACCTGGTGCGCGCCGAGGTCGCCGCCGTGCTCGGGTACGCGAGCCCGTCCACAGTGGACGCCGGGCTGGCGTTCAAGGAACTGGGCCTCGACTCGCTCACCGCGGTCGAGCTGCGCAACGGGCTCGCCGCCGTCACCGGCCTGTCCCTGCCCGCGACGCTCGGGTTCGACTACGCCACCCCGGCGGCGCTGGCCCAGCACCTCGGCCGCGAGCTCGGCCCGGCCGACCCGGCCGCGGCCGCCGAGGCCGAGCTGGACCGGATCGAAGCGGCCTTCGCCGCGCTGACCGCCGAGCAGCTGGCCGGCACCCGGATCACCAGCCGGCTGCAGGCGCTGCTGACCCGGCTCGGCACGGGCCCGGCGGAGAACACGCGGCACAAGCTCGAGACGGCCAGCGAAACCGAGATCTTCGACTTCATCGACAACGAGCTGGGACTCGCGTGACGCGCGGGGTCCCCGGCGGGCGGGGTGCGACGTGAACGAGGAGAAGCTGCTCGGGTACCTGCGCAAGGTCACCGCCGACCTGCACGAGACCCGGGAACGGCTGCGGGAGGCCGAATCCGCCACGCCCGAGCCGATCGCGATCGTCTCGATGGCCTGCCGGTTCCCCGGCGGCGTCGAGACGCCCGAAGACCTCTGGCGGGTGCTCGAAACCGGCACCGACACGCTGACGGACTTCCCGGACGACCGCGGCTGGGACCTCGACACGGTCTACCACCCCGACCCGGACCACCCGGGCACGAGCTACGTCAGCCAGGGCGGGTTCGTCCGCGACGCGGGCGCGTTCGACGCGGGCTTCTTCGGCATCTCGCCCCGCGAGGCTCTCGCGATGGACCCGCAGCAACGGCTTCTGCTCGAGACGTCGTGGGAAGCCCTGGAGCGCGCCGGGATCGATCCGCAGTCGCTGCGGGGCGAGCCGGTCGGCGTGTTCGCCGGGACCAACGGCCAGGACTACCCGGGGCTGCTCAGCCTCGTGCCCGGCGTCGGCGACGGCTACGAGAGCACGGGCAACGCCGCCAGTGTCCTTTCCGGACGGATCTCCTACGTGCTCGGCCTGGAGGGCCCGGCCGTCACCGTCGACACGGCGTGCTCGTCCTCACTGGTCGCGCTGCACTGGGCGGCGCACGCGCTGCGCGAGGGGGAGTGCGACCTCGCGCTCGCCGGCGGTGTCACGGTCATGACGACACCCGGCGCGTTCATCGGCTTCAGCCGGCAGCAGGGCCTGGCCGCGGACGGCCGGTGCAAGGCGTTCGCCGACGGCGCGGACGGCACCGGCTGGGGCGAAGGCGCCGGCGTCGTGCTGCTGGAACGGCTGTCCGACGCGCGGCGCCACGGCCACCCCGTGCTCGCGATCGTCGCGGGCTCGGCGATCAACTCCGACGGCGCGTCGAACGGGCTCACCGCCCCCAACGGCCCGTCGCAGCAACGGGTCATCCGCGCCGCGCTCGCCGACGCGGGTCTCTCGCCGTCCGATGTGGACGCCGTCGAGGCGCACGGCACCGGGACGTCGCTGGGCGACCCGATCGAAGCGCAGGCCCTGCTGTCGACCTACGGCGAGCACCGGCCCGCGGGCCGTCCACTGTGGCTCGGCTCGATCAAGTCGAACCTCGGTCACACCCAGGCCGCCGCGGGCGTCGCCGGGGTCATCAAGATGGCCCTCGCGCTACGCAACGGCGTCCTGCCGAAGACCTTGCACGTCGAGCAGCCGACGTCCCGAGTGGACTGGTCGGCCGGCGACGTCCGCGTGCTGACCGAACCGGTCCCGTGGCCGGAGGACGGCCGGGTGCGCCGCGCGGGCGTCTCGGCGTTCGGGGTGAGTGGTACCAACGCGCACGTGCTCTTGGCCGCACCTCCGGCCGAAGAAGCCTTACCCGAAAACGAAACCATCACCTCGGTTGTGCCGTGGGTCCTTTCCGGACGGTCGGAGGCCGCGCTCCGCGCCCAGGCCGCCCGGCTCGCCGGTGTCGACGGCGACCCCGCCGCGATCGGGCTGGCGCTCGCCACGACCCGCTCGGCCTTCGAACACCGCGCCGTGCTGGTCGGCGATGCGGCCGAACTGGCCGACGGCGTGCGCGCGCTCGCGAAGGGCGACGACGTGTCCGGGCTGGTCCGCGGCGTGGTCGTCGAAGGGCTGACCGCGTTCCTGTTCACCGGCCAGGGCGCGCAACGCGTCGGCATGGGCCTCGAACTCCACGACCGTTTTCCCGTTTACGCCACCGCGTTCGACGAGATCTGCGCGGAGTTCGACCGGCACCTCGACCGTCCACTCAAGACGGTCATCGCCTCGGGCGAACACCTCGACGAGACGGCTTACACCCAGCCCGCGCTGTTCGCCGTCGAGGTCGCGCTGTTCCGGCTCCTGGAGTCCTGGGGCGTGACGCCCGACCACCTCGCCGGGCACTCCATCGGCGAGCTGGCGGCGGCGCACGTCGCGGGCGTGTTCTCCCTCGCCGACGCCGCCGAGCTGGTCGCCGCGCGCGGACGGCTCATGCAGGCCCTCCCGGCCGGCGGGGCGATGGTCGCCCTCCAGGCCACCGAGGACGAGGTGACGCCGCTGCTCACCGGCGCCGTCTCGCTCGCCGCGGTCAACGGCCCGGACTCCGTCGTCGTGTCCGGTGAAGCAGCGGCCGCGAGCGAGATCGAACAGCATTTCGCCGCCCTCGGCCGCCGGACCCGGCGGCTCACCGTCTCCCACGCCTTCCACTCGCCGCTGATGGACCCGATGCTGGCGGAGTTCGCCCAGGTCGCGGGACGGATCACCTACGCCCGCCCGCAGCTGCCGATCATCTCGACGGTCACCGGGCGATCGGTCACCGACGAACTGACCACCCCGGACTACTGGGTGCGGCAGGTCCGGGAGCCCGTCCGGTTCGCCGCCGCCGTGGCGGCGCTCGCGGACGCCGGGACCACCCGGTTCCTCGAGCTGGGCCCGCACGGCGTCCTCGCCGCGATGACCGAGGAGTGCCTGCCCGGCGCGACCGTCGCCTCGCTGCTGCGCAAGGACCGCGACGAGGTCCGGACCGCGCTGGCCGCCGTCGCGACGATGTACGTCCGCGGCGCGCGAGCCGCCTGGGGCGAGCTGTTCACCGGCGCGCGGGCACAGGCCCTGCCGACGTACGCCTTCCAGCGCGAATCCTACTGGCCCGATCTGCCCAAGCCGGTCGGCGGCGCCACCCGCGACGCGCTGCTCAAGCTCGACTGGGTGCCCGTTCCGGCGGGGGAGCCGGCGCCGGCGGCGTGGGCCCTGCTCGGTTCCGGCCACCGCGGGCTCGGCGCCGCCCTGTTCGCCGAGCTGGGCGCGCTGGGCTGCCACCCCGACCTCGACAGCGTCGCGGAAGCGGGCGCGCTGCCCGACGTCCTCGTCGCCCCGTTCCTGTCCCGGTCCGAGGAGGACACTCCCGGCGAGGCGGCTCGCCGGGCGCTGCGGCTCGTGCGAGCCTGGCTGGCCGACGAGCGGTTCGACGGCCGGACCCTGGTGGTGCTGACCCGCGGCGCCGCCGTCGCCGACGGGGTGACGGACCTCGCGCAGGCCCCGGTGTGGGGCCTGCTGCGCTCGGCCGCCGCCGAGAACCCCGGCCGGTTCGTGCTGGCCGACGTCGACGACCCGGCGGCCGCGCGGCTGCTGCCCGCCGCGCTCGCCACCGGCGAACCCCAGTTCCTGCTGCGCGACGGCGAGATCCGGGCGGCGCGCCTGGCCAAGCTGACTTCGGCCGAGTCCGGTCCGTCCGCGTCGTTCGGTCCGGAAGGGACGGTGCTGGTCACCGGCGGCACGGGGGCGCTGGGCGCGCTGGTCGCCCGCCACCTGGCCACTCGGTACGGAGTCCGGCACCTGCTCCTGGCGAGCCGCCGCGGTCCCGACGCCGACGGCGCGGCCGAGCTGGTCGCGGACCTCGTCGAGCTGGGTGCTGAGCCGGTCGTCGCGGCTTGTGACGCCGCCGATCGCGAAGCGCTGGCGACTCTGCTGGGAACCATCCCGGCGGACCGGCCGCTGACCGGTGTCGTCCACGTGGCCGGCGTTCTCGACGACGGCGTCGTGTCCGCGCTGACCCCCGAGCGCCTGGACGCCGTGCTGCGCCCCAAGATCGACGCCGTCACGAACCTGCACGAGCTGACCGCCGGTGCCGAGCTGACCGCGTTCGTCGTGTTCTCCTCGATCTCCGGCACGCTCGGCCCGGCCGGGCAGGCGAACTACGCCGCGGCCAACGTCTGGCTCGACGCCCTGGCCCGCCACCGCCGCGACCACGGCTTGCCCGCGCTCGCGCTCGGCTGGGGCCTGTGGGAGCAGTCCGGCGGCATGACCGACGTACTCGCCGACCGCGACCGCCGCCGGCTGGGCGCCACCGGCATGATCCCGCTGTCCACAGTGGAAGGTCTGCGGCTGTTCGACGCGGCCTGCCGCGCCGGGGAGCCCGCGGTGCTGCCGATCCGGTTCGACTTCGACGTGCTCGGCGCCGCCCCGGTCCTGCCGCCGGTGTTCGCCGGGCTGGTCCCGCCACGCGCCCGGCAGACCGCCGAACCCGCCGCCGACCGGCCGGCCGACGTGCTCGACGTCGTCCGCACGGCGGTGGCGCTCGTGCTCGGGTACGCGAACGCGGCGGCCGTCGCGCCGGACCGGGCGTTCAAGGACCTCGGCTTCGACTCGCTGACCGCCGTCGAGCTCCGCAACCGGCTGGCCGCGGCCACCGGGCAGCGGCTGCCCGCCACGCTGATCTACGACTACGCCACCCCGAACGCCCTGGCCGCGCACCTGGCCGGCGACGCGGGAACGGCGGCACCGGCACCCGTCGCCGCCCGCACCGACGACGAGCCGATCGCGATCGTGTCGATGGCCTGCCGGTTCCCCGGCGGCGTCCACACGCCCGACGAGCTGTGGACGCTGCTCGCCGAAGGCCGCGACGCCATCGGCGGCTTCCCGGCCGACCGCGGCTGGGACCTCGACGCACTCTACGACCCGGACCCCGACAGCGAAGGCACGTCGTACGCCCGAGAAGGCGGTTTCCTCGACGACGCCGCGTTGTTCGACCCCGCCTTCTTCGGGATCTCGCCCCGGGAAGCCCTCGCCATGGACCCGCAGCAGCGGCTGCTGCTCGAGACGTCCTGGGAAGCCCTGGAACGCGCCGGCATCGACCCGGACTCGCTGCGCGGTCAGCCCGTCGGGGTGTTCGCCGGCACCAACGGCCAGGACTACCCCGCCTTGCTCGCGCTGTCGCCGAAGAGCGCCGAAGGCTATCTCGGCACCGGCAACGCCGCTTCCGTGCTCTCGGGCCGGATCTCCTACGCGCTCGGCCTCGAAGGCCCGGCCGTCACCGTGGACACGGCGTGCTCGTCGTCGCTGGTCGCGCTGCACTGGGCGATCCAGGCCCTGCACGCGGGGGAGTGCTCGCTCGTGCTCGCCGGTGGCGTCACCGTGCTGTCGACGCCGGGCTCGTTCGTCGAGTTCAGCCGGCAGCGAGGGCTGTCCCCGGACGGCCGCTGCCGCGCCTTCTCCGACGACGCGGACGGCACCGGCTGGGGCGAAGGCTCCGGAATGCTGGTCCTGGAACGGCTTTCCGACGCGCGCCGCAACGGGCACCCGGTGCTCGCGATCGTCCGCGGCAGCGCCGTCAATCAGGACGGCGCGTCGAACGGCCTGACCGCGCCGAATGGTCCTTCGCAGCAGCGCGTGATCCGCGCGGCACTGGCGAACGCGGGCCTGACACCGTCCGATGTGGACGCCGTCGAGGCGCACGGGACCGGGACGTCACTGGGCGACCCGATCGAAGCGCAGGCGCTCATCGCGACCTACGGCCAGGACCGCGACCGTCCCTTGTGGCTCGGGTCGATCAAGTCCAACGTGGGCCACACGCAGGCGGCGGCCGGCGTCGCCGGGGTCATGAAGATGGTGCTGGCCCTGCGCCACGGCCTGCTGCCGCAGACGTTGCACGCCGACGTTCCCTCGTCGCATGTGGACTGGGGCGATGGTTCGGTGCGGCTGCTGTCGGAGCCCGTGCCATGGCCGGACGATCGCCCCCGCCGCGCGGGCGTCTCGTCATTCGGGGTGAGCGGCACCAACGCGCACGTCATCATCGAGTCCTCACCCGAAGCGCCACTTTCACGTGAAAGTGGCGCTCGCGAGCTGACGGTGTGGGCAGTGTCGGGGCACACCCCGGAAGCCCTGCGGGGGCAGGCCGAGCGGCTGCTCGGTCACGTCGCGGCCCACACCGCCGAGATCGGCACCGCACTGGCGGCCCGCACCGTCTTCGCCCACCGCGCGGTCGTGGTCGGCGCCGCCCACGGCGAACTGGTCCGCGGGCTGGCCGCCGTCGCCGCCGACCGGCCCGCACCCGGCGTCAGCACGGGCGTGCGTGCCGAGGGCGGCACCGCGTTCCTGTTCACCGGCCAGGGCGCGCAGCGGCTCGGCATGGGCGCCGGGCTGCGTCGCGAGTTCCCGGTGTTCGCGGCAGCCTTCGCCGAGGTCTGCGCGGAGTTCGACGGTCACCTCGATCGGCCGCTCCTGGAGATCATCGACACCGACCTGCTCGACCGGACCGGCTACACCCAGCCCGCGCTGTTCGCGCTCGAAGTGGCGCTGTTCCGGCTCCTCGAGTCCTGGGGCGTCCGCCCCGACCGGCTCGCCGGGCACTCGATCGGCGAGCTGGCCGCGGCGCACGTCGCGGGCGTGTGGTCGCTGCCCGACGCCTGCGCCGTCGTCGCCGCGCGTGGCCGCCTGATGCAGGCGTTGCCCGCCGGTGGCGCGATGCTCGCCGTCGAGGCGACCGAAGCCGAGGTCGTCCCGACGCTGCCCGCGGGGGTCGAGCTGGCCGCGGTCAACGGCCCCGCGTCCGTGGTGGTCTCGGGTGCCGAAGCCGGCGTCCTGGAGGTCGAACGGCACTGGGCCGGGCGCAAGACCCGCCGGCTGCGCGTCTCGCACGCCTTCCACTCGCCGGACATGGACGCCATGCTCGGGGAGTTCGGCCGGGTCCTGGCGGGCGTCACGTTCGCGTCGCCGGCCATCCCGATCGTCTCGACGGTGACCGGCGAACCCGCGACCGATGAACTCACCTCGCCCGAGTACTGGCTGCGCCAGGCCCGGGGGACGGTCCGGTTCGCTGACGCCGTCGCCACCCTCGCCGGGCAGGGCGTGACCCGGTTCGTGGAACTGGGCCCGGACGGCGTCCTCACCGCGATGGCCGCGACCAGCCTCGGCGACGACGCGATGGTCACCGCCCTGCTGCGCAAGGACCGCGACGAACCGCGGGAACTGCTGACCGGAATGGCGAAACTGCACGTCACCGGCTCCACAGTGGACTGGGGAACCGTCCTCGGGGGAACGGGCGACCCGTCGGCGCTGCCCACCTACGCCTTCCAGCACGAGCGGTTCTGGCCCGAGTTCTCCCTCACCCCGGCCGGCGACGTCACGATGGCAGGCCTCGACCGCCCGGACCACCCGCTGCTCGGTGCGTCGGTCACGAACGCCGAGGACGGCGCCGTAGTGTGCACCGGGCGGGTCTCGCCGCGCACCCACCCCTGGCTCGCCGACCACGTCGTCGCGGGCAGCACGCTCTTCCCCGGTACCGGGTTCGTCGAGCTGGTCCTGCGCGCGGGTGAGCAGGTCGGTGCGGGCGGCATCGACGAGCTGATCATCGAAACGCCGTTGCCGCTGCCCGCGCGTGACGGCGTCCAGCTGCAGGTCGTCCTCGGCGCGCCGGACGAGTCGGGCACGCGCCCGGTGACCGTCCACTCGCGACTGGACGACGAGCCGTGGACCCGGCACGCCAGTGGCCGGCTCGCCGCCGAACCCGGTCCCGTCCCCGAAGACGTGACGGAGTGGCCGCCGGCCGGGGCCGAGCCCTTGGACCTCGACGGCCTCTACACCGGCGGCCCGGACGGCGGGTTCGGCTACGGCCCGGCCTTCCAGGGCCTGCACGCGGCCTGGCGGCTCGGGGACGAAGTCCACGCCGAAGTGGCCCTGCGGCCCGAAGAGCACGCGGACGCGGCCCGGTCCGGCCTGCACCCGGCGCTGCTGGACGCGTCGCTGCACGTGCTCGGCACGGTCGCCGAGTGGGCGGGCCGCAACTACCTCCCGTTCTCCTGGAGCGGGGTGACGCTGCACGCGAGCGGTGCCACCTCGGTCCGCGTCACGGTGACGCCGAACGGCCACGACACCGTCAAGCTGAGTCTCGCCGACCCGGCCGGCCGGCCGGTGGCGTCGGTCGACGCGCTGGTCCTGCGTCCCTTGGCCGCCGGGGCGGTGCGGCCGGTCCGAAAGGCGCCGGAGTCGTTGTTCCGGCTGGACTGGCGGCCGGTCGCGGCGGCCCCGGTCGACGCCGTAGCGCGGCGGTGGGCCGTCGTGGGCGACGACGATCTCAAGGTCGGGCCGGTGCTCGACGCGAGCGGCGTCACCTGTGAGTCCTATGTGGACCTCGACGCGCTCGGGGCCGCGGTGGACCTCGGCATGGCCGTGCCGGAAGCGGTGCTGGCCGTCCGCACCCCGGCCGCCGGCGAGCTGCCGGACGTCGCCCGGGCGGCCGCGCACGACGTGCTCTCGCTGCTGCAGGACTGGCTGGCCGACGACCGGTTCGCCGCGTCCCGCCTGGTCGTGGTGACCCGGGGCGCGGTGGCCGCCGCGGCCGGCGACGACGTCCCGGACCTGGCGTGCGCGCCGCTCTGGGGCCTGGTCCGCTCGGCGCAGTCGGAGCACCCCGGCCGGATCCGGCTGATCGACCTCGACGAGTCCTCCGCCGTACTGTCCGCCGCCGTCCTCTCCGACGAGCCCCAGCTCGCCGTCCGCGACGGCGTCCTGCTCGCCGCCCGGCTGACCCGGGCCACCACCGAAGCCGCCACCGGGAAGCGCCCGTTCGGCCCGGACGGCACGGTGCTGCTCACCGGCGCCACCGGCAGCCTCGGCCGCGTGCTGGCCCGGCACCTGGTCACCGCGCACGACGTCCGGCGGCTCGTGCTGACCAGCCGGACCGCGGCCGGCGCCACCGACCTGCGGGACGAGCTGACCGCGCTGGGCGCGGACGTCCGGCTCGCCGCCTGCGACACCGCGGACCGCGCGGCGCTCGCCGAACTGCTGGCGGACGTCCCCGACCTCGCCGCGGTCGTGCACGCGGCCGGCGTGCTCGACGACGGCGTCCTGTCCTCGCTCACGCCCGAGCGGATGGACGCCGTCCTGCGGCCCAAGGTCGACGCCGCCTGGCACCTGCACGAGCTGACCGCGGACCGGAACCTCTCGGCGTTCGTGCTCTTCTCCTCGGTCTCGGCCACGTTCGGCGGGCCCGGGCAGGGCAACTACGCCGCGGCGAACGCCTTCCTCGACGCGCTCGCCGCCCATCGCGCCGGCCGCGGCCTGCCCGCCCAGGCGCTGGCCTGGGGCCTGTGGGAGACCGGGATGAGCTCCGCGCTGGACTCGGCGGACCGCAAGCGCATGTCACGCGGCGGCGTCCACGCGCTGCCCGTCGAGCAGGGGCTGGCGTTGTTCGACACCGCCACTTCGCTCGCCGAACCCGCGCTCGTCCCGGCGAAGCTCGACCTCGCCGGGCTGGGCGGCTCGGTCGCGTCCGTCCTCAAGGGACTCGTGCGGCCGGCCCGGCGGGCCGCGTCGGCCGCCGCCGCGGTGTCCGGCGAGGCCGCCCTGCGCGCCGCCCTCGCCGGGAAGCCGGAGCCGGACCAGCAGGCGATCCTGCTGGATCTGGTCCGGGCCACCGCGGCCACGGTGCTGGGCCACGCCGGCCCGGAGGCCGTGCGCCCGGACGTCGGGTTCCTCGTCGCCGGCTTCGACTCGCTGACCGCGGTCGAGCTGCGCAACGCCCTCGGCGCGGCCACCGGCCTGCGGCTGCCGCCGACGCTGGTCTTCGACTTCCCGGCGCCGGCGGACCTCGCCGCGCACCTGCGCACCGAGCTGAACGTCACCTCGGCCGCGCCGACCGTGTCCACTGTGGACTCCGGGGAGACGCTCAGCGCGTTGTTCCGCACGGCCTGCGAACTCGGCAAGATGAAGGAGGGCTTCGAGCTGCTGCAGAACGCGGCGCTGCTGCGGCCCACCTTCGACGCGGCCGCCGACCTGGCCCGGCAGCCGGGTTCGGTCCAGCTCGCGGCGGGGGAGCGCACGCCGAAGCTCATCTGCTTCAGCTCGTACGTGGCCCTGGCCGGGGTGCACCAGTACGCCCGGTTCGCCTCGCCGTTCCGCGGTGACCTCGACGTGCACGCGCTGCCGGCGCCGGGGTTCGTCAAGGGCGAGGCGCTGCCGAACAGCGTGCGCGCGGTCGCCGAGGTCCAGGCGGACTCGGTGCTGCGGGCCGCCGCCGGCGCGCCGTTCGTGCTGCTCGGGTCGTCGTCGGGCGGGATGCTCGCGCACGCCGCCGCCGAGCTCCTCGAAGAGCGGGGCACGCCGCCCCTGGCCGTCGTGCTGCTCGACAGCTACCTGCCGCGCGAGGACTCGCCGCTCGACCGGTTCCGCGACGAGCTGTTCGGCGGCATGTTCGACCGCGAGGAGGTCTTCGCGCCGATGGACGTCGCCCGGCTCTCGGCGATGAGCTGGTACTTCCGGCTCATGGCCGGCTGGGCGCCGGCGAAGCTGTCGGTGCCGCTCCTGCTGGTCCGCTCGTCCGAACCCCCGGTCGCCGACGAGCGGCTGGCCCCCGGGGAATGGCAGACGCACTGGGACACCGCCGACACCGTCGTCGACGTGCCCGGCAATCACTTCACCATGGTCGAGGACCACGCCGTCACCACCGCCGAGACCGTGCGCGGCTGGCTCGAGACCACCCTGAGGACGGAGTTCACGCATGACTGAGAACCCGGAGCTGTGGCTCCGCCGCTACCACGACGCGGACGAGGGTGCCGTCCAGCTGTTCTGCCTGCCGCACGCGGGCGGCTCGGCCAGCTTCTACTTCCCGATGTCCGCCGGGCTCGGCCGCTCGGTCGAGGTCCTGTCCGTGCAGTACCCGGGCCGCCAGGACCGCCGGCTGGAGCCGGGCATCGACACCATTCCCGAGCTCGCGGACCGGGTCGCCGAGGTGCTGGCGGAGCGGACGCGCAAGCCGTTCGCGCTGTTCGGCCACAGCATGGGCGCGACGCTCGGCTTCGAGGTCGCCACGCGGCTGGAGGCGGCCGGCGTGACTCCGTTGCACCTGTTCGCGTCCGGCCGGCGAGCGCCCTCCTGCCGCCGTGACGAGTCCGTGCACCAGCTCGACGACGACGGCGTGCTCGCCGAACTGCGCAAGCTCGGCGGCACCAACGCGGCCGTGCTGGGCGACGACGAGATCCTGCGGATGGCGCTGCCTGCCATCCGTAACGACTACAAGGCCGCGGAGACCTACGTCCAGCAGCCGGGACCGAAGCTGAGCACGCCGATCACCGTGCTGACCGGCGACGCCGACCCGAAAACCACCCTGGCCGAGGCGCGCGCCTGGCAGGAGCACACCGACGGCGAGTTCGAGCTGAACGTGTTCGCCGGCGGGCACTTCTTCCTCGCCGACCACCAGCGCGAGGTGCTGCGGCTGATCTCCACGCGGCTCGCGGGCACCTTCTCCGGCCACCACTGAAAGGCCCCTCCCGTGCGCGTGTTGTTCGTGACGCTGGACGAGAAGTCCCACCTGTACTGCATGGTCCCGGCCGCTTGGGCGCTCGTCGCGGCCGGGCACGAGGTGCGGGTGGCCGCGTCGCCGGGGTTCACCGACGTCGTCACCGGTACCGGGCTGACCGCGGTGCCGGTCGGCGTGGACAACACGATGCACGAGGGCATGAAGCAGAACCGCGACGCCCAGGAAGCCGACATCGCGAACTGGAACGACACCGATCCGGCGTCGCACACCTGGGAGGCGCTGCACCAGCGCTACACGTTCACCGTGTGGGCCGGGTTCGCCATCTACAACGACGAGATGGTCGGGGACCTGGTCGCGCACGCGCGGGAGTGGCAGCCCGACCTGGTCGTCTGGGACGCGCTGACCTACGCGGGGGCGATCGCGGCCAAGGCCTGCGGTGCGGCGCACGTCCGGCAGCTGTGCTGGGCCGACGTCTGGTGCGCGATGCGCGTGACCTTCCTCAAGCTGATGGCCGAACAGCCGCCGGAGGAGCAGGAAGACCCGCTCTTCGACTGGCTCGACCTGACCGGCCGGCCGTACGGGGTGAACTTCGACGAAGAGCTCGTCACCGGCCAGGCCACCATCGACCCGCTGCCGGAGTCGCTCGGCGCGCGCTCCGGCGTCCGGCGGCTGCCGGTGCGGCACGTGCCCTACAACGGCCGGGCGGTGGTGTGGGACTGGCTGCGCGAACCGCCGTCGAGGCCCCGGGTGTGCCTGACGCTGGGTTCGTCCAACACGGACGCTTTCGGTGGAGACTACGTCTCGATCCCGGAGATCCTGACCGCCTTGTCCACTTTGGACATCGAGGTGGTCGCGGCCTTGGTTCCGGAGCAGCGCAAGGCGTTGGACGAGGTCCCGGCGAACGTCCGGGTCGTCGAGTCGGTGGCACTGCACACCGTGCTGCCGAGCTGTGCGGCGATCGTGCACCACGGCGGCTTCGGCAGCTACGGCGCGGCGCTGGTGGCCGGCGTCCCGCAGCTGACGGTGACCACGCCGATCGCCGACCACCTCGTGCGTCCCCAGCGTCTGGTCGACGAAGGCGCGGGACTGTTGTTCACCCACAACGGCTTCACGGCCGAGGACCTGCGCTCCGCGGTGGCCCGGCTGGTCGGGGAACCGGAGTTCGCGGCCAACGCGCGTCGCCTGCGCGACCTCGCGCTGGCCCAGCCGACCCCGCACGAGCTGGTGGCCGACCTCGAGAAGCTGGTCGCCGAGCGGTCTTGAATGAGTCATTCAGGTCACCCGGTGACCTGAATGACTCATTCAAGACGTCGTCAGCCGCGGGAGGCTAGGCGGCGGCGGATCTCGGAGGCGTGCTCGATCGCGAAGGCCACCAGGGCCGAGACTTCGCGGACCTGCTCGCTGGTGACCGACGGGCCCGTCGGCAGCGTCAGCACGCGCCGGGAGAACGCGTCGGTGGCGGGCAGCGAGACCGGCCGCTCGGTGCGGTAGGGCTCGCACTCGTGCACGCACGGCGAGAAGTAGCGCTGCGCCAGCACGTTGTCCGCGCGCAGCAGGTCGAGGATCGTGTCGCGGGACAGCCCGCACTCCGCTTCGTCGACCTTGACGACGTTGTACTGGTAGCTGTTGCGGTTCTCCTCGTCGTAGCGGTGCATCTCCAGGCCGGGCAGCCCCGCCAGCTCGGCCGCGTACTGCTCGTAGTGGGCGCGGTTGGCGGCGATGGTGGCGGGCAGCGCGTCGAGCGAAGTCAGCCCCATGGCCGCCGACGCCTCGCTCATCTTGGCGTTGGTGCCGGCGAACTCGGTGACGTGCTCCTCGCCCCACCCGAAGTTGTGGGTGTAGCGGGCGAGCTGGGCGAAGTCGTCGTCGTTGGTGACGATCGCGCCGCCCTCGAAGGTGGTGACGACTTTCGCCGCGTGGAAGCTGAACATCTCGGCCTTGCCGAACCCGCCGAGGGGCTGGGAGCCGAAGCTGCAGCCGATGCCGTGCGCGGCGTCGAAGAACAGGGTCAGGTTGTGCAGCTCGGCGATCTTCTCGAGCTCCTGGATGGCGGCCGGCTGGCCCCACAGGTGCACGCCGACCAGCCCGGTCGTGCGGTCGGTGATCAGGCGCTCGACCTGCTCGGGGTCGATGCACCCGGTGGCCGGGTCGAGGTCGCAGAAGACCGGCGTCAGGCCGAGGTAGCGCATCGCGTGCGCGGTCGCGACGTAGGTCATGGACGGCATGATGACCTCGCCGGTGAGGCCGGCCGCCCGGGCCATCACTTCGAGGGCGATCGTCCCGTTGCAGGTGGCGACGCAGTGCTTGGCCCCGGTGTGCTCGGCGATCCGCGCCTCGAACTCCTTGACCAGCGGGCCGCCGCTGGTGAGGCGCCCGCTGTCGAGGGCGACTTCGAGCCGCTCGTAGAACTTCGCCCGGTCCCCGGTGCTGGGCTTCCCCACCACCAGGGTCTTCTCGAAGGCCATCGGGCCGCCGAACAGTGCCAGGTCGTCAACGCTCGTCTTCATGAAAGGTCCTTCCCCAGGGGTCGCGGTCTGCCCTTTCCCGCGATGACGTGCATTTCGTTGCTTTACAACAGGTGTCGAGATCCCCCTCGTGCGGTTCGTCTGCAGGATAAGGACGCCGCGCGCGAGTGACGGATCTTGCCGCGAAACTCTGTGGAAGCCCCTAGTCGTCCCGGCGTAGAAACGTTCAAAGCGGTTTTGGGGGGAAATCGCCAGAACTTGCGTGGTAGCCGGTGCGCTCCGCGGGCACGGTGGCCGACGATGCAGCGGTGAGCAGGCACATCGCCGTCTTCAGTTTCCCCGCGTACGCGCACGTCGCGCCGGTCCTCCCGATCGTCGCCGAGCTGGTGCGCCGCGGTCACCGGGTGACCTTCGCCGTGGTCGACGAGTTCGCCGCGAAGGTGGCGGCGACCGGCGCCGAAGTACTGCCCTACACCTCGACGTTCCCGTGGGCGACCGGGCTGGGCGACACCGCCTCCGACGGCTACGCGCTGCGGGCCATGCTGGCGTTCATGGGCGAGGGCCTCGCACCGCTGGACGCCGCCATGCGTCGGTTCGCCGACGACCCGCCGGACCTGGTCGTGCACGACCTCGCGGCGTCCGAGACGGCGCGGCTGATCGCGCGGAAGTTCTCGGTGCCGACGGTGCAGTCGGTCCCGGAGTTCGCCTCCAACGAGCACTTCCGCCTGAACGAGGCCCAGGCCGAGACGGACGCCGCCGCGCCGCCGGACCTCACCGACCCCGCGCTGGCCGCGTTCGTGGAGCACGCCGGGCAGCTGCTGGCGCGCCATGGTCTGTCCGATGTAGACACCGGCGTAGGCGATCCCGGGTACCACCTCGTCTACCTGCCGAAGGCGTTCCAGATCCACGGCGAGACCTTCGGTGACCGCTTCGCGTTCATCGGGCCGTGCTTCGACCGGACCGCGCCGCCGGGGGAGTGGACCCCGCCCGCCGACGGGCTGCCGCTCGTGCTGATTTCGCTGGGCACCTCGCGCAGCCGGGAGCAGGTGGGTTTCTTCCGCAAGTGCGTGCCCGCCTTCACCGGGCAGCCCTACCACGTCGTGCTGACGCTCGGGCGGTGGGTCGACCCGGCCGAGCTGGGTCCGTTGCCGGACAACATCGAGGCGCACCCGTTCGTCGCGCACGCGGCACTGCTGCCGCACACCAAGGTCTTCGTCACCCACGGCGGGCTGGGCAGCGCCATGGAGGCGCTGCACTACGGCGTCCCGATGGTGGTGACGCCGTCCCAGAGCGACCAGGTGGTGACCGCGGCCCGCATCGCCGACCTCGGGCTGGGCCAGGTGGTGTCGCGCACCGACGTCACCGAGGACGAACTGCTCGAAGCGGTCGCCACGACCGCGTCCGATCCCGTGGTCGCCCAGCGCGTCCGGTGGATGAGCGAGCAGGTCGCGCTGGCCGGCGGGGAGACCCGTGCGGCCGACGCCGTCGAATCGTGGCTCCGAACGAAAGTGGAGGCGAAGTGAAGCTGGCGGAGGTCTACCTCAGCGGGATCGGTACGTATGTGCCGGCGACCACCGGCGTCGAGGCGGCGATCGAGCAGGGGTGGATGACCGCCGAGGACGCCGAGACGTCCGGCCTGACCGGCGCGGCCTGCGCCGGTGAGACCCCGGCCCCGGACATGGCGCTGTGGGCCGGGCAGGAAGCCGTGGCCCGCGCGGGCGTCGACCCGGAGGCGCTGGACGTCCTGCTGTACGCGGACAACTACCACTCGGGCCCGGACGGCTGGTTCCCGCAGTTCTGGCTGCAACGGCACTTGGTGGGCGGCGACCTGCTGGCGGCGCAGCTGCGCCAGGGCTGCAACGGCATGTTCGGCGCGCTGGAGCTGGCCTCGACGTACCTGATCGCCCGCGGCGGCGGCACGGCGATGACGGTGGCGTCGGACAACTCGACGTCCCCGCTGGTGAACCGCTGGCGCTGCCTGCGTCCCGACTTCGTCATCGGCGACGGCGCGACGGCGGTGGTGCTGAACACGACATCCGGCTTCGCGAGGCTGAAGTCGGCGAGCTCGATCACGGTGCCGGAGCTGGAGGGCATGCACCGCGGTGACGAGCCGATGTTCCCGCCGGGCGCGACGATCGGCCGCTTCATGGACTTCGCCGAGCGCATCGACTTCTTCGGCTTCGAGAACCGCGACACGATGCTCCACAGTGGCCTGAACCTGCTGAAGACGCGCTCCGAGCTGATCGACCGCGTGCTGGCGGAGGCGGGCATCGGCATCGACGGGGTCACCCGCATCGCGTACAACCACGGCTCGCGCAAGTACGTCGAGGACGGGCTGCTGGCGATGCTGGGCATCCCGCTGGAGAAGTCGAACTGGGACTTCGGGCGCGGCCTCGGGCACCTGGGGGCGAGTGATCAGGTGGCGTCGCTGGCGAACATGCTCGGGACGGGCCAGCTGGCACCGGGCGACCACGTGCTGATGGTCGGGATCGCGCCGGGGGTCAGCGTGGCCGGTGCGGTGGTGGAGATCCTGGACGTGCCGGAGTGGGCCGAGGCGGTCGTGCCCCGGGCGAGCTGAGGTAGGGGCGGAGGCCAGAGGTCGCCTTCAGCGGACGTGGTCCGGTGCAGGCGACCCCGGCCGAACGTCTTGAATGAGTCATTCAGGACCTCCCACGACCTGAATGACTCATTCAAGACAACCGCCGGCGAGGCCGCCGACCTGCGCCCGCCGGAATACCCGCCGGGAACCCGACGGTGCCGGACCCTGACGTCGGACGAGGTGAACGGGTCGTTCGCGACCTTTGCCCGCTCGGCCGCCACTGACCCGCGCGGGCTACCCCGGACCGAACCCCTACGGACCACGCCGGACCACCCCCTGAACCGCCCACACCGGTCACGCCCCGTGCGACCGCCGTTGCCACACAGTAGCCGTCACGGATCACTGGTGGAAACTGACCAACATCCCGTGAACTCGCGGCACATCGGCGCCCAAACCCCCCGGAAAACGCGAATCGGGTGGTCCGAGGTCTCCCTCGTCCCACCCGATCACCGGTCAGCGGTGTGCCGGCTCAGCCGCCGCTGCCGCCGCCGTACGCGCCGCCCAGAAGGCGGCTGCGGCGCTTGCGGTTCTTTTCGTCATCGGCCTTGGCGTTGTCCGCCTTGGAGTCGGACGGCTTCTTCTTGGAATCGTCTTCCTTTTTCCCGAAAATACCCACTGCGCCTCACCTTTCCCAGTTCCGGCCGCCGTCGTGAAATCGGTCGCTGCCTTCGCAGGATAGCGCAGGGTACTGCCGGGCGCACCCTTCGCGACGCGCATTCGAGGGGATTTCCCGGAGGGTTCCCGCCGCATGGGAAAGGGCCGCCCGGACCGGGTCGATACCGGTGTAAACCGGACATCGATCCCAACTCGGGCGGCCCTGGGGGAAGCGATCAGCGGATGTACTGCGGGGTCACCTTCGGCGGCCACTGGCCGATGCACAGGATGCCCTGCGAGTACGCCTTCGAGACCAGCGCCGAGCGGTTCGGCGACTTGAACTGCCGCAGCATCGCGCCGACGTGGTACTCGATGCCCTGCCTGCTCAGGTACAGCTTCGAAGCGAGCTGCACGGTCGAAATCCCGGCCGCGACGCCCTCGAGGACCTTCGCGTCGAGCTCGCTGAGGAGCTTGGTCTTCTCGATCGCCGGCCGCGGGGTCTCCGCGGCGCGGTCCGGCTTGATCAGCACGACGATCGTGGTGACCTGGCCGGACTGGCTGCGCACCGCGATGCCGGTCAGCCCGCCCGAGAGCACCGGCTGGGCCGGCCGCACGCCCACCAGGCGGGCGCTGAAGCGGTCCCGGCGGCCTTCGTTCAGGCGCGCCAGCTGCTGGAGGGTGAACTGTTTGGCACTCGGGTGCACGAAGTCCACAAAGCTCTGTCCGAAAACCTCGGACGCGGTCCGGCCCAGCTGACGGAGAAAGTCGCCATTGGCCTCGATCACCCGGAGATCGGGTCCCAGATTCGCGATGCAGACATCGGACAAGTCGAAGGCGGGGACGTTCTGGTTCTGTCTTTCGGCGACGGCCGGCAGGCCGTGCGGTACCGCCGCCGGCCGCTCGGCCAAGGAATCGACACGCGTGTTCATCGAGTTCGAACCCCCAGATTCGTTCTACGTTTCGAGGCATTGTCCACGGACAAAAGGCGTCGACGACCCCCGAGCTCCCCTCAAGAGGGTCGGCGGCAGCTGTCCGGGTGGGTTATTCACACCACCCCAGCGGAAACCTCGAGCCCTTCCCCAGAAGGATCCTCGAGTCCACCCGGCCAGCTGCGCTTCGGTCCGTTTCGTTGGAAACAAACCAAACGACGTCTCGTACGCTAGCCAACGGGGTATGGCCCGTCAATGCCGGTCGGGGGGTTGGGGGCTAACACTGGGGTCCGCACCACCGGAGGTACGGCACCCCGGACCGCACCTTCGGTAGTGCGGTATCCGGGCGTTCACTTTCCGCTCGCGAGCGGTTCCCCGGCGGGTCAGCCCGCGGTCGTCGTGACCGGCAGCTGCTGGACGCCGAACACGCCGCCGGCGTGGAACGGCACGTCCGCGCCCGGGGCGATCCGCAGGTGCTCGAAGCGCTCGAACAGCAGCTCCAGCGCGATCCGCCCCTCGAGCCGCGCCAGCGGCGCACCCAGGCAGAAGTGGATGCCGTGCCCGAACGCGGCGTGTGCGTTGGGCTTGCGGGTCAGGTCGAACCGCGCGGGGCCGGCGAACTCGCGCTCGTCGTAGTTCGCGGACACCACCCACGCCCAGACGATCGAGTCGGCGGGGATCACCGTGCCGGCCACCTCGACGTCGGCCGTGGTCACCCGGACCACCCGGGGGAACGGCGGCCGCAGCCGCAGCACCTCTTCGAGCAGCGGCTCGACCAGCGACGGCTCGGCCCGCACCCGCTCGTAGACGCCGGGGGCGTCCTCCAGGCAGAGCAGCACGTTGCCGAGCAGCATGGTGGTGGTGACGTGCCCGGCGAGCAGCAGCAGCGCGGTGAAGTTGCCGACCTCCTCGTCGGTCAGCCGCTCGCCGTCGATCGAGGACTCCACGAGCCGGGTAAGCAGGTCGTCACGCGGCTGCGCGCGCCGGTCCGCGATCTGGGCGTTGAGGTACGCCTCCATCTCCTCGATCGCGATGGCCAGCTTCTCGCCGGTGCTGGGGTCGTCGACCTGCAGGGCCATCAGCGCTTCGGCCCAGCCCCGGAACAGCGCGCGGTCCGTGGCGGGCACGCCCAGCAGCTCGGCGATGACGATCACCGGCAGCGGGTAGGCCAGCACGTCGACCAGGTCGAACTCCGTCGCGTCGGGCTTGACCTCGGCCAGCAGCTCCCGGGTCAGCTCGGTGATCCGCGGCTCGAGGTCGGCGACCACCTTGGGGGTGAACGCCTGGCTGACCAGCCGGCGCAGCTTGCGGTGCTCGGGCGGGTCGATGACCAGCAGGGTGCCCGGAGGCGCCTGGTCGCCGGGCGAGGTCAGGCGCGTCGTGTCCGAGGAGAACAGCTGCGCGTCGGTGCTGACCCGGCGGACGTCGGCGGACCGGAACACGTGCCAGGCCCCGGCATCGTCGCGCCACACGGGCGTGTCCGCCCGCATCTTCTCCAGCCAGGTGAGCAGGGAAGCGCCGCCGTCCGGGGCGATTTCCGGGGCAGCGGTCAGCTCGGTGGTGTCCACGTCGAATTCACTCCCAGATCAGGCGGTCAGTCGGGCCTCGACGCGGTCCGCGGCCGCCGCGGCGCCACCGGCGTCGGTGATGTGCTCGCGCATCCGGGCCACGCGTTCGTGCGCGCCGGCGTCCTCGGCGAGGCCGGAGACGGCCTTGAGCAGCGACGCCGCGTCGACGTCGTCCGGGTCGACCCGGACGCCGAGGCCGAGCTCGGCCAGCCGGTCGGCGACGATCTCCTGCTCCAGCGTGCGGGGCACGACCACCGGCGGGACGCCCAGCGCGAGCGACTCCATGGTGCTGCCCATCCCGGCGTGCGAGACGAACCCGCTCGCCCGGCTCAGCACGGCCGGCTGCGGCACCCACGGGTGCAGCTCGAAGTTCGGCGGCACCGGGCCCAGTTCGGCCGGCGAGACCAGGCGCCCGATCGTCATGACGACGTGCCACGGCGACCCGGCGAACGCCTCCAGGCACGAAGCGAAGAACTCGCGCTGGTGGTGATAGCCGAAGCTGCCCATGGCGATCAGCAGCACCGGCCGGTCGTCCGGCGGGGTCCAGCCGCCCGCGCGGTCGCCCAGGCAAGGCCCGACGAAGGCGAACCCGTCGTCGAAGGTGTCGCCACCGGGCTGGAACTCTCTCGGCAGGAACACGAGTTTGGTGTCCTCACGCGCTTCCGCGAGCTCCGCCGCGGACGTGCCGGGCAGGTGCTCGGCGAGCACGTCCCCGACCACCGAGGCGGCCTTGGCGAGCGCGGGGTGGTCCGGGTCGGGCGCGGGGACCTTGCCCGCCATCGAGGCGTACGGCGAAAACCGTTCGTTCGCCACGAACGTCGAACACGACAGGATGGCCGGGATTTCCCACTTGCGCGCCAGCAGACGTCCGGTGGCGTAACCGAAAGCGTCGTACACGAAGACGTCCGGCCGGTCGTCCTCGAAGGCGCCGAGCGCGGTCCGCAACGGCGCGAAGCCTTCCAGCGCTTGCGCGAGGCCCGCCTCCGCGACGACGTCGCCGGTGATCTTCTCCGGGATCGCCACGGTGTCCCACGACTTCGGCACGTGGGACTCGTACGGCAGCACGGTGGCACCGGTGGCGCGCACGGCATCGGCGTACTGCTCCGCCACGACGTAGCTCACCCGGTGGCCGCGGCGCACGAGTTCGGCCGCCACGGGCAGCGTCGGGTTGAGGTGCCCGTGGGCGGGATAGGTGAGGAAGGCGAGGTGGCTTCCCGGCGGGGGAGTCATGCCTCGAAAGCTAGTCGCGCGCGGCGGGCAGTCAACCATGTCTAGGCGAACCCCTCGGGTCCCGCGGTGAGCAGGGAAAAGGGGATTCCTCCTGTGCTAACTGTTGCCATGTCCGATTCGGCGCAGCGGAAGGAAGCGGCCGTGACCCTGTTCGTCGAGGCCGAGGGAATCACCAAGACCTTCGGCAAGGTCCGCGCGCTGGACGACGTCAGCTTGCAGGTGCCGCGCGGCACCGTGTGCGGGCTGCTGGGCCACAACGGCGCCGGCAAGACCACTTTGGTCAACGTGCTGACCACCCTGGTGACGCCGACTTCGGGCCGCGCCAGTGTCGCCGGGCTGGACGTCCAGCGCGACGCCGTCGCCCTGCGCAGCCGCATCGGGCTCACCGGCCAGTTCGCCTCGGTCGACGAGCAGCTTTCCGGCTTCCGCAACCTGATCCTGATCGCCCGCCTGCTCGGCGCCTCCACCAAGGCGGCCAAGGAGCGGGCGGACGAGCTGCTGACCGCGTTCGGCCTGCGCGACGCGGCCGGGCGCCAGGCGAAGACGTACTCCGGTGGCATGCGGCGGCGCCTCGACCTGGCCGCCAGCCTGGTCGGCCACCCCGACGTGATCTTCCTCGACGAGCCGACGACGGGCCTCGACCCGGCCGCCCGGATCGCCATGTGGGAGATCGTGGAACAGCTCGTGCGCGACGGCTCGACCGTGCTGCTCACCACGCAGATGCTCGACGAGGCCGACCGGCTCGCCGACAAGATCGTCGTGCTGGCACACGGAAAGGTGATCGCCGCGGGCACCTCGGCCTCGCTCAAGGCGCAGGTCGGCAAGCGCACGGTCACCCTGACGCTGGCGGACAAGCCCGACGCCGAACGTGCCGCGGACGCAGTGCGCCTCGCCGGGATGGAGGCGCGGGTGTCCGGAGTGGACGAACTCGCCGGGCTCGCGCTGACGGTGCCGGTCGAGAAGTCCACCGACCTCGCGCGCGTGGTCCGCGCGCTCGACGACGTCAAGGTCGACCCGGTCGAGCTGGCGCTGGTCGACCCGCGGCTCGACGACGTGTACCTCGCGCTCTCCGGGCCGCGGGATTCCCACCCAGTCACCGAGAGGGCTTGACCCATGAGCGCACCGACGACACTGTCCGCTTCGGACCGGTCCTCTGTGGCCGGACCCGGCGGGGGCGGTCCGTGGCGCGGCACCAGCGTGCCGATGCAGATCATCATCCTGACCGGCCGCTCGCTGCGGGCGGTCGTGGCGTCCCGGGCGCTGGTGCTGCTGGGCCTGCTGCAGCCGCTCATCGTGCTGATCCTGTTCAGCCAGGTGTTCGCGAGCCTGGCCGGCACCAGCTCGTTCCCGGCCGGGGTGTCCTACATCGACTACCTGATGCCGGCGGTGCTGGTGATGGGCTCGCTGTCGGTGGCGCTGCAGTCGGGCGTCGGGCTGCTCGACGACATGCGCAACGGCGTCGTGGCCCGGTTCCGCACGCTGCCGATCGCGTCGGCGTCGGTGCTGGTGGCGCGCAGCCTCGCCGACGTCGTGCGGCACGCGCTGCAGCTGGCGATCATGCTGGTGCTGGCCGCGACGCTGTTCGGGTTCTCACCCGGCGGCGGCTTCACCGGCGTGCTGCTGGCGTGGCTCATGTGCATCGCGGTGGGCTGGTCGCTCAGCTGGATGTTCATGGCCATCGGCGTCTGGATCACCAACGTCGAGGTGATGCAGGGCGTCACGTCGATGGTGATGTTCCCGCTGATGTTCGCTTCGTCGGCTTACGTCCCCCTGTCGTCGCTGCCGGCGTGGCTGCGCGCGGTGGCCACGGTGAACCCGCTGACGTACTCGGTCGACGCGTCCCGCAACCTGGCGCTGGGCAACCCGGTGGGCGTCGGCGGCCTGGCGGCGCTGGGCGCGGCCGGCCTGATCGGGCTCACGGGTGCGATCGTCGCCACGAGGGGATTCCGCCGCTCCGCCTGAGGTCTCGAGTCTGCCGCGGCTGTCGTGAGTGAGAAACAGGGTTAGAACACTGTTTCCCACTCACGACAAGCCGCGGCAGACTGCTTACTTCTGCTGCGTGAGCACGGCTGCCAGGGCGTCGGCGGCCGCGGGCGCGCCGCCCGCCTGCTCGATCTCCTTGGCCATCACCGCGAGCCGGGTGGGCAGCGAGTCGTCGGCCGCCATCGCCGTCACCGCGTCGAAGATCACCTGCCCGCTCGCCTCGGTGACCGGGATGTGCCGGCCGAGGCCCAGCTCCGCGACGCGGTGGGCGTTGGCCAGGGTCTCGCCGCTGTGGGACACCGCGAGGATCGGGACCTCGTAGCGCAGCGCCTCCAGGACGCTGCCCATTCCCGCCTGGCACACCAGTGCCGACGCGTGCTTCAGCACCGACGGGTGCGGCATCCAGTTGTGCGCCTCGACGTTCGGCGGCAGCTCGCCGAGCGCGGCCAGGTCGGCGCCGCGCCCCAGCGTCAGCACCACGTGCCACGGCGTGCCGCGGAACGCCTCGATGCAGCCGGTGAAGAACCCGAGGTCCTTGCTCATCGACGTGCCCAGCGAGATCAGCACCACCGGCCGGTCGCCGCCCGGCGGGGTCCAGTGGCCTTCGAGGACGGTGCAGTCCGCGGTCGGGCCGACGAACAGGTACCGCGGGCCGAACGTCTCGCTCCCGTAGTGGAAAGCCTTGGGGATGTACACCAGCCGCGGCTCTTCGCCGGTCGGCGTCAGGCTTTCCATCGCCAGGTTCGGGTCCAGGCCGTGGCGGATGAGCAGCGCCGAGACGCCCGCGCCGAACTCCTCGCCGAACCGGGCCAGGCGCGGGTCCTGGTGGTCGAAGTCGGTGGCGGCCGGGTGGTCCTCGGGCGGCTGGGGCGAGCCGGGGATCTCGTCGTCGTCGTTCTCGATGAAGACGGGACAGCTCTCGACGAGCGGGACGTCCCAGGCGCGGGCGAGCACGCGCGCGGCGTTCCCGCTGATCGTGTCGTGGACGATGAGGTCGGGCCGGTCGCCGGAAAGCCGCTCCAGCGCCGGTTCGAGCGCCGCGAAGCCTTCGCGCATGAGGTCGATGATCATCGTCACCGCGTCGTCGGCGCTGTCGACCTTGGTGACCGACGCGGGGAAGTCCGAGTGGTACGGCAGCACCTCGGCCGGGCTGTCGCGCAGGAGGCCGGTGAACTGCTCGGCGACGGCGAACGTGACCCGGTGGCCCCGCTCGGCGAGCGCGGCGACCGGGCCCAGCATCGGGTTGATGTGCCCGACGCCCGGAAAGCTGAAGAAGACGATGTGCCGGCCCTGGGTCATGGCTGGAGTATCGCGAGAAAGCCCAGGCCGGACGCGGTTTCGCGGCGAAGTCTAGGGAAACTGCCCGAGGTCGGTACCCCTCACTTTCGGTAGTGAAACATCACTTCTGAGTGACTACGAAGGTTGCGGATCCGCGCGGCCCGCGCGACTTTTGTTGCTCGGATCGATGACTCCCGGCCGTCGAGAACGCAAGGTCCATCCGGGTCTACTTGAGGTATGACCCTTACCAGTGAGACCACCGACAGCCGGCCGGGCCGCACGCGCCCGGCGTTCGCGCGGACTCCGGTTCTCCTGATCGCGGGAGTCGCCGGAGCCCTGCTCCTCATCGCCAGCCGGAACTACGGGTTCTCCTTCGACGAGGCCTACTTCGTGGTGGCCGGCCGCGACCACCCCGCGTGGGGTTACTTCGACCAGCCACCGCTGGTGCCGTTCCTGGCCGCCGGGCTGGACCACCTGTTCCCCGGCTCCTTGCTCGCCCTGCGGCTGCCCGCCACGCTGGCCGCCGTCGGCGGGATCGTGCTGAGCGCGCTGATCGCCCGCGAGCTGGGCGGCCGCCGGGTCGCGCAGACCGTCGCCGCGGCGGCGTACGCGATGTCCGGCGCCACGCTGATCTGCCACTACCTCGCGACCTACTCGATCGACCCGTTCTTCTGGTCGCTCATCGTCTGGCTGGTCGTGCGGTGGACGCGGCAGCGGCGCGAAGGCGTGGCCGACGACCGGCTGCTGTTCGCCGCCGGGCTCGTCACGGCCGTGTCGCTGCAGACGAAGTTCCTGGTGCCCGCGCTGTGGGTGGCGCTCGCCGCCGCGTCGCTGGTCTTCGGGCCGCGTGACCTCGTGCGCCGGCCGCTGCTGTGGGCGGGCGCGCTGGTCGCGACGCTGACCACCGTGCCGACGCTGGTCTGGCAGGCCGTGCACGGCTGGCCGTACGCCCGGATGTCCGAGGTCGTCGCGGCCGAGTTCCCCGGCACCGGCCCGTTCCTGCTCGAGCTGCTGTCCGGGCCCGGCCTGGTGATCGGCGTGCCGCTCGCGCTGTTCGGCTTCGGGCGCCTGCTCGCCGCCCGCGACCTGCGGCCCTACCGCTTCCTCGGCGTCGCGTTCCTGCTGCTGATCGTGGCCTACCTGCTGACGTCGGGCCGCTCCTACTACGTCTACAGCCTGTACGCGCTGCTGTTCGCGGCCGGCGCGGTGGGCCTGCAGGACGTCAAGTGGCCCACGGCCGCGAAGGCGGTCGGCTGGCTGCTCGTCGCGGTGTCCGTCCTCCAGGCGCTCGTGGCGCTGCCGATCTACCCGAAGTCCTGGGCCGAGCGCATTCCCGACGTGCCGCTGGTGCCGTTGACGGCGA
Organism: Amycolatopsis ponsaeliensis; assembly: GCF_030182635.1. Taxonomy (NCBI): domain Bacteria; kingdom Bacillati; phylum Actinomycetota; class Actinomycetes; order Pseudonocardiales; family Pseudonocardiaceae; genus Amycolatopsis; species Amycolatopsis ponsaeliensis. The sequence goes on from NZ_JAPZLD010000049.1 coordinate 50,672, forward strand.
AGGTCTTCGTGCAGTCCGACGGTCAGCTGGGCCAGCTTTCCGACGCCGTCGTGAAGGTCTACGCGTCGCTGCCGCCCGAGCAGCGGGCCCGGACGGCGATCATGACCGACAGCTACGCCTTCGCCGCCGACCTCCAGCTCTTCGGCGCGGAACGCGGGCTGCCGAACGTGTACAGCGCGCACCGCGGGTACTTCTACTTCGGGCACCCGGACGAGAGCGTCGACAGCGTGCTGTTCGTCGGCGACGCGAGCCCGCTGGTGGCCGGGGCGTTCGACCGGCACCAGGACGTGGTGCCGCAGCTGATGACCGTCTTCAGTGGACGGAACACCGCGTGGGACGCGTTGTGGCCCCAGCTGCGCACGCAGTGACTCAGCCCTTGAGCGGCTCCCACCAGTCGCGGTTGTTCTTGTACCAGTCGACGGTGTCGCGCAGGCCGGTGTCGATGCCGACCCGCGGGGTGTAGCCGAGCTCGGTGGAGATCTTCGTGATGTCCACCGAGTAGCGGCGGTCGTGGCCCTTGCGGTCTTCGACGGGCCGGATCGCGGTGTGGTCGCGGCCGGTGATTTCGAGCAGCCGCTCGGTGAGCTCCCGGTTGGTCAGCTCGGTGCCGCCGCCGATGTTGTAGACCTCGCCCGCGCGTCCCCGCTCGGCGACGAGCTGGATGCCGCGGCAGTGGTCGTCGACGTGGAGCCAGTCGCGGACGTTGAGGCCGTCGCCGTAGAGCGGTACCTGGAGGCCGTCGACGAGGTTGGTGACGAACAGCGGGATGACCTTCTCGGGGAACTGGTACGGCCCGTAGTTGTTGGAGCAGCGGGTGATCGAGACGTCGAGGCCGTGGGTGATGAAGAAGGAGCGGACCAGCAGGTCCGAGGCCGCTTTGGAGGCCGAGTACGGCGAGTTGGGGGCGACCGGGTGGTCCTCGGGCCAGGAGCCTTCGTCGATGGAGCCGTAGACCTCGTCGGTGGAGACGTGCACGAACTTGCCGACCTCGCGTTCCAGCGCGGCCTGCAGCAGGGTCTGGGTGCCGAGGACGTTGGTGCGGACGAACTCCGCCGACCCGGCGATCGACCGGTCCACATGGGATTCGGCGGCGAAGTGCACGACCAGGTCGGTGCCGGCCAGCTCCCGCTCGACGACCTCGGGGTCGCAGATGTCGCCGGTGACGACGCGCAGGCGGTCGTCGGCGGCGACCGGTGCCAGGTTCGCGCGGTTGCCCGCGTAGGTGAACTTGTCGAGCACGACCAGCTCGTCCGGCTCGAACCCGGCGTAGTGGCCGGAAAGCACGTTGCGGACGTAGGCCGAGCCGATGAAACCGGCGCCGCCGGTGACCACCATGCGCATGGGAAGGATCCTCCGGGGGTTCAGACCGTGGTGAGCTGCCGCGCGCGGCGCGCGAAGTCCATGACGTACTCGCCGTAGCCCGAGCTCCCGATCCGCTCGCCCAGCGCGTGGCACTGGTCGGCGTCGATGAAGCCCATGCGCAGCGCGATCTCTTCGAGGCAGGCGATCTGGACGCCCTGGCGGGCCTCCATCGTCTGCACGTACTGCCCGGCGTCCAGCAGCGACTTGTGCGTGCCGGTGTCGAGCCAGGCGAAGCCGCGGCCGAGGTCGATGCAGCTGGCGCGGCCCCGGTCGAGGTAGACGTTGTTGACGTCGGTGATCTCCAGCTCGCCGCGCGCGGACGGCTTGAGCCCCTTGGCGATTTCGACGACGTCGTTGTCGTAGAAGTACAAGCCGGTGAGCGCCCGGTTCGACTTCGGGTTGGCCGGCTTCTCCTCGATGGAGATCAGGTTGCCGTCGGCGTCGCACTCGCCGATGCCGTGGCGGTGCGGGTCGGAAACCTCGTAGCCGAACAGGACGCAGCCCTTGAGGTCGTGGGTCGCGGCGCGCAGGACGTCCGAGAAACCCTGCCCGTGGAAGATGTTGTCGCCGAGGATGAGGGCGGAGGTGTCGTCGCCGACGTGCTCCTCGCCGATGATGAAGGCCTCCGCGAGACCGTTCGGGTGGGCCTGCTCGGCGTAGCTGAGCTTCAGGCCGAGCTCGCCGCCGTCACCGAGGAGCCGCTTGAACGCGGGCAGGTCGTGCGGGGTCGAGATGAGCAGGATTTCGGTGATGCCGGCGAGCATCAGGACCGAGAGCGGGTAGTAGATCATCGGCTTGTTGTAGACGGGGACGAGCTGCTTGGAGACGCCCAGCGTGACCGGATGCAGTCGGGAGCCGCTGCCGCCGGCCAGGATGATGCCTTTCATGTGGGCCCCACGTTCTCGGTCGGAAGGATCGCGGTCGGCCCGACCTTAAGCGCGGGAGTAGTAGGAGAATCTCCAGTCCTGGCCCGGGCTCCCGTGTGGAGGCCCGCCGGTGCCGCGCCCGCTCGCCCGCGATCCGGACGTCGCGAATGACTCATCGGCGGCGTCGGAGGTCCCGAATGAGTCATTCGCGGCACCGAACCCGGGCCGAGCGCGGGAGCCGCTCGGCGAAGTCCGGCGCGCAGGCCCGAGCCGGACTTCGCGGCGGCGGGGCGCACCGACCCGGCAGCCGTCCTGAATGAGTCATTCAGGTCTTCGGGCGTCCTGAATGACTCATTCAAGACACTGCGGGAGCCGCGGGGGTCAGCGGTGCGCGGGCTTCTGGCGGTTCTCCGTCGTCGGCACGTACGCCGGCAGGTCGGCGGCGATCCGGAACCCGCCGTCCGGGGTGGGCCCGGCCTGCAGGGTGCCGCCGACCAGCTCGACCCGGTGGCGCAGGCTCGACAGCCCCAGCCCGGAGCCGCTGCCGGCCAGGACCTCGTCCGGTTGCCGCCGCGGCGGGGTGTTGACCACGCGGATGCCGACGCCGTCGGGCCGGTAGCGCAGTTCGACGCGGATCTCGGCGCCCGCCGCGTGCTTGCGGGCGTTGGTCAGCGCCTCCTGCACGATCCGGTGGACCGTGCGCGCGATCGTCGGGGACATCTGGGAGCGCTCGCCCTCGACGTCCAGCTCCACCGGGATCCCGGCCGCGACCGACTCGGCGACCAGCGTCGACGGGTCGGGCGCCTGGTCCGGCGTGCCCGCCGAGCCGGTCCGGGGGCTCGGGTTCGCCATCCGCTCGGAGAGGTCGGCCGACGTCGTGTTCAGCACCCCGACCAGGTCGCGCAGCTCGTCGAGCGCCATCGCGCCGCGGGCGCGGATCTCCTCGGCGGCCTTGCGGACGTCGGGTTCCTTCGAGCTGATGCCGAGCGCCCCGGCGTGCAGGACCATCAGGCTGAGCCCGTGGGTGAGGACGTCGTGCATCTCCGCGGCGAGGCGGCGGCGTTCCTCGAACCGGGCCTGCTCGGCCAGCAGGTGCGTCTCGCGTTCCGCCCGCTCGGCGCGGTCGCGCAGCTCCTGCAGCAGCTGCTTGCGCGCGTCGAGGTACAGCACGACCGCCGCCGGGCCGATCGTGCTGAGCAGCCCGACCGGGGTGATGGTCCAGCTGGGCGCCCACGGTTCGCTGCCGATGACCGCGAAGGCGCCGACGAAGGCGTACGCGACGCGCGGGCTCTCCAGCCGGACCAGGAAGATCACGATGACCGACGTGACGCGCGGCAGGATCAGCGGGCTGGCCGGGTCCTCCGGCGAGAGCAGGCCGGGGGCGAGCGCGTCGGCCAGCACCGTCGCGAAGGTCACCGCCAGCGCGATGCCGGCGACCGTCTTCGGGAAGCGCCGCAGCCCGAGCACCGAGACGTCGACCACCAGCTGGAGGACCAGGTCGGCGCGCGGGCCCGCCCACCCGGTGGTGGGATGGCTGTTGATGCTGATCACCACGTCGAGCGCGCCGAAGATCACCGCCAGGCTGAGCAGGGTCGCCAGTTCGTGCTTGGGCCCTACGCGGGTGCCAAGGTGCTCACGCAGCGTGGTTCGAGTACCTGGAGTGACGTCCGACACGGGCCCCACGTTAGCTCCCGGGGATGCGTCCCGGAGGTGGACCGGCGGTTCCCGGACCGGACTAGCGACGAAAGTTGCCCTCCGGTGGACGGACCGACAACTTTCGTTGGTTCCCCTTCACCCCGTCGGCCCACGGGCAACAAGGGGGACCTCAAGTCTTGGTTAAATGTCCAGTTTTCGACGCTCGGTAATGCTACAAGTATGTCACCCGGCCGGGTGGTGGCGCTCGCTGACAGCATGCGTCGCGCCTGGTACGGTCACCTGTTAGTGGAGGAAGTGGCACAGATCGGGCACCGACGGTGGTTTTCATCCCGGCGGCGGTGTCAATAGCGTTTCGGACGGTCAGGTCCTTCGGCGGCTCTGGGGGCTGCGGGAAAAGGGCTCGGTATTGCCGGGCTTGCAGGAAAGGTCGATGGCGGCATGTCGGATCCCACTCCGAATCCGGTCTTCGCCGGGTATTCGGGCGCATTGTCCCGGTGTGCGGTGCTCGCGTGGACGGAGTCCGCGCAGGCCGCGCTGGTGGACGGGGCGCCCGACGGCGGCGTCCGTGCTCTGCTGGCGAGCTTCGAGCGGTCGGAAACGGGCCGGTCCGCGAATATTATTCGCATTTCCGGTGACGCTCTCGCCGAGGCTCCCGAGTTCCACGCGCTCACCGAACTGTTCGCCGGGCACGCTGATCCGGGTGGCGCCATTGCGCGCACCCTGGAACTGCCCGCGGAAGACGGTTCCGCGCTCCACCGTAAATTCCGCACTCTGCGGTCATTGCTGCTTTCCGGGCCATTGCGGAAAAAGAATGTCGTGATCGTCGTCGAAGACGCTCAAAGGTGCGACGAATCGTCGGTGCGGTTCTTCGACTTCCTGCTGCGGTGCGGTCGCGGAGAGCGGTTTCTGCTGGTCCTCTGCCGCCGTCCCGACGAGCCCGGCCCCGGCAGCTGGGCACTGGGGCAGATCGGTGCGCAGGACCGGTGCCACCGCTGGGAAGTCGCCGCGGCACGGCCGGTCGACGCGCTGGCCGGGCTGTCCGCGCAGGCACGGACGGTGGCCACCGCCGTCGCCGTGCTTGACGAACAGAACGTGACGAGGGTGGCCGCATTGTGCGGGCTGCCCGCGCGGCCGGTGCGGATCGCCATCGACGGAATTCGACGCGCGAATCTGTTCGCCGGAAGCGTGCTCGACCGGTCGGTCCGATCCCGCCTGCTCGCGGAAACACCCGCCGAAGAACTCGCTCACCTGCATTTGCGGGCGGCCCGGGTGCTCAACGACGACGCGCGGCCCGCCGCGGAGGTCGCCCCGCACCTGGGCGCGCTGCCGCGGCTCGACGAGCGCTGGATGATCGACCTCGCGCTCGAAGCCGCGGCCGCCGCGGAGCACCGGGGCGACCCGGCGACCGCGGTCGCCCACCTCTCCCGCGCGGCCGCCGCCGAGCCGGGCCGCCTCGACGTCCGGCTGGCCCTGGCCGCCGCCCGGCTCGAGCTCGACCCGGAAGCGGCGATGACGGAGCTGCGCACGGCCGCCGGCCACGTCCGCGACCCGCGTGACCACTGCGCGGTCGCCGTGCTGTTCGCGCTCGCGGCCACCGCCGCGGACGCCGCCGGCCGGCGGCAGGCCCCGCTCGGCGGCATGGTCGACCGGCTGGCCGCGCGGCTCGGCACGGACTCGCCCGCGGTGCCCGTGGCGGCGCTCGCCGCCGCGGCCACGACCCGGGAGGCCGCGCGCGGCCTGCTGCGGGAACGGGCCGCGACCGCCCCCCGCGCGGCCGCGGCCCGCCACCCCGGCGCCCGGGACCTCGTGGACCGGGCCGCCGCCCTCGCGCTCGCCGGGCGCGGCAGCGAGGTCGCCGCGGCCTGCGCCCGCGCCGTGGTCCGGCTGCCGGTGGCGGCCGCCTCGAGCGCCGACCTGCTCGCCGCCGCGCGGACCCTGCGGCTGGTCGACGACGCGCCGAACGCCTTGCGCGCCCTCGACCGGGCGGTGGCCGAAGCCGCGGTGCGCGGCGACCGGGCCGGGCTCGGCCGGGCGCTGGCCGCCCGCTACGGCGCGCTGCGGGAGAGCGGCGACCGCGAAGGTGCGCTCGCCGACATCCGCGTCGCGGCGCTGGCGAACGCCGGACGTCGCCCGGGACTCGAAGTCCGCATCGCGCTGGCGACCGCCCTCTGCGACGACGGCGAAGCGGCTGCCGCCGAAGCGCTGCTGCGCGCGGCACGTCCGGACGAACTGGACGCCGCGCCGGCGGAGCGCCACTTCTGGCTGCTCGGCCTGGCCAGGGCCCGGGTCCTGCGCTCCGATGTGGACGGTGCGCTGGAACTGCTGCTCGAATCCGGCCGTCGGCAGGACGACGCCGGCGTGGGCAACCCGGTGTTCGCGCCGTGGTGGTACGCCGCGACGCTGCTGCTAGCCCGGCAAGGCCGGCACCAGGAAGCGGCCGCGTACGCCGAGCGTGGGCAGGAGCTCGCCGGGAGCTGGCCGACCGCGACCGCCCGGGGCCTGGTGCTGGCCGCTCGTGGCGCGGTCGCGTCGGGGACACGGGCGGCGGAGCTGCTGGCGGAGGCGGTCCGGGTACTGGCGGCTTCGCCATGCCGGATCGAGTACGCGCGGGTGGAGTACCTGCTGGGCAAGGCTTTGACGTGTGCCGGCGACCGCAAGGCCGCGCGCCAGCACCTGCGCCAGGCCGCGATGCTGTCCGCCTGTTCGGGGTGGTGCTCCATCGGCGCGCTCGCCCGTGAGCTGCTCGAGGAGTCGGGCGGCCGGCTGCGGAAACCGCGTGCCGACGTGCTGACCGAGCGCGAACGCGAGGTGGCCGGGCTGGTCGCCGGCGGGGCGAGCAACCGCGACGTCGCGGGCGCCCTGTTCGTCTCGCCGCGGACCGTCGAGCTGCACCTGACCAACGTCTACCGGAAGCTCGCCGTGGACAGCCGGGCCGAACTGGCCGCGGCGCTGCGGGCGAGCGCGGGGGCCGCCGACGCCGGGGCACCGAAGAGGACCCATGGGCTCGCCGGGTAGCGACGAACGCCGGGTGCCGGTCGAGGCCACCGCGCCGGACGCGGCGGGGCTGCCGCACCAGCGCGGCGTGCCCGGCCCGCGGCTGGCCGAGCGGGACGAGGAGTCCGCGCTGCTGACCGGGCTGGTCCACGGCCTGCCCGACGACGGCCCGGCGGTCGTCACGGTCACCGGCGCGCCCGGCTCCGGCCGCAGTGCCCTGCTGGCCTCTGTCGCCGCGACCGCCCGGCACGCCCGGCTGCGCGTCGCCCACGTGCCGTGCTGCCCGTCCGACGGGACCCAGCCGTTCACGGTGCTGCACCAGATCTTCACCGCGCTCGGCGCGGCACTGCCCCCGGCGGCGGTCGGGGAGAGCGGCGCCCGAGTGCCGGGCACCCGCGTCCTCGGCCGTCTGTGCCGGGACTTGTCCGCCGCGGTCGGCGGCTGGCCGCTCGTGCTCGTCGTCGACGACGTGCACTGGGCCGACGCCGCGTCCCGGGCTTGGCTACACACGCTTTCCGGGCTGCCGCAAGAGATTCCGGTGCTGCTGGTGGTCAGCCAGGCCGGCGGGCTGGACACCTGGCGGCCCGCGGGCGCCGCGCACGGCATCCGGCTGCGCCCGCTCGGCGACGCCGCGGTGGCCGGCCTGGTGCGCGAGCGGCTGGGCGCGGCGGCCGACGAACAGGTTGTCGAGCACGCCGTGCGCGGCAGCGGCGGGAACCCGGCCGTGCTGACCGAAGGCCTGAACCGGCTGCGCATGGAGCCCGGGTTCGCGCGCGAGCAGGCGGGGCTTTTCACCAGGATTGCCGGGGAACGCCTGCTGCGTCTGGTCGACATCCTTCCCGCCGAGCTCACCGCCGTGCTGCGCGCCGTTTCCGTGTGCCAGGACGGCTTCGGCCCGGCGCTGCTGGCCGAGCTCGCCGGGTGCCCGCCGGAGCGGCTGGCCGCGGACCTCGCGCGGCTGCGGGCGATCGGCCTGGTCACGGCGGCCGGCGGGCCGGCCGGGCCGGACACCGCCCAGCGGGTGCTGGCCCGGATGACCGAGGGCGACCGCGACGCTTTCTTCACCCGCGCGGCGAAACTGGGCCACGAACACGGCGTCGCGAACGCCGCCGTCGCGGCCATCCTGCGGCGCACCCGCGTGATCGGCGAGCCCTGGGTGGTGGAGGTGCTGCGCGCGGCCGCCCGGCTGGGCCAGGCGGGCGGGCGCGACGGGCAGGCGGTGGCGTCGCTCAAGCGCGCCCTGCAGGAACCCCTCGAACCGGCGCGGCGCGCGGCCGTGCTCCTCGACCTCGGCGCCGCGGAACTGCTGCTCGACCAGGACGCGGGTGACCGCCACCTGGCCCAGGTGCTGTCCGAAGTGGATGGTGCGGGTCCCGGCGGGCACCGGCTGCTGGCCGCGGACCTGCTCAACGCGCGGGGCGGGCTGGGCGCGCGCACCCTGATCGCCGCGTTCCGCCGGCCGGACGTCTCGGCGGCGGAACGCGACACGCTGCTCGGCCTGTACTGGCTGGCCGACGGCGACCCGCAGGACCGGCCGGCCGTCGGCGGCTACGGCATACCACCGCTGCCGGAACGACCTTCGGACCCGGCGCAGGCGGCCGTGGCCGCGGTATTGCTCGCCCGGCGCGGCCTGCGCCCGGCCCGGGTGCGCGGGCTCGCGCGTGCGGCGCTGGCGCAGCCGATGGACGAGGTGAGCTCGCTGACCGTGCGCTCCGCGGCGGTCCGCGCGCTGGTCCTCACCGGGGACCTCGCCGAAGCGGAGCCCCACGGCGAAGACGTGCTCGCGCAGGCACGCCGCCAGTGCTCCCGGGCGCTGGTCGCCCGCGCGCTGGTCGAGCGGGCCGAACGGCACCTCGTGGCGGGCACCCTCGACGAGGCAGCGGCCGACTTGGCCGACGCGCACGAACTGGTGCCGCCCCGGCACTGGCACTCGACGCAGCGCGCCCGGGTGGTCGCGACCGAGGCGAGGGTGCACCTGCAGGCCGGCCGCGTCGACCTCGCCCGGCGGGTGCTCGAGCGCGACGCCGTCGAGCCGGGACCCGGGCTCGGCAGCGCGTTCCTGTTGTACGCCACGGGAGCGGTGCTGCTCGGCGAGGACCGGCCGGGCCAGGCGCTCGCCCCGTTGCGCGAGTGCGGCCGCCGGCTTTCCGCGCGGGGCTGGGAAAACCCGGAGCTCCTGCCGTGGCGCTCGACCGCGGCGAAGTGCCTGGTGGCCGGGGGCGAGCGGGAAGCCGCCCGGCAGCTGCTCGGCGAGGAGCTCGCCGCCGCGACGGCGTGGGGCACCCGGGCCGCCGTCGGCGGCGCGCACCTGGCCACCGCGCTCACCCTCGGCCCCGGGGACGCCGGCAGTATCGGGCACCTCGGGCAGGCGGTCGCACTGCTGCAGGGCAGCGGCAGCCACCTGCGCCACGCGACGGCCCTGGTGGAGCTGGCGGCGGCCGGTGGCGAGCAGGTCGCCGACCACCTCGCGGAAGCGGCCACCCTGGCGGCCCGGTACCGCTGGCGGCGCGTCCTCGAGCGGCTGCACGAGCTGACCGGCCGTCCGGTGGCGGAGGAAGAACGGCCGCGGCCGCACGGGCTTTCCGAAGCCCAGCGCCGGGTGGCGAAGCTGGCCGCCGCGGGCACGTCCAACGCCGGGATCGCGGTAGAGCTGGCGGTGACCCGGCGGACGGTCGAGCTTCACTTGACGAACGTCTATCGCAAGCTGGGTATCGACGGCAGGCGGCAGCTCGCGGAGGCTCTTGCGGCCACCGGTGTGGAGGGTTGGTCGTGATGCTGCGGGAAGTCGAGGGCGGCTGGGCGTGGCCGGTCGAACTCCACCTGGCCGACGGCAGGCGGCAGCTAGTCGAGGCACTCGCCGCCACCGGCAAGGAGGGCTGACCGTGGCGCTGCCGGAACGCGAGACCGAACTGCGCCGGCTGCGGGGCGCGATCGCCGCGGCCGGGGCGGGCGAGGGCTCGGTCACGGTGGTCACCGGGCAGCTCGGCGTGGGGAAAACGGCGCTGCTCAAGGAAGTCCTGCGGGCGGCCGAGGCGGATCCCGGCGGGCCGCGGGTGCTCACCGCGGCGGCGAGCCGGACCGAACAGGACTTCGACTTCGGGATCGCCTGCCAGGTGCTCGAACCGCTGGTCGCCGAGGCGGACGCGGGCGCCGCCGACCGGTGGTTCGCCGGGGCGGCGGGGGCGGCGCGGTGGCTGTTCCCCGGTGCCCCGGGCTGGCCCGGGTGGGAACCGGGCGACCACAACGACGTCCTGACCACGCACGGCCTGCTCGGCCTGCTCGCCGCGATCAGCGCCGAGCGCCCGCTCGCCGTGCTGGTCGACGACCTGCACGTCGCCGACCGGCAGTCGCTGACCTGGCTGCGGCACTTCGCGCGGCGGATCCACGACCTGCCCTGCGCGCTGATCGTCGCGGTCCGCGAAGGCGACCCGGGCGCCGACCGGCCCGCGATCCGCGAACTGTGGGAGCTGGCGAAGATCCGGATCCGGCCGGCGAACCTGTCCGAAGACGGCGTCGCGGCGGTGCTGCGCGCGACGTCCGACGTCCGCGCCGGCGACCCGCGCGTGGTCGCCGCCTGTCACGCGGCGAGCGCCGGAAATCCCTTGTACCTCAGCGAAGTCATGCGCGGCGACCACGCCCACCGGAGCGGGCCGTCGGTGCTCAAGGAACGGCTGGCCGCCCAGCTCGCCGTGCTGCCCCCGCAGGTGGGCGACTGCGCCCGGGCGATCGCGGTGCTCGGCGAGCACGCTGAGCCGTGGCTGGTCGAACACCTCACCGGCGCCGACTCGGTCGCCGTCGCGGAGGCCGTGCTGGCGCTGGGCCGGCTGGGGGTCCTCGCCCCGGCGTGCCCGCCCCGGTTCGCCGCCCCCGTGCTGCGGACGGCGATCGAGGCGTCGATGACCGCGCAGGAGGACCTGCGGCTGCGGGTGCGCGCAGCGACCGTGTTCCACGAGGCCGGGTTCGCCGCCGAGACGGTCGCGGCCCAGCTGCTCGAGGTGCCCGCGCCGTCGCCGTCGCCGTGGATGCCGGAGGAGCTGCGCACGGCCGCCGACGCGGCGACCCGCCGTGGGGAACCCGAGACGGCGGCGCGGTACCTGCGCCGCGCCCTGCTCGACCTGCCGCCCGACGGCCCGGAACGCGGCTGGCGGCTGGTGGACCTGGCGCTCACCGAAGCCGTCTTCGACGTCTCCGCCGCGATCCGGCACCTCACGCAGGCGATCGGGCTGCTGCCCACCCCGCGCGAACGGGCCGAAGCGGTCACCCTGCTGCCGCTCTCGGCGTTCCTCCGGCCGGAGGCCGCCGTCCTCACCGGCCGCGTCACCCCGGAGGACACCGGGGGCCAGGCCGGGCTCCGCCTGGAGGCGCGGATCCGGCTCACCCGCTGCGACGACCCGGCGCTGCTCGCCGCCGCGGTCGACCGCCTGCGCGAGCTGGGCCCGGAGCCGCCGATCGCCACCCTCGCCGAACGCGAGCTGCTGGCGGTGCTGCTGCACGCGGCCACGCTGAGCGCCGGGATGCCCGCGGCGACCGTGGCGGAGCTGACCGACCGGCTGCTGCGCTGCGCCCCCGCGTCGTCCGAGGAGTTCGCGGGCACCGCGCCGCTGCTGGTCATCTCCGCACTCACCGCGGGCGCGCTCGGCCCGACGGCGTCCTGGCTGGAGAGCGCGGTGGGCGAACCGGTGCGCGGCCGCCCGGCCCGGCCGGCGTCGCTGATCGCCGCGCGCGGGGCGGTGCTGGCCCAGACCGGGCAGCTCACCCGCGCCCGGTCCACGGCCTGGGAGGCGTACGAGCTGATCGACGGCAACCTGGGCGAAGCGCCCGAATCGCTGGTGATGGCGCTCGTGGCGATCGCCGTGGTCACCCGCGACGAACGGCTCGCCACGACGCTGGTCGAGCACTACGACGAGCACGCCCTGGCGCGGACCGGCCTGCACATCCGGGCGGCCCTGCTGATGCTGCGCGGGACCGTGACGGCGGTCGAGGACCCGCGGGGCGCGCTGGCGAAGTTCCTCGACTGCGGCGCGGCCCTGCACCGGGCCGGCTGGCGGAACCCGGCGCTGTTCCCGTGGCGGACGTGGAGCTCCTGGCTCCAGCGCCGGCTGGGCGACCCCGGCTCGGCCGGCGAGCTGATCGACGACGAGATCCGGTGGGCGCGGTGCTGGGGCGCGCCGGGACCGCTCGGCCGCGCGCTGCGGATCAAGGCGTCGCTGTCCTCGGGTGCCGAGGACAGCGATGCCTTGCTGGCGGAGTCGATCGAGGCATCCCGGGCGTCGGGGGACCGGCTGGAACTGGTCCGCGCGCTGCTGGCGGAGGGCGCGCTGCTGCGCGACGGTGGCAAGGCGGAGGCGGAGGACCGGTTCCGCGAGGCCTACCGCCTCGCCGAGGGCTGCGGCGCGCCGTGGCTCACCGGCCGCACGGCCGAGGAGACGACCGGGCCGGGCACGGCGGCGGGACCGTCGGCGGCGTTGAGCGAGGCGGAGGGCCGGGTGGTCGGGTTCGCGCTCGACGGGCTGACGAACGGCGAGATCGCGGCCGAGATCAACGTGACCCGGCGGGCGGTCGAGAAACACTTGACGAACTGCTACCGGAAACTGGGCATTTCGGGCCGGGCGGAGCTCGCCGAAGTGTTCGGGGCGTGGGGCTTCGGGGCGCGCAGCAGCGCGTAGCCCTTAGCCCGCGAGGCCCGCCTAGCCCGCGAGGCCCGCTCGGCCGACGGTGCGCTCGGTGCGGAGATGTCTTGAATGAGTCATTCAGGTCTTCCAGCGTCTTGAATGACTCATTCAAGACGTTCGGGCCGCCGCGATCCCGGCGTTCCGGCCGCGGAGCAGCGCGTAGCCCTTAGCCCGCGAGGCCCGCTTCGTGGGCCAGCAGGCCCGCCTGGGTGCGGTTGGCGCAGCCCAGCTTGGTGAGCATCCGCGAGACGTAGCTCTTCACCGTCGCCTCGGACAGGTGCAGCTTCGCCGCGATGGCGGCGTTCGACATACCTTCGCCGAGGCAGACCAGCATGTCGAGTTCCCGGTCGGTGAGGTCGGAAGTGCGCTCCCGCGCCTCCTGCGAGCGCTCGTGCTCGCCGGCCGAGGCGGTGACCATCCGGCGTGCCGCTTCCTTGGACAGCACCGTGTGGCCGTCGGCGGCGACCCGGACCAGCCCGATCAGGTCCTCCGGCGGCGTCGACTTCAGCAGGAAGCCCGACGCGCCCGCGCGCAATGCCTTGAGGACGTAGCTGTCGGTGTCGAAGGTCGTGAGCGCCACGACCGACGGCGGGTTCGGGAGCTTGACGATGCGCTCGATCGCGGTCAGCCCGTCGACCCCGGGCATCCGCAGGTCCATCAGCATGACGTCGGGCCGGAAGCGCCCCGCGGCCTCGACGGCCTCGGCGCCGTCCTGCGCCTGCCCGACGATGTCGATGTCGTCGGCGGAGGTCAGCACCGTACGCAGGTGCGCGAGCACCATCGGCTCGTCGTCGACGATCACCAGGCGGATCACGTTGTCGTCATTCCCTTGGGTGCGCACACCCCGCAGTATCGCACTGTCCGGGCCGGGTCCGCCCGGACAGTGCGCTGCGTGATGGATCAGCCCTTGGCGACCAGGTCCAGCAGCTTGCCGGTGAGGTCGAGGTGCTCGTCCACGCTGCTCGTCAGGTAGGAGATGTCGACGAACGTGTGGTCCGGCTCGAGGGCCGCGACGATCTTCGTCACCGACTCGGCGATGAGCTCCGGTTCGGCGCCCGGCGCGGCGTTCACGCGCAGGGCGGCGCCGATGGCCTTCGGGTCCCGCCCGGCCTGTTCGGCGTCGGCCCGGATCTTGGCCAGGGTGGAGGTGAGCACGTCCGCGGGGAACTGCTCGGGAACCGACCAGACGGGCAGCCAGCCGTCGGCCCGCTCGGCGACGCGGCGCAGCGACTTCTCGCCGAACCCGGCCAGGTGCACCGGCGGCTTGCGCACCGGCTTGAGGTCGACGTGCGACTCGGCGATGGCATAGCCGACGCCCTCGTGGGACACGACGTCCTTGGTCCACCAGGTTTCGAGCAGGTCGAGCAGGTCGTCGAGCCGCTTGCCGCGCTCGCTCATCGGAATCCCGACGGCGGTGTACTCGTCGGGCGACCAGCCGATGCCCAGGCCGGGCAGCAGCCGCCCGTTGCTGGCGACGTCGATGCTGGTGAGCAGCCGCGCGAAGTTCGCGGGCTGGTACTGGGTGGCGTTGATGGTGCTGGAGCCGAGGATCGCCGTCTCGGTCACGGCGGCGGCGACGGCCAGCGCGGTGAACGGGTCCTGCGCGGTGTGGAACTCCTCGGGCATGGTGTCGGAACCCGGGTAGGAGATGACGGGAGCGACCGGCGACAGCAGCCGGTCACCGACCCAGAGACTGGCCGCCCCGGCTTGCTCGGCTTCGCGTGCGTACCGGGCGATCCCGCCCGGCGTGGCGGCGGCCTTGCCGAAGACCGGAAGGCTGAACCCCAACTGCATGAATTCTCCCCTGGAGAGCGAACGGATCTTTGATGATCCTTCAGCCAGTAGTACTCCCGTTTAGTTGCTCGTTCAAGTAGGTCCGGCCTACCAGTCGATCTTCGCGAACAGGAAGGGCGCGTCCTCCGGCGCTTCCTTGCGCGCCCGCAAGGCTTTCTCGGCCGGCGCCCCGACCGGCACCCGCAGCGGCGGCGAGGGCTGCTCGATCGTCGTCGCCACGGTGACGGCCACTTCTTCGGGCGTCACCACTTCGCCGCGAAGCGCGGAAAGCTGTTCGTACAGCGGGCTGTACGGGTCGTCTTCCGCGAAGAAGACGCGAGCGCGTTCGCCGCCGCCCGACGAAACCGCGCCGGGCTGCACGATGCTCACCCGGACGCCGAAGTGGCCCGTCTCGATGGCGAGCGTCTCGGCGAGCGCTTCCAGCGCCCACTTGCTGGCCGCGTACGGGCCGATGATCGGCAGCACCAGCCGGCCCTGGATGCTCGAGACGAAGACGAGGTGGCCCGAGCCGCGTTCGCGCATCGCCGGGAGTACCGCCTGGGCGACTCGCAGCGCGCCCACCGTGTTGAGCCGGAAGAGCCGTTCGACCTCCTCGAGCGGGACGGTTTCCAGTGGTGCGCGCACGGTTTCGCCGGCGTTGCTGATCAGGACGTCCACCTCGCCGGCGTCCCGGATCGCGGCCTCGACGCTGTCCTGGTCGGTGACGTCGAGGCGCAGCCGCCGGTCGATTGGGAGGTCGGCGAGTGCTTCCGGATTGCGCGCGGTGGCGATCACGCGGTGGCCTCGGCGGGACAGCTCGAGCGCGATCGCGCGGCCGATGCCCTTGGACGCGCCGGTGATGAGTACGGACGACATGGGGTTCTCCTCAGGGAACGAAGTGGGGGCCGCTGGTGGTGAAGGTGTCCTTCTGGGCCAGCACGAACTGCTCGACCGACTGCGGTGTCCGCCCGCCGACCCGCTCGACGACGTCGTTCGTGCCGGCGAACACGCCGTTGCGGTAGTCGACCGCGACGTTGCCGAGGTGCTGGACGAGGTGTGCGGGCAGCCCGCGCGCGGTCATGGCCGCACTGAACTCCTCGACGCTGATCGGCTCGTAGCGCACCGGGATGCCGAGCGTGGCGGCCATGATCCCGGCGATCTCGTGGTGGTTCAGCTCGACCGGGCCGTGCAGGGTGTAGGCGGCGCCGTCGTGCGGTTCCGGGTCGGTCAGGACCGCGGCGATCACGTGCGCCTGGTCGGCCGAGGCGATCGGCGCGTGCCGTCCTTCGCCGAAGGGGAGACGCAGGAGGCCTTCGCCGTCGCGCAGTTCCCACCACGTCGTCAGCCACTCCGCGAAGAACGTCGGCCTCAGGTGCGTGGTGAGCAGGCCGGTGCGCTCCAGGACGCGTTCGGCGAGCCAGTGCTGCCGGGCCGCGTTGCTGCGTGCCTCGCGGCGGGCGGAGATCTGCGACATGTCCACGATCGAGCGGACGCCGTTTTCCGTTGCCGCCTGGGCGAAGTTGACGGTCGCTTCGAGCAGGCCTTCGCGGATCGGGTAGCAGAAGTAGGCGCCGCTGACCCCGCGCAACGCGGTCGTGACGCCGTCGAGGTCGAGGAAGTCCGCCTGGACGACTTCGGCGCCGGCCGCGGCGAGCGCGTGCGAGCGTTCGTCCTCCCGGCGCACCATCGCCCGGACGCGGTGGCCGCGGGCCAGCAGGAGCTCGGTGGTCGCGCCGCCGGTCTTCCCGGCCGCGCCGGTGACGAGGAAGAGCGTCATCTCAGGCCGTCTCGCCGACGAGGGTGCCGCGCATCAGCCACGTCGGGCCTTCGGCGTAGGTACCGGCTTCGGTGAAGAACGCCCCGAAGTACGGGCCGCCGGCGTGCGCTTCGAACGCGGCGAGGTCGGCGTAGACCTCGTTGAGGTAGAAGACATCCGGGTTCGCTTCGTCCGCGATGACCTCGAACCGGCGGGAGCCGGGTTCGTTCGCGAGGGAGTCGCGCGCGGTCTTCGCGGCCAGGCTGACAAAGTCGTCGCGCCGGTCCGGCCGGACCGTGAAGGAGACGAGGAACTGGTACACGGGACCCTCCTGATGGCAGTTCATTCATTGAACTACGTCACCGTAGCATGAGTCAGTTCAATGAACGAACTGGCCGGTGTACGCTGGTGGGCATGGCTCTCCCCAGCACCTACGCGGACAGCAACTGCTCGCTGGCGCGCTCCCTGGAGATCGTCGGGGAGCGGTGGACGCTGATGATCGTCCGCGACGCGTTCTTCGGCGTCCGGCGCTTCGGCGACTTCGCCGCCCAGCTCGGGATCCCGCGCGCGGTCCTGACCAGCCGGCTGAAGTCCCTGGTGCAGGAGGACGTCCTGGTCCGTGCGGAGAGCGGTGGCGTCGTCGAGTACCGGCTGACGGAGAAGGGCATCGCGCTGTGGCCGATCGTGCGTGCGCTGATGAGCTGGGGCGACGAGTACTACTCGCCGGGCGGGGAGAAGCGCACGACCCGCCACGACGAGGACGGCGGCCGCCTCGACCCGGACGGCCGCTGCACGGAGTGCGGGGCGCTGGTCCCGGTCCCGGAGATCCGCATCGAGCCGGGTCCGGGCTTCGATCCCCGGCCCGGCGCCCCCGACCCGGTCTCGGCCGCGATCAACACGCCGCGCCGGCTGCTGGAACCGCTCCCGGCGCGCACCGCGGTGTGACCCGCGTCATGCCCTGTCACAGCGGCCGGGTACCCGGTGTCTTGAGGCCGACCAAGGGAGACCTCATGAACATCGCACTCTGGATCGCCGCGGGCCTGCTCGCCGTCGTCGCCCTGACCGGGGGCGTGAGCAAGACGTTCGTGCCCCGGGCGAAGCTCGCCGCCACCTCCGGCGGGGAATGGACCGGTGAACGCGGCGACGGCTTCGTCAAGACGCTCGGCGTCCTCGAACTGCTGGCCGCGGCCGGCCTGATCCTGCCCGCCGCCCTGGGCATCGCGCCCGTCCTGGTCCCGGTCACCGCCGTCTGCTGGGTCCTGCTCATGATCGGCGCCATGATCACCCACCTGCGCCACGGCGAGGCGAAGTTCGTCGCGCTGAACCTGACCTACCTCGCCATCGCGGTTTTCATCGCCTGGGGGCGTGCGTGAACGCCACCGAAGCCTTCGTCGCCCACCGCAACCTGCTCTTCACCGTCGCCTACGAGATGCTCGGCTCGGCGGCCGACGCGGAGGACGTCCTGCAGGAGACGTGGCTGCGGTGGGCCGACATCGACCTCGGGCAGGTGCGCGACCAGCGCGCCTACCTGGTCCGCATCACGACGCGGCTGTCGCTCAACCGGCTGCGCACGGTGAAGCGCCGCCGGGAGGCCTACGTCGGGCCCTGGCTGCCCGAGCCGCTGCTCACCGCGCCCGACGTCGCCGAGAACGTCGAGCTGGCCGAGAGCGTGTCGATGGCGCTCATGCTGGTCCTCGAGACGCTGTCACCGACCGAGCGCGCCGTCTTCGTGCTGCGCGAGGTGTTCGACTTCGGCTACGACGAGATCGCCGCCGCCGTCGGCAAGACCCCCGCGGCGGTGCGGCAGATCGCGCACCGCGCCCGCAAGCACGTCGACGCCCGCCGCCCGCGCGAGACGGTTTCCGCCCGCGAGACCCGGGCCGTCCTGGAATCGTTCCAGCGTGCGATGGAAACCCGGGATCTGCAGGGCCTGCTCGACGTCCTCGCCCCGGACGTCGTCCTGGTCAGCGACGGCGGCGGAGTGAAGCAGGCGGCCCTGCGCCCGATCGTGAGCGCGGACAAGGTGGTCCGCTTCATGACCGGAGGCATCGGCCGGACCGAAGCGAAGCTGACCAGCGCCCCGACGGTCGTCAACGGCAACCCGGGCCTCGTGTTGCGCCTGGACGGCGAGCTGGACGGCGTCATGGCGGTCCGCGTCGAGGGCGGCCGCATCACCGGCCTGTACTACGTGCGCAACCCGGAGAAGCTGACCCGCGTCGAGGCGGAGACCCCGCTGACCTTGCGCTGACCGGCGCCCGGCCCAACGTCTTGAATGAGTCATTCAGGACGTCCCACGCCCTGAATGACTCATTCAAGACAACCGCAGACGCGCCGTGGCGCAGGTGGATCCGCCTGCGCCGATATCGGATGCCGGCTGCGGGCTTGCCGCCGTGCCCGCTCGGCGCGAGCGCCAGGCGGTGGCGCGCGGCGCCGGACAGTAGTCCCGCGGGCGCCGCACGTGAGATCGGACAGGTATGGAGTCAGGTACTTGTACGGGTGTGGTGACGCGCGCCCCGGCGCAAGCTGGTCCGGCCCCCGATGACCGCAGGAGGTCGGACAACCCATGGTGCACGGCCGGTCGCGTCCCCTCCTCCGGGTCGTCGACTCCCCCGCGGACGTCCCGGAGCCGCGACCGGCCACCTTGGGCTCGCGTGACCGCTACGCCGACCTCGACGACCGGCGGCTGGCCGCCATCCTGGCCGCCGAGGACACCGCGGAAGAGCACGGCCTCAACCCGCACACCCGCAGCACCTGCTACGTCCACCGCTGCTGGGCGCACCAATGCGTGGGCAGCCCGCTGCACGTCCTCGTCGTCACCGGGCACCGGTGGTGCCGCCGCTGCGAGTGCCCGGTCGACGTCGCCGTCGACGAGACGCCGCCGGGGGCGGTGCACCTGTACTGCCCGCGTTGCGGCCAGGCCGGCTCCGCGGCCAATCGCGAGGTCCGCCAGGCCTGCCGCACCAGCCTTTCCGCGATGCACGGCGGCGACACGCCCACCCTGTACGGCCTCCCCGACGCCTGAGGCGGTTGCTTCCTCCGAGGGGCTCGCATTGACCGGCCCGCGCGGGCGTCCTTACGGTGCACGGGTGGGGAAGACCGGCGTGACGTGCGGAAGGGGCAACCTGCCCGCGGAGACCACGAGCTTCGTCGGACGCAGGTCCGAGGTGGCCGAGGTCAAGGACCTGCTGACGCGGGCCCGGCTGGTCACCCTGACCGGCGTGGGCGGCGTCGGCAAGACGCGGCTGGCCGTGCAGACCGCCGCCGGGCTGTCCCGGGCGTTCCCCGACGGCGCCTGGCTGGTCGAGCTCGCCGGGCTGCGGGACCCGGCGCTCGTCGCGCACACGGTGCTCGAAGCGCTGGGCGTCCACGACGAGACCGGCCGGGCGCCGGCGCGGGTGCTCGCCGAGCACCTGCGGGACCGGCGGCTGCTGGTGGTCCTGGACAACTGCGAGCACGTCCTCGAATCCTGCGCCGCGCTGGCGCACGACCTGCTGCGGGCCGCCCCCGGCCTGCGGCTGCTCGCGACCAGCCGGGAGCGGCTCGCGCTGGCCGCCGAGCACCTCTGGCCGGTGTCGCCGCTGCCGCTGCCGGAACCCGGCCGCCCGCTGCCCGGCGGGGCCTGGCTGCGCTACCCGGCGCTGACGCTGTTCGCCGAACGCGCGGCCGCCGTCGACCCGGGGTTCGCGGTCACCGCGGAGAACCAGGAGCGCGTGGCGCAGGTGTGCCGGCTGCTGGCCGGCATCCCGCTGGCGATCGAGCTGGCGGCCGTGCGGCTGCGGGTGCTGACGCTCGCGGAGCTGGAATCCGGGCTGGGCGACTGCTTCCGGCTGCCCGGGACGGTGAAGCGGGGCGGCGAACCCCGGCACCAGACGCTGCTGGCCGCCGTCGACTGGAGCTTCCGGCTGTGCACCCCGGCCGAGCGGCGCCTGTGGGCCCGGGCGTCGGTGTTCGCCGGCGGCTTCGACCTGCCGGCGGCCGAGCGCGTCTGCGCTGGCGAGGACGTCCGGGCCGGGTTCGCCGGGCTGGTGGAGAAGTCGGTGTTGATCCGCGAAGCCGGGCGGTTCCGGCTGCTCGAGCCGTTGCGGCAGTTCGGGCGGGACAAGCTGGGCGAGTCCGGGGAAGCGGCCGCGGTCCTGCGGGCCATGCGGGACCACTACCTCGACCTGGCGGTGCGCAGCGAACGGGAGTGGTTCGGCCCGGAGCAGGCGGAGACCTTCCGCCGGACCCGCCTGGAGCACGCGAACCTGCGGGCCGCGCTGGACTACTGCCTGACGACGCCCGGCGAGCTCGAGACCGGCCTCCGGCTCGCCTCGACGCTCTGGTTCTACTGGGCGGGCTGCGGGGTGTTCGGCGAAGGCCGCCACTGGCTCGACCGCGCGCTCGCGCTTTCCCCGGCACCGGGCGAGGAACGCGCGAAGGCGTTGTGGGTCAACGGGTACGTCGCGACGTTGCAGGGCGACAACGCCGGCGCGGTCGCGATGCTGGAGGAGTGCCGTGCGTATGCCCGGCAGACCGGCGACGACGTGGCCATGGCGTATGCGACGCACCGGCTCGGCTGCAATCTGCTGGTCGGCGACGACGTCGGCGACGCGAAGGCGCTCTTCGAGGAAGCGCAGGTCCGCTACCGGAAGCTCGGCGAGCTCAACAGCAACGTGATGCTGGCCGGCATCGAGCTCGCGATCGCGTTGATCTTCCTGGGCGACCTCGACCGCGCGGGCGAGCTGTGCGAGGAGGCGTGCGCGACCGGCGTCGCCCACGGCGAGCAGTGGGCGCAGGCGTACGCGGTCTTCGTCCAGGCCCTGGTCGCGCTGGGCCGCGGCGACTTCGCCCGGGCGGCCGAGTACGGGCGGCACTGCCTGCGCGTCAAGCGGAAGTTCCACGACCTGCTGGGTATCGTGCTGGCGATCGAGGCGCTGGCCTGGACCGAATCGGCCCGCGGCCACTGGGAACCGGCGGCGACGATGCTGGGGTCCGCCCAGCCGATCTGGCAGGCGGTCGGGTTCCCGATGTTCGGGTCGCGGTACTTCGGTGCCCCGCACGGAGAGTGCGAGACGCAGGCCCGCCGGGGGCTGGGGGAGGGCCCGTTCGACGCGGCCGTCCGCCGCGGCCGCGAGTTCGGGCTGGAGGAAGCGATCGCCTACGCGCTGGGGGACGAGACGCCGTCCCCGGCGCCCGGCCCGTCGCGGTCGACGCCGCTGACGGACCGGGAGCACGAGGTGGCGCTGCTGATCGCGGACGGCCGGTCCAACCAGGAGATCGCGGACAAGCTGGTCATCTCCCGCCGGACGGCCGAGGGGCACGTGAACCGGATCCTGCGCAAGCTGGAGTTCGCTTCGCGCAGCCAGGTGGCGGCCTGGGCGACCGTGCAGGTCGCGCGGCGCTAGCCGAGGCGTTCGTCCCAGTCGGCGAACGCGGCCACCAGCTCGGCGGGCGCGTCGATCTCCTTCAGCTGCCGCAGCTGGTCCGCGATGTAGTACCGGTACAGCGGAACCAGCCCCGCCGCCAGCTCCGGGCGCAGCTCGTCCGCGTCCAGCGGGTGCCCTTCCCGGACCCGCAAGGCCAGCCGGACCAGCGAACCCGCGGGGGCGTCCGGCCGGGACAGGTACCACTCGATCGCTTCGTCGTTGTTCGCCGCGCGCCCGGAGGCGAGCGTTCCCGAGTACAGGAAGCGGACCGGGAACAACGCCGCCTTCGTGAACCACACCGTGTCGACCAGCAGCCGGCGCGGCTCGCGGAACTCCGCGGTCACCTCGGGCGTCGCCAGGACCGCGATCGCGAACCGGGCGCTCTCCAGCAGCAGCTCCGAAGCCGCCGGGCGGGCGATCTCCGCGAGGACGTCCGAGCCGACCAGGACCCGGCCGTGGTCGGCCAGCTGCAGGCGGTCCAGCGCCGGGAAGCGGCCGTCGTCGCGGCCTTCGCGCAACGCCGGCAGCGACGCCCAGAACACCGACAGCTTGCGGTGCAACGGACTCCGCTCCTGCAGTGCCGCCGTGGTGTCCGGGATCGACGAGCCGTCGGTCTCCTTCAGGACGAGAGCCAGGTCGATGTCGCTCGCCGCCGGGGCGTACCCGCCGTAGGACAGGCTGCCCAGCAGGTACGCGCCGATCAGGCGCTCTCCCAAGGCTTCCTGGTACGCGCGGGCGGCTTCGGCGGCGACTTCGCGGGCGGCCGCGGCCGGGTCGGTCGTGATCATGCCGCCACCGTAGCGCGGAGGGCGCGCTCGGCGATGCGGTCGGAGACGACGCCGATCACCTGCCACGCCCGGTCGAGCACCTCGACGACGTCGTCGACCGTCCAGTCTTCGCGGCGGCGCAACAGTTCGTAGCCCATCTCGAGGTGCTCGACGTCGGCTTCGTCGTGCAGGTCGAAGTATTCGTCGTCGGGGAACGCCCGCGTCCCCGCCTGGCTGAACACCAGGCTGCCGGCCTCGAGGGCGAGGTGCGCCAGCACCGCGCGCTGCACCCCGGGCAGGGTCGCGAACTGGTCGACGAACCACGACGCGCCCGCTTCGATCACCGGGTCCCAGACCAGCTGCCGGTCGTCCGCGCGGCTGCGGGCCAGGATCTTGTCGTGCCCGATCTCCTCCTCCTGGTGCTCCAGGGCCAGCGCCCGCAGCTCCGGATCGCTCTCGAAGGTGACGCGGGCGCTGATCATCCGCTGGAAGGCGTTCGACCACGGCTGCAAGTAGGTGAGCACGGCCTTCTTCGTCTCGTCGGTGGTGCCCGCGTCGGTCAGCAGCCGGATCAGGTTCGACGTTCCGTACTCCCGTTGCCGCTGCTCGTTGTGGCGGGCTACGCGCTCGACGTCCTGCTTGGTCACGATCGGCTCCTTACCTTGGTGCGACGGGAGATCATCTTTCCGGCGACGTCAATCAAGATCAACAGGGGTGAGGGAGCGGTCGTACACGGGGAACCGGAAGTACGTGGTGACGTCGCCGCGCCGGCCCGCTGTGCGATAGCTCACCAGCTCGAGGATGTTCGTCGTGGACAGCGGTTCCGGCGCCAGCGCCGCGGTGAGGAGGCGGAACCGCCCCGGGTCGACGCCTTCGCGGTGCAGCAACGCGGCGGTGCGCTCCACGGCTTCTTCGTCACCGGAAGCGAGATCGGGCAGGCGCAGGTAGGTCGTGGACTCGGCCGCCCGGTCCGCGCCGGACCGGAACGCGAGGCAGCTCAAGGCCGCCTCACCGGCGTCTTCGCGGTCACCGGCCAGGATCCGGTAGGCGGCGCGCGCGTCGTCGGCGTCGTGGCGCAGTGCGACCGAGGCGACGCGGTCCACCTCGGCCAGGCCGGCGCCGTGGTTGCGGTAGTAGATCTTCACCCTGGCCTCGGCCTCGTCGGCCAGGTCCACCGCGAAGAATTCGATTTCCCGGGCACCTTCGACGGTTTCGACCCGGCGCCGGGTCGCGTCCCACGCCTCCGCCATGCCGAGCCGGGCCATGGCTTCGGCCACGGCCGCCTCGCGCTGGGCGTGCGGCCACGGGTAGAGCCCGAAGTAGGTCTTGTGGACGACCGTCGACGGCGGCCGCCAGGCGATGGAGTGCCACAGGGGAGCGGGCGACGGGCGGCCGGCGCGCGGCGTGAAGACCTCCCGCACCCCTTGCAGCCTGCGGGAACCGCTTTCCGCGGGGAGGGCCGCGTCGTGGCCGAGGCTGTCGAACAGCACACGCAGCTCCGGGTGCCGCCCGGACCAGTTCACCGACATCTCGGCCGGGAACCCGTCGTCCGCCACATAGGACGGCTGGGCCGGCGCGGACCCGATCCGCTCGTGCGCCCACGGCGGCAGCAGGGCGCGCAGCATCCGGGTCGTCCGGACGGACTGCGCCACCGGGATCTGGAGCGCTTCACACGCGGTAGCCCAGAGCCCGCACAGAAAGTCACCGAAGAGACGACCCTGAGCCGGGTAGTTTTCCCTTATATATTCAGGAAACTTCGGCACGTGAATCGTCACGTGCGGATGCTATCAGTTTGATGCTTGCTCAACTAAAAAGCTGCACCCAGGTGGTCCAACCAATTGGTCCATGTGGGTTTGCCGGTGTCCGAGGTGGACACGCTCGGACACATCGGACACCGGCGCTGTCCGGACCGGACAGGGAGCGGACAAAGCGCAGGTCTCAGACCCGCACCGGCACCACGGTCATCGCGTGCTTTACCAGCCGGATAAGCGCGAGCTTGCTCGAGTCCCTGTCACGCGCGTCACACATGACGATCGGCACCCGATCCGGGACCACGAGGGCCTCGCGGATCTCGTCGGCGGTGTAGCGCGGCGCGTTGTCGAAGCAGTTCACCGCGACGACGAACGGGATCTTTCGGCGCTCGAAGAAGTCGATCGCGGCGAAGCTCGTCTCGAGGCGCCGGGTGTCGACGAGCACGATCGTCCCGATCGCTCCGCGCGCGAGGTCGTCCCACATGAACCAGAAGCGCGCCTGCCCCGGCGTCCCGAACAGGTACAGGACGTGCCGCGGCGAGATCGTGATCCGGCCGAAGTCGAGCGCGACCGTCGTCGTGGTCTTGCGCTCCACGCCGGACAGGTCGTCCACCCCGGCGCTCGCTTCGGTGAGCACCTCCTCGGTGGTCAGCGGCGGGATCTCGCTGACCGAACCGACCATGGTGGTCTTGCCGGCGCCGAAGCCGCCCGCGACGATGATCTTGACCGGCGTGGGGACCAGGTCGGCCCCGGTCCCGTCAGTACTTGATGAGGCCATCGAGAACCGCCTGGAGAGTTTCGAGGTCCGGCGACTGCGCCGAATTGTGGGTGGGGGAGCGCGTGATCACGAGCCCGCGCTCGATCAGGTCGCCGACGAGCACGCGCACGACCCCCAGCGGGATCTTCACGTAGACGGCGATCTCGGCGACCGAAACGGGGTGGCGGCACAGCTGCACGATCGCCACGTGCTCCGGACCCAGCCCGACCGGCTCCTGTTCCGAGCGCAGGGTCATCACCTGCGTCGAGAGGTCGAGCCGCGCCGCGTCGGACGGCGTCCGGCCGCTGGTGATCGTGTAGGGCCGCACGAGCGGCCCGGCGGCCTCGTCGTACCAGCCGTCGTCGCTCATGTGGCCTCCCGCAGGATCTGCGCCGCTTCGCGCGGCGCCGACACCATGTAGTCGCCGACCCGTTTGACCAGGCGGCTCATCTCGTAGGCGATCATCTCGACGTCGACGTTGTCCGCGGCCAGCACGGCCAGGCAGGCGCCCGCGCCGGCGGCCGAGACGAACAGGTAGCCGCGCTCCATCTCGATCATGTTCTGCAGCACCGGGCCGCGGTTGAACTGCTTGCTCACCCCCTTGGCCAGGCTCTGCAGGCTGGAGGCGATGGCCGACAGCTGGTCGGAGTCGTCCTTGCTCATGCCGGCCGACTTGCCGATCAGCAGCCCGTCGGCGGACAGCACGATGGCGTTCTGCGCGCCGACCACGCGGTTCACCACGTCGTCGAGCAGCCAGTTGAGATCGGGTTTGGGGTTCCCGTACTCGTTCATGCGTCAGAGACCTTGACTTTCCTCTGTGGACTTTCGTGTGTGCTGTCGCGGATTACGCATCGTCCGGCCCGCCCCGGCCCCGGCGGGTGCCCTTGTGGAACGCCGCGAGCGTGCGCGCGGTCCCCTCTCCGGGCGCGACGACGTCGTCGCTTTCGTCGGGTTCGGTTTCGAGCTGGGCGACGAGGTTCTGCTGGGGCTCGCGCCGGGGCAGCCGCGGCCGGTCGTCCGCCGGCGGGGTCTGCCCGGCGGGTCCGCCGGTGGGGGCCGGCGCCGGCTCCGCGGTCGCCGGCGGGGCGACCGGTACGGCGGGCAGCGGGTCGGGCGGGGTGAGCGCGCGTGCCGGGTACGGCCTCGGCTTGGCCTCTCGCTTCATCGGGATCTGGCCGGTGAACGAGCTGGGCGTGTCCATGGAACCGAGTGAGCTTTCTGCCTGCGGCGCGGGTGCGCCCACCGGGGCGAGGACCGCGGTGGTCTCCGCCGGGGAGGCACCGGGCTCGGCGGGGAGGCTCTCCTGCTGGCCGGCCAGGTGCTGGGTCGGGATCAGCACGGTGGCCCGGAGGCCGCCGTAGCGGGACGGGTCGAAGGTGACGGTCATGCCGAGCTTCGCCGCCAGGCGCGCGACCACGAACAGGCCGAGGCTGGAGTCGGCCCGCAGCGCCATCGCGTCGAATTCGGGCGCCTCGGCCATCATCCCGTTGGCCCACTCGCGGACGCCGTCCTTCATGCCGAGCCCCTGGTCCGACACGTCGACGACGATCCCGCGCGCGACCGCGCGGCTGGTGACCTCGACCGGGGACCCGGGCGGCGAGAACGACGTCGCGTTGTCGACCAGCTCGGCGACGAGGTGGATCGTGTCGGCCACCGCGGCGCCGAGGATCGCGACGTCGGGCACCTGCTCGACCTGGACCCGGGCATACTGCTCGGTTTCCGAGACGGCCGCGCGCAGGACCTCCATCAGCGCCACCGGCTTGCGCCAGCGGCGGCCCGGCTGCTTGCCGCCGAGGATGATCAGGTTTTCGGTGGTGCGCCGCGCCCGGGCGGCGAGGTGGTCGAGCTGGAAGAGCGAGGCCAGCTGCGTCGAGTTGTCCTCGCGGGCTTCCATCTCGTCGAGGATCTGCAGCTGCTGGTGGACCAGGACCTGGTTGCGGTGCGCGATGCCGAGGAACACGTTGTGCACACCGCTGCGCGCCTTCGCCTCGCTCGCGGCGGCGTTGACGGCGGTCAGCTGGGCGGTGTTGAAGGCCTCGGCCACCTGGCCGATCTCGTCGCGGCCGTGGTCGAGCTGCGGGAGCTCTTCCTTCAGGTCGACGGCTTCGCCGTTCTTCAGCCGCGCCACGATGTCCGGCAGGCGGTTGCGGGCGAGGTCGAGCGAGTCGTTGCGCAGCCGGGCGAGGCGGGTCATCAGGGCGCGGTCGACGAGCGAGCGGGACACCCGCACCGCGACGATGATCGCCGCCAGCGACGCGAGCAGCGCCAGGATGCTGCCGATGATCACGTTGCGCAGCTGGGCGTCACCGGAGTCGATCGCGGCCGCGGAAACCTTGTCCGCCTGGGTGATGGCGAGGTCGTTGAGCCCCTGGGCGACCTGGCCGGTCGCGTTCAGCCAGTCCGTTTCGGACACGGGCACGGAGTTCTGTTCGCTGGGCGACCACGGGCCGTGCTTGACGATGCCCACCTCGGCGGTGGCCAGCTGCTGCCAGGCGGTGCTCTTGGTCAGCGCCTGGTACTTGGCGCGGACGCTCGGGTCGAGGAACGGCTCGATCTGCGCCAGCTGCGTCCGGTAGGTCCCGGACAGCTGCGCGAACTGGGCGAAGTCCTCCGGCGCGAAGGTGCCGGCCGAGAAGGCCGTCGACACGAGCGACGTCTCGCGCGACATGGCGTCCCCGGCGCGGAAGACCGAGGTCGCCGTGATGCCACCGGTCGCCGCGTCGGCGTCGGGCACGACGCGGGCCTGGGTGTCGAAGAGGTTGGACGCCGTGTCCATCACGCCGTTGTAGTAGTTGTTGACCTGGCCGCGGTCGATGCTGCGGAAGCTGATCTGCGAGCGCAGCACGGGCAGCTGGTCGAACTGGGACTTCAGGGCGTTGACCTTGGCCGCGATCTCGTCC
This sequence comes from Amycolatopsis ponsaeliensis, assembly GCF_030182635.1. Lineage (NCBI taxonomy): Bacteria > Bacillati > Actinomycetota > Actinomycetes > Pseudonocardiales > Pseudonocardiaceae > Amycolatopsis > Amycolatopsis ponsaeliensis. The sequence continues at coordinate 78,331 of NZ_JAPZLD010000049.1, forward strand.
GGCGCGGTGGAGATCGTCGCGGCGAAGGCGTTCTGGAGGGCGCCGAGCTTTTCGTCGGTCGCCTTCTGCTGCTGTTGCAGGCGCCCCGGGCCGAGCGCCGGGTCGTCGAGGTACTGCAGCGCGGTCTGGCGTTCCTTCTGGAACTCGGCCAGCGCGGTGGCGGCGGGGATGGACACCTCGCGCACGGAGGCCGCGACCAGCCGGACGTAAACGCCGTTGAAGAGGAAGTAGGAGGAGACCGCGATCCACAGCACCAGCAGGGTCACGCTGGGAATGAGAACGGTCCTGGTCAGCCTTTTGCGGATCGACTTGTCGTACGGCTTGTCCGACTCGTCCTGAGCGTCTTTGTTCTGCACGGCGGTTCACGAACTCCTGAGTGACGGTCGGCGATAAACGGGGACCCGGACGAGGAAGCGGACACGACGATGGGACACAGCTGCCGCCGTCACCCGTCTTCGCCTCACCCTCCGTGTTGCCGCGGAATCGATCAGGGTCCGTTTTTTACCACGAACCACTGAGGAGCGGTGGTGCTGGCCCGGCCTGCGGACGGTTGTCCGGCGAAGCGCGAATGGTGTTTACCGAGTGCGTCGGGCCGACTACTCCCATTTCCTCTGGTAACGGGCCCGGAGGGTATTTCCGGGACTTGCACGCTGGGCCGAACGGGTGAAAGTGAATTCACCCGGTTCGCCGCGCCGCGGTGTCCGCGGAGCAGGAAGGAAGGGCACGCGGGTTGCCTTGCGGGCCCTGCGTCGCGGGTAGCGTGCGTCCTATGTGCCGGTACGCCGAGACGGTCTACAAGGTCCACTACGTGTGCGTGCCGTGTCGCAAGAGTCACAAGTACGCGTGGGACGGCGCGGAGCACCACTGTCCGGAGTGTCGTCGGCCGATGACCTTCGCCGGGCACGACTTCGCGGCGCCCTCGCGCCGGGACGGCTCCGGCTGGAAAGCGGTCGCTGCGGTGCTCGAAGCCGGGTTGGCGTACGAGGGCTTCGAGCCTTGCGGCTGTGCCCGGGAGCCGAAGTCCCGCCCGCGGACCGCGGCCCAGGTGCGCGCCCGGCGACGGATCGCCCGCCGTGAAGGACTGTCGGATGTCGATGCGCTGGGCGCGCGGGACCCGGATGACCTCATCGGCTGATCGCGGCGTCTCCCGTGCGGCACCTGGGACCTTCCTCGGAAGATGATCTTCGTCACGAAAATGCGCTGACAGCCGAGAATTCCGGCTGTGGCAACGGGCGTGGGCCCACGCGCGGCCGAGCGGGCCCTATCGCTGCCCGTTCGCCGAATCTCACATCCGTCCTGTGTCTTCGGCAACCGCTCCTGCTGTTCACCTGCTCTCCGGGAAGCTGATCTTTACATCAAGCGACCTATTGTCAATCCGCATGTACATCCTCTATCGTTCTGTAAACCCAGCCAACGGAGGAGGGTGTGATGAGCGGAGCAACGATCCCCGCCGGGTCGACCGAGCGGTGGCGCGACCGCAAGCGCTACCTGTGGCTCATCGGCCTGGTCGTGCCGTCCCTGGCGTTCCTCGCCATCGGCCTGCACGCGGCCACCGGCTGGACCGGCTGGTTCTGGATCGGGCCCGTCGTGATCCTCGTGATCGTGCCGCTGATCGACCTGCTCGCCGGGCTGGACCGCAGCAACCCGCCCGACGACGTCATCGAACGGCTGGAGCGGGACCGCTACTACCGCTGGATCACCTTCGCTTTCCTGCCCGTGCAGTACCTCGGCTTCGCCGCCGCGTTCTGGCTGGTCGCGCACGGCGGCCTGGGCGTCGCCGACAAGATCGGGCTCGCCATCTCCATCGGCTGCATCGGCGGGATCGGCATCAACACCGCGCACGAACTGGGCCACAAGAAGGAAAGCCACGAGCGCTGGCTGTCGAAGATCGCGCTGGCGCAGAGCTTCTACGGCCACTTCTACATCGAGCACAACCGCGGCCACCACGTCCGCGTGGCGACGCCGGAGGACCCGGCGAGCAGCCGCGTCGGTGAAAGCTTCTACCGCTTCTGGCCGCGCACGGTCTTCGGCTCGCTCAGGTCCGCGTGGCGCCTGGAGCGCAAGCGCTACGCGCGCCGGGACAAGCACCCGTACCGCCTCGGCAACGACGTCCTCAACGCCTGGCTGATGTCGGCCGTGCTGTGGGCCGCGATGATCGCGTGGCTTGGCGTGGGCGTCCTGCCGTACCTGGTGATCCAGGCCGTCGTCGGGTTCTCGCTGCTGGAGGTCGTCAACTACATGGAGCACTACGGCATGCTGCGGCAGCGCGTCGGCGCGCCCGGGAAGCGCCGCTACGAGCGCGTGGATCCCAGCCACAGCTGGAACTCCAACAACATCGCCACCAACGTCCTGCTCTACCACCTGCAGCGGCACAGCGACCACCACGCCAACCCGACCCGGCGCTACCAGACGCTGCGCGACTACGCCGAGTCGCCGGTGCTGCCCACCGGGTACGCCGGGATGATCGTGCTCGCGCTGATCCCGCCGGTGTGGCGCCGCGTGATGGACCCGCGCGTGCTCGCCCACTTCGACGGCGATCTCTCCCGGGCCAACCTCCAGCCGGGCAAGCGCGACAAGATCCTCGCGCGGTACGGCACCCGCGTCACCGCGGCCGAAGACCGGGCCGACACCCACGGCGACGCCAGCGAGGGCGGCATGTGCCCGGGCTGCGGCTACGTCTACGACGAGAAGCTCGGCGACCCGCGCGAGGGCTTCCCGGCCGGCACGCCGTGGTCGGCGATCCCCGACTCGTGGTGCTGCCCGGACTGCGGCGTGCGCGAGAAGGTCGACTTCGTCGCGCCGGGCCGGGTGGGTGCGTGATGCGGATCGAAGCGGACCGCGGCAAGTGCGACGGCCTGGGCATGTGCGAGGCGATGGCGCCGGACTTCTTCGAGGTGGGCGACGACGGCACGGTCGTGGTGCTCGACGAGCGCCCCGGCGAGGAACACCGGACCGACGTCGCCGCCGCGGTCGACTCCTGCCCCGTGCTGGCCCTGAAGCTCACATGACCTTGGTCGTCGTCGGTGCCTCGCTGGCCGGGCTGCGCGCGGTGGAGTCCGCGCGCCGCACCGGATACCGCGGCCGGATCGTGCTGGTCGGCGCCGAGGAGCACCTGCCCTACGACCGGCCGCCGCTGTCGAAGGCGTTCCTCGACGCCGGCGGCCCCGCCGAGGTGCCGCCGTTCCACCCGGAAACCGTGCTGCGGGACGAACTCGGCGTCGAACTGATGCTGGGCACGTCGGCCGAGAGCCTAGACACCGACGCGCGCGAAGTGACGGTCGCGGGCACGGCCGTGGGCTACGACGCCCTGGTCATCGCCACCGGCGCGACCGCACGCCGGCTCCCCGGAGCGCGCACGCTGCGCACCGCCGAAGACGCCGTCGCGGTGCGCACCGCGCTGGACGACGGCGCGCGCACCGTCGTGATCGGGGCCGGGTTCATCGGCTCGGAAGTCGCGTCGGCGGCCCGCAAGCGCGGCCTGCCGGTGACGATCGTGGAAGCCTCGGCCGTCCCGCTCGCCCGCGCCGTCGGCGAGGTGGCCGGCGCGGAGCTCGCCGGGCTGCACCACGCGGCCGGCACCGAACTGCGGCTCGCCGCCGAGGTCACCGCCGTGGAAGGGGGCGGTGTCCGGCTCTCCACCGGCGAGGTCCTGCCCGCGGACCTCGTGGTCGCCGGCATCGGCGCCGCCCCGGCCACCGGGTGGCTCGAAGGCAGCGGGCTGACGCTGCACGAGCGTGACCGCGGCGTGGTGTGCGACGCGACGCTGTCCGCCGGACCGCCGGGCGTCTACGCGGCGGGCGACGTCGCGCACGTGGCGAACCCGCTCTTCGACGGCGAGCCGATGCGGCTCGAGCACTGGACGAACGCGGCCGAGCAGGGTGCGGCCGCTGCCCGGCACGCGCTCGACCCGGCGGCGGCGCGGGCGCTGGAAGCCGTGCCGTACTTCTGGTCCGACTGGTACGGCCACCGGATCCAGTTCGTCGGCACCCCGCGCGCCGACGAGGTGGTGTCTGTGGTGTCTGCGGACGGGGTGACGCTGTACCGCCGCGGCGACCGGATCGCCGGTGCGCTGACCGTCGATCGCCCGCGCGAGATCATGAAGTACCGCAGGCGGGTCGCCGCGCGGGCAGCGTGGGCAGAGGCGCTGGCCTTCGCGGGCGCGGCCTAGAATGGCGATCATGAGCGCCGCACTCCCGGCCCCGCTCGAAGGGGGGCAGCACCGGCGGCCGATCATCGCCGCGGCGATCGAGCTGACCGCTCAGTCCGGGTGGTCGTCGGTCACGATGGCCCGCCTGGCCGAGGTCGTCGGGGTCAGCCGCCAGACCGTCTACAACGAGATCGGCTCCAAGACCGCGCTGGCCGAGGCGATGGTCTCGCACGAGCTCGCCCGGTTCCTCTCGGTCGTCGACACGGCTTTCGAGCGGCACCCGGACGACCTCGTCGAGGCGTTCTACGAAGCCGTCCGCGCGGTGCTCGAACTCGCCGACGACAACCTCCTGCTGCAGGCGATCGCGTCCGCGACGCACGGCACCGCGCACGAGCTCCTCCCGCTGCTCACGACCCAGGCGGGGTCACTGCTGAAGCAGGCGAAGGCGATGCTGGCCACGCGCGTGCCTGCTTACCGGCCCGACCTCACCGACGAGCAGCTCACGGCGGTCATCGACGTCGTGGTCCGCACGGTGCTCAGCCACGTCATGCAGCCGTCGGACACCCCGGCCCGCACCGCCGACGCGCTGGCGTGGGTCGCGGCCCGCGTCCTCGGCCTGGACACGACCCCGCCGCTGCGGCACCGCTGACTCACCGGAGGGCGTGCCGGTCCAGCCACGCCGAGATCTCGGTGCCGATCTCCTCGGGCCGGTCCTCCTGGGCGTGGTGCCCGGCTTCCCCGCAGGCGACGACGTCGAGCGCGGCGACGTTCTCTTCGCACCACCGCAGCAGCTTTTCGCCGATGAGCAGCGTGGGTGAGCCTTCGAAGGTCATGAGCAGCTTCGGCGTGCCGGTGCTGGTCTTGAGCCACTCGTCGTAGGCCTCGATGCGCGGGATCAGCTCGGCCGGCTCGCCGCCGATTGGCAGCTGCCGCGCCCAGGCGAGGATCGGGCGGCGGCTCTCGGGCGTCGGGAACGGCGCGAGGTACGGCTCGAGATCCGTCACCGGCGTGCGCACCCCGCCGGTGAACGCCTGCCGCACGAACAGGTTCTGCTCCAGCACCATTTCCTCGCCGACGCCGGGTGTGCGGATCTTGCGCGACCGCTCGGCCGCCTGGGGCGACAGGTCGTCCCAGGCCATCGGCTTGACGATCGCCTCGAAGAACGCGACCCCGCGGACGCGGTCCGGATGCCGGGCGGCGTGGTCGAAGGCGAGCGCGCCACCCCAGTCGTGGCCGACGAGGACGACGTCGTCCAGGCCGAGCGCGTCGAACCAGGCGTCGAGGTGGCGGGCGTGGTCGGCGAACGAGTACTCGATGTCGGGCTTGGCGGAGCGGCCCATGCCGATGAGGTCGGGCGCGAGCAGCCGGCCGCCGCCGACGTGGGGGAGGACGTGGCGCCAGCCGTGCGACGAGCCTGGGTTGCCGTGCAGGAAGACGATCGGGGTGCCGGAACCGGTTTCTTCGTAGTGGAGGTCCATGTCTTGTCCGTTCAGGGATCCAGTGGGGTGTTGAGGAGGAGGGTGAGCTCGCGGGCGAGGGCCGCGGTGCGGTCGCCGTCCCGGCCGCCGAGCGGCGCGAGGAGCCGGTCGAGCAGGTCGGCCACGGTCGCGATCGCGGGCTCGACGACGTCCCGGCCGCGTTCGGTGAGGGCCAGCCGGATGGTGCGCGTGTCGGCGGTGTCGCGGGTGCGTTCGACGAGACCGTCGGCGTCGAGCGAGCGCGCCAGCTTCGAGACGTAGAGCGCTTCGAGCCCGGTGTGGTCGGCGAGTTCCCGCTGGCTCGGCGTCGTTCCGGCGCGCTCCAGGCCGAAGAGCGAGGACAGGAAGACGTACTGGGCGTGCGTCAGGCCGACCGGGGCCAGGGCGCGGTCGACGGCCACACGCCACTTCATCGAGAGTCGCCAGACGAGGTGACCGGGGGTGCTCATGTCAGATACAGTACATGGCTACTAAGTACATGGCTACTATCCGGTGCAAGGGGAGGTCGTGAGTGGGAAACAGTGTTGGTATGTGAATCGAGGTGACCAGGGCAGGGCGTAGCCCCCGGCGAGCGGAGCGCTGCCGGTTGTTGCCGGGTGGTGCTCTCAGGCGG
>NZ_JAPZLD010000050.1:0-84421 GCF_030182635.1 Amycolatopsis ponsaeliensis
AACACCACACGGCCCTCGTGTTTGTGGGGGGTGTGGTTGTTTGATAGTGTTTCGGTGGTTTTAGCGTCAGGGAAACGCCCGGTCCCATTCCGAACCCGGAAGCTAAGCCTGATAGCGCCGATGGTACTGCAACCGAAGGGTTGTGGGAGAGTAGGACACCGCCGAACTTACGTTGGGGAAGGGCCTGGGCCCGGTTGAGACTTGAGTCTCCCGGCCCAGGCCCTTTCTTTATGCCCGCGGCCGGCCGTGATGCCCCACCAATCACACGTGATGCCCCGCCAGACACGCAAGATGCCTCCCGGCGCACACCGAGCCGACCCTCCAGGTACGCGAGTCGGCCGCCTGGGTACGTGTGTCGTCGGTCCAATCACGCGAGTCGGCTCCTCAATCACGCGAGTCGACCGGTCAGTCACGCCAGTTCCGCCGTCAATCACGCGAGTCACGTCCCGGATCACGCGAATGACGGGCCCGATCACGTCGGCCGGCCCCACCGGCACCCGGTACCGGCACGACCCAGGCCGAAGCCGGCGTGATCAGAGCCGGATCTCGCGTGACTGACCCCGGAACTCGCGTGATCGAAGCCGGAACTCGCCGACGCGGCCGAGCTTCTCGTGTGATTGAAGGGGCATCACACGTGATTGGAAGGGCATCACGCGTGATTGGAGGGGCGACACGGCTCAAGCCGGGCGGCGCAGGAGGTACGTGTCCATGATCCAGCCGTGACGTTCCCGCGCCGCGGCTCGCGTCGAACGGATCTCGGCGGCGAGGGCCGGCGTCAGCGGGCCGGACAGCAGGATTTCGTCCGGCGTCCCGACGTACGCGCCCCAGTAGATGTGCAGGCCCTCGGTGGTGAAGCGGTCGAACGTCGTGTGGGCGTCCAGCAGCACGAACACGTCGTCCACGCCGGAAGGCCAGCCCGACGCCAGCCGGCGGCCCGTCGTCAGCTGGACCGACCGGCCGATCTGGTTCATCGTCGTCCGGTGGCGGGCCACCAGCGCCGAAATGCTGCTGATCCCCGGGATCACCTCGTACTCGAACTCCACGTTCCCGCGCGCCAGCACCGCCTCGATCAGCGCGATCGTGCTGTCGTACAGCGACGGGTCGCCCCACACCAGGAACGCCCCCGTCGAACCGTCCGGAAGCTCCGACAGCAGCATCCGCTCGTAGACCGCCGCCCGCGCCGCGTGCCAGTCAGCGACCGCGGCCCGGTAGTCCTCCGGCGTACGGTCGCGGGGTGGATCCGCGACCAGCACCATGCGGTGAGGACGGGTGACGAACCGGTCGAGGATCTCCTGCCGCAACCGGACGAGGTCGGCCTTCTCCGCCCCCTTGTCGAGCACGAAGAAGACGTCGACGCGGTTGAGCCGGTCGATCGCCTGCACCGTCAGGTGCTCCGGGTCCCCGGCGCCGATCCCGATCGCGTAGAGCTTGCGCATACCGCGAGTCTGGCGGGGGTCACGACTGAACCCCTACCCCCGATGGGTATAAAGGAAGGGGAACGAGAGGAGCTGCTGATGACCGAAGCGAGCTACACCGTCGAGGGCATGACCTGCGGGCACTGCGCCACGTCGGTCCGCGAAGAGGTCTCCGAGCTCGCCGGCGTCCGAAGCGTCGACGTCGACGTCGAGAGCGGGCGCGTCACCGTGACCAGCGACTCACCGCTGGCCGCCGATGCCATGGCCGCGGCCGTCACCGAGGCCGGCTACCGCCTGGTCGCCTGAGCCCCATGACCACCGCGCAGTCCGCAGAAAGCGTCGAGCTCGCCATCGGCGGCATGACGTGCGCGTCCTGCGCCGCCCGCGTCGAGCGCAAGCTCAACAAGGTCGGCGGCGTGCGCGCGACGGTCAACTACGCCACTGAAAAAGCCCAGGTCAGCTACTCGAGCGAGCTGTCGGTCGACGACCTGCGGGCCGTCGTCGAAGCCGCCGGCTACTCAGCGCGGCTCCCCGAGCCCGAAGAGCCCGACGAGACGCCCACGCTGCGCAAGCGTTTGCTCCTTTCAGCGGTGCTCACCGTTCCCCTGGTCGCCCTCGCGATGGTTCCGGCCTGGCAGTTCGACTACTGGCAGTGGGTCTCGCTGGTCCTCGCCGCCCCGGTCGTGACCTGGGGCGCGTGGCCGTTCCACCGCGCCGCCGCGGTCAACCTGCGCCACGTCACCGCCACGATGGACACGCTGATCTCGCTCGGCGTGATCGCTTCGATGGCCTGGTCCCTGTACGCGCTCTTCTTCGGCATGGCCGGCGAGATCGGCATGCACCACGGCTTCGAGCTGATCGGCCGGGGTATGGCCGGCGACAGCCTGTACTTCGAGGTCGCGGCGGCGGTCACCACGTTCATCCTGGCCGGCCGCTACTTCGAGGCCCGCTCGAAGCGCCGCGCGGGCGCCGCCCTGCGCGCGCTCATGAGCCTCGGGGCGAAGGACGTCACGGTGCTCCGAGACGGCGAAGAGCGCCTGATCCCGGTGGACAACCTGCAGGTGGACGACGTCTTCGTCGCCCGGCCCGGCGAGAAGATCGCCACCGACGGCGTGGTCGCCGAAGGCAGCTCCGCGGTCGACGCCAGCATGCTCACCGGCGAGTCCGTCCCCGTCGAGGCCGGCCCGGGCGACGCGGTCACCGGCGCCACCGTCAACGTCGGCGGGCGGCTGCTCGTGCGCGCCACCCGCGTCGGCGCGGACACCCGGCTGGCGCAGATGGCGCGGCTGGTCGAGGCCGCGCAGACCGGCAAGGCCGAGGTCCAGCGGCTCGCCGACCGAGTGTCGGCCGTGTTCGTCCCGGTGGTCGTCTTCGCGGCGCTGGCGACGCTCGTCGTGTGGCTCGCGACCGGCGGGAGCTCCGAGCAGGCGTTCACCGCCGCCGTCGCCGTGCTGATCATCGCCTGCCCGTGCGCGCTCGGGCTCGCGACGCCGACGGCGCTGCTGGTCGGCACCGGCCGCGGCGCGCAGCTCGGCATCCTCATCAAGGGTCCCGAGGTGCTCGAGTCCACCCGCCGCGTCGACACCGTGGTCCTGGACAAGACCGGCACCGTCACCACCGGCCGGATGACGCTGGTCGAGGGCGACGGCGAGGTGCTCCGGCTCGCGGGGGCCGTCGAAGCCGCGTCGGAGCACCCGATCGGCCGTGCGATCGCCGACGCCGCCCGTGAGCGGTTCGGCCCGCTCCCCGCCGTCACGGAGTTCCGGAGCACCGCGGGGGTGGGCGTGACCGGAGTGGTCGAAGGACGCGGCATCACCGTCGGGCGAGCCGAGGGCGACGGGACCACGGTCGGCGTGACGTGGGACGGCGAGGTCCGCGGGCGGCTGGTGCTCGCCGACACGATCAAGCCGACGTCCGCGCGGGCCGTCGCCGAGCTGCGGGAACTCGGTCTGAAGCCGGTTCTGCTGACCGGCGACAACGCGGGCACGGCTCGGAAGATCGCCGCCGAAGCGGGGATCGACGAGGTCGTCGCCGAGGTGCTGCCGGAGGGCAAGGTCGACGTCGTCAAGCGGCTGCAGGCCGAGGGCCGCGTGGTCGCGATGGTCGGCGACGGCGTCAACGACGCGGCCGCGCTCGCCCAGGCCGACCTGGGGCTGGCCATGGGCACCGGCACCGACGCGGCGATCGAGGCGAGCGACCTGACGCTCGTGCGCGGTGACCTGCGGGTCGCCGCCGACGCGATCCGCCTGGCCCGCCGCACCCTCGCCACCATCAAGGGCAACCTGTTCTGGGCGTTCGCCTACAACGTCGCGGCCCTGCCGCTGGCGGCGCTCGGCCTGCTCAACCCGATGATCGCGGGCGCGGCGATGGCGTGCTCGTCGGCTTTCGTGGTGAGCAACAGCCTCCGGCTGCGCCGGTTCCGCTGAACCCCCGGAGGGTATAGTCGGTGGTCAGGGACGGCGACGACGGGGACGGGTGCGCGATGACGGGTTACGGCACGGAGCGGGAGGCCTATCTCAAGCGGCTGCGCCGGATCGAGGGGCAGATCCGCGGGCTGCAGCGCATGGTCGAGCAGGACAAGTACTGCATCGACATCCTGACGCAGGTATCGGCGGCGACGAAGGCCCTGCAGTCGTTCTCGCTCGAGCTGCTCGACGAGCACTTGGCGACGTGCGTGGTCCAGGCGGCCGCGAACGGCGGCGAGGAAGCCGATTTGAAGGTGCGCGAGGCATCGGACGCGATCGCGCGGTTGGTGCGCTCGTAGGTCCCGCGGCCGGCCGTGCGCGGGGAGCCACGGCGGCCGACGGCCGCTCGACCGGAGCGCATCCGCGCCGCGGCAGCGCAGCTGGCATGGGCGCCATCGGCCGGAGCGCATCCGCACCGCGGCAGCGCAGCCGGCATGGGGCCATCGGCGGTCGGCCGGAGTGCACTCGCACCGCGTCACCGCGGCCGGAGTCCTCGCCTTCAGCGCACCAGCACCGCCAGCGTGAGGCCGCCGGCGTTCGTCGTGAAGTGGACGATCACCGAAGCCAGCACTCCGCGACCCGCGTGGCGCCACCAGTGCAGGAAGATCCCCGCCACCCCCGCCGCGGCCATCGCCAGCACCTGGAGCACCACCACCGGCGTCGAGCCGAACACCGCGTGGACCGCCGCGTTGCGGCCGATCGCCAGCGCCGGAAGCGCGTGCCAGAGCCCGAACAGCGCCGCCGAGCAAAGAATCGGTGGCCAGCGCCAGCGCTCGTCCGTCGCGCCGAACAGACCCGGCAGTACCCCGCGGAACGCGATCTCCTCGATCAGCACCGTGCCGAACAGGATCCGGCCGCACGTCAGCCACAGCAGCTGGCCGAAGTCGGGCGTGCCGACCCGGCCGTCCTGGTACACCGTGCGCAGCGAGGGCACCGCCAGCGCGATCCCGAACACCACCGCGATCAACCCGGCTCCGGCGAGACCGACCAAAGCGGGCCGACGGAGCGACCGCAGCCCCAGGTCGGACCACGACAGCCCGGCCGCGCGGGCCAGGGCCACCAGCATCAGCGCCGCCACCAGCCCGCACACCGGGTACGCCCAGCCGGGCAGCACACGGTTGGCCAGCGTGGTGGACGCGGCGAGCGTGACGACCGCCGCGACCAGCGCGAGCACCCGGCGGAGGGGCCAGGTCAAGGGATGATGTCCCGCGAGTTCAAGGCGTCGGTCAGCCGTTCGCGCAGCTCCGCCGCGGTGGCCGCCGGGTCGATCGCGGACGGTGGGGACAGCACCTTCGAGATCACCGTCGACAGGTTCTGGTATGCCGGGGTCAGCGGCCGGACGGCGGCGTCGGCCAGCGCGGCGAGGATGTCCGGCTTCATCGGGAACTTCGCCGCCATCGTCGAGCCGGGGTCGGCCGGGTCGAGCGGCGCCGGGTCGTCGTAGACCGAGCGCGTCGTCGGGGCCAGGCCGTCCTCGATCGCCTGGTACTTCTGGCTCGCCGGGCCGCGCAGGCACAACGCCGCCTCGAACGCCTCCGCCTGGTGCGGCGAATACGTGCTGACCGCGAGGTTGAACCCGCCGATCGTGACGCGGCTCGGGCGCCCCGGCACCACCGACGGGTACCGCGCCCAGTGCACGTGCGCGAGGTCCTGCGGTTTCTCCTTCGCGTAGGACGCGTAGACGTACGGCCAGTTCAGCTCCAGCGCGCCCTGCCCGCGCTGGAACGCCTGCCGGACCTCGTCCTCCTTGGAGTTGCTCAGCGACGGGTCGGTGACGCCGGCCGTGGTCAGGGTCTTCAGCACCTCGAGCGCGCGCACGGCGCCGTCGTCCATCAGCACGGACTTGCCGTCGTCGGACAGGATGTGCCCGCCCGCCGACGCGACCAGCGTGTTGTAGAAGACCACCAGGCCCTCGTACTGGGCGCCGGTGAACAGGACGTCGCCCGGCTTGCCCGCCGCCTTGAGCGCCCTGGCCTGGGCGATCATGTCGTCGAACGTCTTGGGCGGCGACGGCGTGAGCCGGTCGTCGTACCAGAGCAGCTGGACGTTCGTGTGCTTCGTCGCCGCGTACAGCTTCCCGTTCCAGCGCGCGGTCGAGAGCGGGCCGGGCAGCACGTCGCGGGTCGCCTCGGCCTCGGCGGCGCCGGTCCACGGCACCACCCAGCCGGCCTCGGCGAACTCCGGCACCCACGTGACGTCGAGGCCGAGGACGTCCAGCGACGAGTCTTCCGCGGCCAGCCGCCGGACCATCTGCTCGCGCTGGCCGTCCGCGCTGCGCGGGAGCTTGTGGTAGACGATCCGGTAGCGCCCGCCCGCGGCCGCGGTGCAGGTGTCGACGACGTGCTGGAGGTTGTTCTCCGGCGAGACGTACAGGTTGATCGTGACGCCGGAGCCTTCGCCGCACGCGCTGAGGGTGCCCGCGGCCAGCGCGGCGACCAGCGCGATCTTCGTTCGCCTCACGGTCCGATCATGGGGGCTGCCCGGCCGCCGGGCAAGTGTCAGCCCACGGCGTCGGTGAGGTCCGCGGGGGATCGCCGCTGGACGGGCACTCTCTTCGCCATCGGGAGGGTGGCTTCGGGATCGAAGGACGCGGGCCGGTCGTCGAGGGCGACGGCCGCTTCGGTCAGGAGGGAGCGGCAGCCGGTGAGGCTCGCGTGAAGCTTGTCGCGCACCTCGGTGAGGGTGGTGACCTCGCGTTCGGCGGCCTCGACCAGGGATTCGCCCTGCCGGGTCGCTTCGGTGACGAGGCGTTCGGACTCGGCTTCGGCGGTGCTGACCAGCTTTTTCGCCTTGGCGTCGGCGGTGGCGACTTGCCGCTCGGCCTTGGTCTTGGCGGTGGCGACGAGCTCCTTGGCCCGGGTTTCGGCCGTGGCGACGAGGTCTTTGGCCTTGGTGTCGGCCGTCGTGACCTGCCGCTCGGCGGTGGCGACGAGCTCCTTGGCCTTGGTGTCGGCGGCGGTGACCTGCCGCTCTGCCTTGGCTTCGGCCGTGGCGACGAGGTCCTTGGCCTTGGCGTCCGCGGCCGCGACCTGCCGCTCGGTCTTGGCCTTGGCCGCCGCGACGAGCTCTTCGGCCTTGGCTTCCGCGGTGCTGACCAGCTTCTTCGCCGTGGCCCGGGCGGCCGCTTCCTGCTCGGCCAGCTCGCGCATCGCGGTGGCCCGGCGGAGCGTCATCGCGCGGGTGTGATCCTCTTCCTGCTGGGCCCGGCTGTGCGCGGCCGCCTCGTCGAGCTCGCGGCGGCGCTGCTCGGCCGCGCGCATGAACTCCTCGTGCTCGGCGCGCCGCCGCTCCGCCTCGGCCTCGGCTTCGGCGACCAGCCGGCGTTCCTTCTCCGTGAGGCGGACCGCTTCCTGCTCGGCTTCGCGGCGGGTGCGTTCCGCCGTTTCCGTTGCCAGCGTGGTGATTTCCGTCGCTTCCTCGCGGGTCAGCTCGATCATCCGGCGCGAGCGCTCCTGCAGCGCGTCCGGTTCGATCGGGGTGCGGCTGATCCGGTCGATCTTCACCCGGAGCTCACGGTTGTCCTCGGCGAGTGCCCCCACGCGCTGCCGCGCGGAGTCGCGTTCGGCGGTGAGTCTGCGCATCTCGGCCTCGGCCCACGCGACGTATTCCGCGACCTGCGCGCGGTGAAAACCGCGCCACGCCAGGTCGAATCCGGGCTGCGTCCGCGCCACGTCCTCGCCACCGCCGGGGGCCATGCCTCACCTCCGAATTGGATGGTTTCTCCTCGGCCGCACGTTTTCCTTGCGGTACCGGGGAATTCCGGGTGCACCCCAGTGTGCCGCAAACCTGCCCCCGCGCGCTGCCCGGGCGGGTGATCATTCGTCGAGCGGTTCCCCGGGACCGGTGGACGTGCTCCGGACGCCCGGCAGTTCGGCGAGTTCGGCGGCGAGGTCGTAGAGATCACCGCGGCCGTCGAGGCGCAGCGTCACGACCGCGATCCGTTGCCCCTCCTCGGAAAGTGACTCGTGTTCGACGTCGACGTGCTGCACGCTCCAGCCCCGCCCGGTGCAGACGGCGAGCGCCGCGCGCAGCACGCCGTGGCCGTCGAGGTAGCTCAGCTGCACCAGCGGTGGCTCACGGCGGTGCCGCGCGACGAACCGCTGCAGCGGCGGGAAGCCGCGGGTCACCACGAAGTGCGCGATCGTCGTGCCGACGGCGAGGACCGGCAGCCCGGCGCCGCATGCGGTACCGACCGCAGCGGTGAGCCAGATCGTCGCCGCTGTCGTCAAGCCGCGGACGGCGTCCCGGCGGACGAAGATCAGGCCGCCCCCGATGAAGCCGATGCCGGACACGATCTGCGCGGCGATCCGCGACGGGTCGAGCGCGATGTGGTCGTTGCCCAGCAGGTCGGCGAAGCCGTACTTCGACACCAGCATGAACACGGCCGAGCCGACGCCGACCAGGCTGTGCGTCCGCAGCCCGGCGGCCTTCATGCCGGCCTCGCGCTCGAGCCCGATCGCGACGCTGAGCACCAGCGCGAGCAGGACCGGGGGCAACAGGTCCCACTGCGCCGAGGTGGACCACAGAGTGGGCAAGATCACTACCTCCCGAGGTCGTCGGTGTCGGCACGCGGGGAGAACCGCCGGGGCCGTCACCTGGGCATACTGGGCCGGAAGCCCCGATCGTGCCAGGTGAGGTGGGACGCGTGACAGCCAGTCGGCTCGCCCCGGACTTCGTGGGCTACCCCGAGGTGCGGCGCGGCGTCCGCGCCCTGCTGGGCTCCCGCGCCGGCGCGCACCGGCGCCCGGTGCCGGCGTGTCCGGAGTGGACCGTCGCCGACTTGCTGGGGCACCTGATCGCGATCGCCGAGCGCGTGCTCGAGCGCCACGGCGGCACGCCGCCGGTTTCGACGGCTTCGACGATCCCGGAACTGCTCGACCGCTGGGACGACGTCGGCGAGGACCTCGACCGGCGCCTCGCGGAGGCGGGCGGGCGCAGCGGCGAGATCATGGTGATGGACGCCTACACCCACGAGCTGGACCTGCGCGCGGCGCTCGGGATGCCGCCGCCGGTCGAGCACGCGGCCTGGGCACCGAGCTTCGAGGTGCTGGTCCGCGGGTTCTCGGGCTCGGTCGCGGGCCGCGGACTGCCGGCCCTGCGCCTGCGCACGACGGGCGGCTCGGAGTGGCAGGTGGGCGCGGGCCGGCCGACGGCGACGCTGACGGCCCCGGGGCACGAGCTGTACCGGGCGCTGGCCGGCCGGCGGTCGCCGGGGCAGCTGATGGCGCTGGAGTGGAGCGCGGCGCCGGGACCGTGGCTGCCCGCGTTCAGCTGGGGGCCGTTCACCCCGCCGCGGTCGCCGGGCGTCTGACCCGGCCGCCGAAGACGTCTTGAATGAGTCATACAGGACCTCCGAAGACCTGAATGACTCATTCAAGACGTCTGCCGTGGTGAGCCGGACGGGCTAAGCGTCTGACCCGCGCCGGGTGGCTCAGCCGCCCGGCGGGGTGACCGTCAGCATCGCCGCCAGCGCCAGCACCACGACGCTGAGCAGCACCTCCACCGCCACGGCCTGCCGCAGGCGGCGCAGGTCCGCCGTCACCGTCTTCGTCGAGCCCTCCGCCGGGCCGGTCAGGCCCCGGCGCACCGCGCGGCGCGATCGGCTCGCCACCGCCAGCAGCAGCGCGAAGCCGGCGATCTTGAGCAGGACCAGCACGCCGAACCGGGTCGTCCAGAGCGTGGACAGCGACGGCATGATCCGCAGGGCCAGCACGGCGCCGCTGATCGCGATCGCGGTCACCGCGCCCGCCGCGAGGCCGGAGAAGCGCGCCGCGACCGGGGCCAGGTCCTCACCCGGGGCCGGGCGGTACAGGCACAGGGCCAGCTGGACCAGCCCGCCTGCCCAGACGGCGATCGCCCCGAAGTGCACGAGGTCCGCCGAGACCGAGACGAACATGATCGGGTCGGTGACCGGGTGGCCGGTGGCCGAGAACGTCAGCAGCACCAGGAAGCCGGTCACCATGGCCAGGTTCTCG
Organism: Amycolatopsis ponsaeliensis; assembly: GCF_030182635.1. Classification (NCBI taxonomy): domain Bacteria; kingdom Bacillati; phylum Actinomycetota; class Actinomycetes; order Pseudonocardiales; family Pseudonocardiaceae; genus Amycolatopsis; species Amycolatopsis ponsaeliensis. Next base: position 9,856 of record NZ_JAPZLD010000050.1, read on the forward strand.
TAGCGGGACCGCAGCCGGTCCGGCAGCCCGGGCCGCAGCAACCGGGGCAGCAGCACCGCCAGCGCGACGACGGCGGCCAGCCGGAGCAGCAGCAGCTTCCCGTAGGCGACGCGCAGCGTGTCCGCCAGCAGGCCGGTGTCGAAGACCGCCTCCAGGTTCCGGCCGGCCGCGTACGGACCTTGCAGCACGAACGTCGCGGCGGTGGTCACGGCCACGAGGCCGATGCCCCAGCGCAGCAGCCGCCGGGCGCGGCCGTCGGTGCGGGCCGCCGGGCGGCACAGGACGGCGAACGCCAGCCCGCCGAGCAGGACGACGCCCAGGTAAGCCAGCCAGCGGACCACCGTCGACGCGAAGTCGACGCCCGCGTCGGTGCCGGTCGCCGCGGACACCGCGCCCGCCGACGTCACGAGGGGGCCGGTGCCGACGACGAACGCGAACGTTCCGCGCACCGGATGGGAGTCGGCCGAGACGAAGGCGTATTCGACGAGGTAGCTCGCGTCCGGCAGGTTCGGCTTCAGCCGCACGGCGACCTGCTCGGCGACGTCGCCGGGCTGGAACACCGGCCCGGAGTCGACCTGCGTGCCCGCGAGGTCGACGACCTTGATCGACCCGGGCTGGATGCCGACGTTCTCCGACAGGGTGACCGACACCAGGGACGGCGCCGCGCTCAGGCGGGCGCCGTCCCCGGGGGTCGACGAGACGATCTCGACGTGGGCCGAAGCCGGCGTCGCGCCGAGCACCAGCCAGCCGGCCAGGAAGACCAGCAGGGCCAGTGCCCGCCGCGCGGTCCGTCCGCTCACGAAGCGGTGAGTGCCAGCGGCTTCTGCCCGCAGACGCAGCCGGTCAGCTCGCGCTCGGCGGCCGAGGCGCGCCGGTGCAGGACGACCGCCACGATCATCGGGATGGTGACGATCGTGTTGTAGAACAGGTGCAGCTCCACCCGCGGCACGAGCAGCTGGATGATGCTGGTGGGCACCTTCTGCCCGGCCAGCCGCCAGCCGGACTGCGCCTGGATGAACAGCAGCAGGTGCTCGATGTGGTGCCAGAACTGGATGCCGAGCGCGAGGTTCCACCACTGCCGCGACCGGCCCGCGAACCCGTGCCGCAGGACCCAGAGGAACACCAGCATCACGAGCGCGTAGCCGTAGTGCAGCCATTCCTGCGAGATCAGCCACGGGAAGGGCATTCCGAGCACGCCCCGCGCCTTCGCGGCCGGCCAGCCGAACCCGTAGATCTGGATGGCCTGCACGACGTGCTCGGCCCAGTGCGCGATCACCACGAGCATGAACACGGCGAGCGCGCGGTGGTGCCAGCGGCTGTTGAGCGGGCCGAGGAACCCGGACGGACGGGCGAGTTCGGACGTCGACATACGGGACCCCAGTTCACGAAGAAGACAGCGTGCGTAGACGATAACCGCTTCCGGAGCTGCTTCCGTTACTCCGGATTGCTGATTGCGCAAGGAAAAAGGGGACGCCCGGCGGATTGCGTACCGCCGGGCGGAGTCACGCGGTCAGCGCACCGACAGCCCGGCCTCGCGCTCGGGCGCCGGCGGGATGTGGAAGAGCCGGGTGAACAGCTCGAGGTGCGCCGGGTCGCCCTCGAGGCGGACCTTGCCGCCGGAGATCGCGTCCTGGGCGGACAGCTTGCCGTTGAGCAGGTCGAGCATCGCCGGTCCCTGCGGCTCGATCACCAGGTCGGCGGCGGGCAGCGAGCCTGCCGAGGCCTTGAGCGCGCCGTCGTCGACCATGGCGTGCACGATCATCTCGCCGCCGAAGTGGTGCAGCTCGTAGTTGACGTGCACGCCCGTGGCGGCCTCCTCCTGGAAGGTCGTGTAGAGCGAGAGGATGGCGGCGTCGAGGGTGAAGACATCGTCCGGCTTCGGGTAGTTCAGCGAACGCGCGCCCCACAGGGACAGGTCCAGGACGATGTGGTCGAGTTCGCAGCCGTACTCGGTGAGCTCGTAGACGACACCGGCCTCCAGCTGGGACAGGACCCGGCGGCGGATCACGCCGGTCTCCTCGAGCTCGTTGAGGCGCGAGGTCAGGATGCTCACGGGGATCCGCGGCAGGGTGTGCTGCAGGTCGTCGAACCGCTTCGGGCCGAGCATGAGGTCACGGATGACCAGCAGCGACCACCGCTCCCCGACGATCTCGAGTGCCCGGGCCAGGCCGCAGAACTGTCCGTACGTGCGAGCAGATGTAGGCATACTCGGGTCCTCACTTGTCTCGGGGTGCCAGACCGGGCGCCGCCGGGCTCGCGCGGGGCCGCGAGCTCGGATACGGTGCCCCCGACGCACCGTGCTGCCACGGGCGTCGCTGTCTACGGTGACGGTTCCCCGCCGCGCGCGGCCAGTGAACGACGCACCGGTGTCCCGTGCGTTTTCCATGCCGGACCATGCGTTTCGCATGACTTCCCCGTGCTCTGAGCACTGGCTGAGTAGACCTCTCGTGGAGCACGATTCCCTTCTCTCGTCCCGCCCAGTCCGACGACCGGCAGGAGGGCACATGCGCACGACAGCGGTGGACGCGCCCGGGGGTGGCGCCACGGATGTCCCGGTGCCGGCGCGCGCCCCGGCGTTCCGGCGGCACCTGCGCGCGGAGGTCCGGGAGGGCAAAGGCGCGTACCTGTTCTCCGAACAGGGCGTGATCGCGATGCGCGGCCCGAAGATCGAGTCGCTGGCGGCGTTGCTCGACGGCACCCACGACCTCGACCGCCTGCTGCGGGGCCGGCCGGGCGGGATGGCGCCGGAGGAGGTCGCCGCGCTGCTGGCCCAGCTGGTCGACGCCGGGCTCGTGACGCTGCGCAGTCCCGGTACCGGCGCCCGGGCCGGCGACGAACGCGCGCTGGCCTACTGGGACGCGTGCGGCGTGGACGCCGACGTAGTCGCCGCGCGGCGGGGCACCGTGCGGCTGACCGCGGTGGGCGACAGCGCCGACGGCGTCGACCCCGGCGCCGTGGAACGGGCTCTGGCCGGGGCCGGGCTCGAGGTGGTCCGCACGGACACCGGCACCGCCGACCTGTCGGTCGTGCTGTGCGCCGACTACCTCGACCCGCGCCTGGCCGAGATCGACGCCGCGCACCGGCGGGCCGGGCGGCCGTGGCTGCTGGCCCGCCCGTCCGGGGCCCAGGTGTGGATCGGCCCGGTCCTGCAGCCCGACGGCGCGTGCTGGCACTGCCTGACCCACCGGCTGTGGGGCCACCGGCACGCCGAGGCGTGCGTGCAGGAGGAACTGGGCCACGCCGGCCCGGCGCGCCGCCCGATGCCCGCGCTGCCGCCGCTGACCTCGGCCGCGGCGCACCTCGTCGCGCTGGAGGCGGCCAAGTGGGTGGCCGGGTACCGCCACCACGGCCAGCAGTGCGTGTGGACGCTCGACTCGCTCGACCTGCAGGGCCGGCTGCACGAGCTGCGCCGTCGCCCGCAGTGCCCGGGCTGCGGCGACCCGTGGCAGGTCGTGTGGCGCTCGACGCGGCCGGTCGTGCTGCAGCCGGCCAAGAAGGCGACCACCGGGGGCGGCGGGCACCGGACGGCGACGCCGGCGCAGATGCTCGAGCGGCACCGGCACCTGGTCAGCCCGGTCACCGGGATCGTCAAGGAGATCCGGCCGGACCCGGCCGCGCCCCCGTTCGCCAACGCCTACCGCTCCGGGCCCAACATCGCCCGCGGCGTCACCGGGATGGCCGCCCTGCGCGCGGGACTGCGCTGCGAGAACGGCGGCAAGGGCGTCAGCCCGCTCGACGCCGAAATCGGCGCGCTGTGCGAGGCCGCGGAGCGCTTCTCCGGCAACTTCCAGGGCGACGAGCTGCGCATCCGGGGCTCGTACGAGGAACTGGGCGAGGAAGCGATGCACCCCAACGCGTGCATGCTCTTCGCCGACCGCCAGTACGCCGGCCGCGCGGAGTGGAACGCCGAGCACGCGAGCTTCCAGCGGGTCGGCGAGCCGTTCGACCCCGCCGCCCGCACCGACTGGACGCCGGTGTGGTCCTTGTCCGGGCAGCGTCGCCTGCTGCCTACGTCCTACCTGTACTACGGGACCCCGCCGGAGAGCGTGGCGCGCGGGGTGCGCGCCGACTCGAACGGCACCGCGGCGGGCAGCAGCCTCGAGGACGCGATCCTGCAGGGCGCGCTCGAACTCGTCGAACGCGACGCCGTCGCGCTGTGGTGGTACAACCGCACGCCGGTGCCGGGCGTCGACCTCGCGTCGTTCGCCGACCCGTGGCTGCACGAGATGACCGCGGCCTACGCGGGGATCGGCCGCGAGCTGTGGGTCCTCGACGTGACGTCCGACCTCGGGATCCCGGTCACCGTCGCGGTTTCGCGGCGGATCGGCGGCCCGCACGAGGACATCATGATGGGCTTCGGCGCGCACCTCGACCCGCGGATCGCGGTGCGCCGCGCGGTGACCGAGCTGAACCAGATGCTGCCCGTCGTGGAGACCGCGGGCCACGACGTCGACGACCCGGACGCGCGGCGCTGGCTCGCCTACGCCACCGTCGCGAACCAGCCGTACCTGCGGCCCGAGGCGGGCGAGCGGATGCGGACCGCCGCGGACTTCCCGTTCGTCCACCGGGCCGACGTCCGCGACGACGTCGAGGCGCTGGCCCGGGTGTTCGGCCACGCCGGCCTGGAGCTGCTGGTGCTCGACCAGACCCGCCCGGACGTCGGGATCCCGGTGGTCAAGGTGCTCGCGCCGGGGATCCGCCCGTTCTGGGCCCGGTTCGCGCCCGGCCGGCTCTTCGACGTCCCGGTCCGGCTGGGGCGGCTCGACGCGCCGACCCCGTACGAGCGGCTCAATCCCTTCCCGATGTTCCTGTGAGAGCCCTGGTGGCTCGGTGTTTCGCTGTTGCTTGAGGAGTTGGCTGTGCCTGCATACCGCCCGGAGGGGATCCCGGAGACCGTCCGGCTCTGGTCCCTCACCGAAGACACCTTGCTGGAGGCGGGCGACGACGACACCCTCGTCGCGATCACCTGGTGGGGCGAGTACGAGCTGGCCGACGTCCCCGGGCCGGTCCGCGAGTCGCTGGGCCGGATGGCGCTCGGGCCGATCTCGATGGGCAACCTCGCGACGTCGGCGGGCGGGGCCGCCGAGGCCGGGGCGGGAACGCTGCGCAAGATCCTCAACCAGCTGTCCGGCTCGGTCGTGCACTCGCTGGCGCTCAACGACGGCCGCGGACCGCTGCTGTCGGCCATCCCGGTGACCCAGGCGCCGGTCTTCCCGGCCGACGCGGTGCCGCCCGGCAGGCTGATCAAGCTGTCGCGGTACTCGGCGATGCGCCCGGACGACGGCGGGCTGCTGCTGGAGTCGCCCCGCGCCCGGTACCGCGTCGCGCTGCTGCGCCCGCCCGCGGTGACCGTGGCGTCGTCGCTGGCCGGGCCGGTGACCGTCGCCCAGGTCGCCGAGGTTTCGGGGCTGGCCGAGCGGGTCGTGGCCGATGTCGTGGCGTTCCTGGTGGCCGCGGGCGTGGTGCTGGTGGCCGACGACTGGGCCGAGTTCGCCGAGGACACTGACACGGACCTGGCCGTCTGGTCGCCCGACGACCTGATGTTCCACGCCCGCAGCCGGACGTGGCTGAAGGGCGGCCCGCCGGACCCGGAAGCGCACCGCGCGGGCGCCGAGCCGCCGGTGGTCAAGCAGATCACCGCCGGCCCGACCTTCCCGCTGCACCGCCCCGATCCGGGGGTGCTCAAGGCGACCGACCCGACGCTGGCCACGCTGCTCGAACACGACCACACGTGCCCCGAGGTCACCGAACGCGCGTTGTCCGCCGAGCAGGTGGGGGAGTTCCTCTTCCGCGCCGCGCGGGTGCGCTCGATCGGGCCGGCGTACCTGCCCGGCGGGCCCGGCCACGAGGCGTCGCAGCGGCCGTACTTCAGCGTCGCTTGCCTGTACGAGCTCGAGATCTACGTCGGGATCAACCGGTGCGCGGACCTGGCGCGGGGGATCTACCACTACGACCCGCTGTGGCACACGCTGACGCTGATCAACGACGACCTCGGCGTCCTGGACGGCATGCTGGACCTGGCGATGATCGGGGCGGGCAGCCACCGCCGTCCGTCGGTGCTGCTGACGATGACCGCGCGGATGTCGCGGATCGCGTGGGTGCTCGGCAGCGCCGCGTACGCGACGACGCTGGTGCACGTCGGCGCGTTGCAGCAGGTGCTCTACCTCGCGGCGAAGGCGATGGGGCTCGCCGCGCACGCGGTGCCGGTCGACGCCGGCGACCGGGTGGACCGTTCGCTGAAGCTGGAGTGGCCCGCCGAGGTCAGCGTCGGCGAGTGCGTGCTCGATTTCCCCCTCGGTAACGCGACCGGTTGAGCGGACGACGCCTCTGCCGTGACCGTTCTCCCTGTTACCTTTGTGGCACTGGGGTGCGGGTGAGGTGGGAGGCGCCGTGGCATATCCGGTTCGGCTCCTCGGACGATTCCGAGTGCGGGTCGCTGCCCCGGCGCGCGAGGAGGCCGGGCGGCCGGACTTCCACGCGCTCGTCGCGGGCGGGCCACCGGCTGCTGCCGCCGCCGTCGCGCTGATGGCGTCGCTCCCCGTCCTGGCCGAACGGCAGTCCTGGGTTTCGTGGCTGCTCGCGCTGTCCGGTGCCGCGGCGCTGGCGGGGGTGCACCTGGCCGCGTTCGCGCACGGCCGTGTCCGCCGTCCCGGCCTGGCGCTGGGTGTTCAGGCCCTGCTGGCGTACTTGCCGATGCTGCAGCTGGGCGCCCTGTGGAGCGCCGCGGGCGGGTTCTTCGCCGGGGGTTTACTGCTGGCGGTCCGGCCGGCCAGGGCGCTGCCCGCGGCCGGTCTCGTGTGCGTCGCGGCGGGGCTCGTCTCCGCCCGGGGGACCGCTTCGGCCGACGCCGGGTTCGCGGCCGTGGCGGCCGCCGGGGTCGCCGCGCTGGTGCTGTTCGGGACGGGCGCGGCGGCGCGGCTGATCGCCGAGCGCGAGGAGGAACGCCGCGAACTGAAGCGGCGGGCGATCGCCGAAGAACGCAAGCGGTTCTCCCGCGACGTCCACGATCTGCTCGGTCTCAGCCTTTCGGCCATCACCCTCAAAGGTGAACTCGTCGACCGGTTGGTGATCGGCCAGCCGGGGCGCGCCAAGGAGGAGCTGGCCGAGCTGCTGACGATGTCGAGGCGTGCGCTGGCCGACGTCCGCACGGTCGCGGCGGGCTACCGCGAGCTGTCGCTGGACGACGAGTGCCGCGCCGCGGCGGCGGTGCTGAGCGCGGCCGGGACCCGCGTGACGGTCGCCCGTTCGGGTACCGGGGACCTGCCCCCGGAGGTGGCGACGGCGCTGGCGGCGGTGCTGCGCGAAGGGGTGACGAACGTGGTGCGGCACAGCACGGCGAGCTGGTGCGCGTTCTCGGTGAGCAAGGAGGACGGGACGGCCTGGCTGGAGATCGTCAACGACGGCGCGGGCGGCGCGGCGGGCGGCGGCCCGGGGTCGGGTTCGGGGCTGCGCAACCTGGTCGACCGGGTGGAGTCGCTGGGCGGGACGCTGGCGACGGAGACCGGCCCGGACGGAACCCACCGGCTCCTGGCAGCGGTTCCGGTGGGCTGCGACGAAGTGCGCCGGCACCGGACGCGGGACGAACTGACGGCGTAAGCGCTTTCCGGCCGGGGTTTCCCGGGCGGTGCGGCATGTTTCGTGGGTGTGACACGCGTGTGTGGACGGTCGACTCGCGTACCCGGATGGTCGGTTCGCGTGTTTGGAGGGTCGACACGTGTGATTGGAGGGTCGACTCGCGTGTTTGGAGGGTCGACACGTGTGATTGGACGGTCGACTCGCGTACCCGGAGGGTCGGTTCGCGTACCTGGGCGGTCGGTTCGCGTGCCTGGAGGGTGGGCTAGAGCCACTCTGCTTCGGTTGCGATGCGGATCGCGTGGACCCGGTTGCGGGCGTTGAGCTTCGTGACCACCGCGGCCAGGTAGTTGCGGACCGTGCCGGCCGACAGGAACAGCTCCGCCGCGATGTCGGCCACGTTGCGCCCGCGTGCCGCCAGCGACAGGATTTCGATCTCGCGCGGGGTCAGCGGGCAGTCGTCGGTCTCCCAGGCGGCCAGCGCCAGCTCGCTGTCGATCACCCGGCGGCCGATCGCGACCGAGCGCACCGCGTTCGCCAGCTTGTCCGACGGCGAGTCCTTGAGCAGGAAGCCGTTCACCTTCGCGTCCAGCGCGCGGCGGACCGTGCCCGGCCGGCCGAGGCTGGTCAGGATCAGCGTGTGGACGCCGGGGAGGCTCTCGTGGATCTCCATCGCCGCCGACAGCCCGTCCTTGCCCGGCAGGTCGATGTCGATGACCGCGACGTCCGGCTGGGCCGCCTTCGCGGCCGGCAGGATCTGGTCGCCGGTGGAGACCTCGGCGACCACCTCGATGTCCGATTCGAGGTTGAGCAGGGCGACCAGGGCGCCGCGGACCATGTGCATGTCCTCGGCCAGCAACACCTTGATCACGACGGTACCTCGCACCCCAGTTCGTTGACTCCCGCCCCAATTGTACGCCATTGCCCCGCCCCACCGGTGTTTCGAAGAAGCGCACCCGGGAATGGCCGCGAATTCTCCGACCGCGCGCGGCGAGTCCGCCGCCTTCCCGGCTGGGCCGAATGGCTGCCGGGAACGTGAACCTGGTGAGTCCGCCGTCCGTGGATTAACGAACGGCGGATTCGGCGTGCCGGAATTGCACGCTCAGACCGCCACCGGGCGGGCCACCGCGGGCTGGCGCAGGTCCGGCAGGGCCAGCAGGACCGGCGGGTCGAAGCCGTGCCGCGGCCGCAGCCGGACGTCGGCCAGGCTCGCCGTGACCCCCTGGTGCACGGTCACCGGGCCGGCCAGGCCCGTGTAGGGCCGCAGGGTGTGGTTGTCGACCTCACCGCAGCCGTAGGCGTAGGTGAGCACGTACCACGAGCCGAGCGGAACGTCTGCCAGTGCATACGGTCCCGGGCCGGGCAGGACGGCGAACCGGGCCGGCGCGCCCTCGGCGATCCGGGCGGCGAACAGCCCGACGAACACCGGTCCGACCTGCGCCGACGGTGCGACGCGCAGCTGGCCGCGCACGGTCGTCCCCGACCCCGGCCGGGTCTGCCGGTCGGCGACCCGCGGGGCCATGCCGCGCAGCTGCCGGTACCCCGACGGCGAGACGCCGACGCTGCCGCTGAAGCGGGCGCTGAACGTGCCGACGCTGTTGTAGCCGACCTGGTGGCTGATGTCGGCCACCGAGATGGCGGTCGTCGCGAGCAGGCGCTTGGCCTCCGCGAGCCGCAGGGCCGAGAGGAACCGGCCCGGCGAGAGCCCGGTGGCCCGCAGGAACACGCGGGTGAAGTGGAACTTGCTGAACATGGCGGCGCGGGCGAGGTCGTCGATCGTGAGCCGCTCGCCCAGGTTGTCTCGCATGGTCACGATGGCGCGTGCCACGGCTTGCCGGACGATCTCATCCATGGTGGCCGTCCCTCCCGGTCGACAAAGCCGCCCGGGCGTCTTCCTGGTGAAGGCGCCTTCGGTGCGGGGATGTGATTTCCTCCAAAACTGTAGATCGGCGGGCGTCTACTTCTTAAGTGCTCTGTGCACCGGTCGGGATGGATTTCACCGGTCCTGGACATGCGTTTTGCACATCGGGTGTGAACCGGGTCCCGGCCGGGAACTCCGGCCATGAGCGCATGTGCGTTTTTCATACCCGAGGTGACGGGTGGAATGCGCACGACAGCGCACAGTGACGGAAATGCCGTGATTCGCGGGTGTCCGAGGTTCTCGTTAGCCCGTTCGGACTCTTAGCCGAAACCGCACGGACCATGTGTAAACCACAGCGCGCCGGTGATGCGGACACTGGCTGATGCTGCGTCCGTTGGCGACGATTTATGGCACGTGAAGCATTCATCTTCGCCACTGGGAGCAGAACATGTCCGCACAGATTTCCGCTGACGTCCGCGCACTTTTCGCCGATTTCGAGATCGAGTTCGAAAAGACGGGAACGGACCTCGTGATCGACCGTTTCGAGCACTGGAGCATCGATGCTTCCGTGGGTGCCGGGCAGCCGCGCCGGGGCACCTGCTTCTGCCAGGTCGACGTCCTCGAAGCGGCTTGATGCGCGTTTGCGCAGTTCTCGACGTCGCGAGCCGGTCACGGCGGGCGCCCAGTGCGCCCGCGGGGGCCGGCTCGTCGCGCGTGGCGGGCCGGGAAGGTCCACAAGCGACCTGGCCGGAAAATTTCCGACACGGGTGACGGGAACTCGGGTGCAGCCGTGACGGCTGGTAGCCGCTCAAGTGCGAGTAGGCATTTTTGACCTGGTCGTAACCCGTGCATGTGCATTTCGCGGCATCCCCGCATAAGTGGTGCCCGAATGGTGCAACCGATTCGTCAAGCAGAATGTTTAACTGAGCTTCTGGGGAATCGTGAGTTCGGAGGCACCCGTGATCAGAGTGCTGGTGGCCGAGGACATGCACATCGTGCGGGGAGCACTGGTGGCGCTGCTTCGGCTGGAGCCCGACATCGACGTGGTCGCCGAGGTCGCCTCCGGGCTCGAGATCCTGCCCGCCGCGCGCGCCAAGCAGGCGCAGGTGGCCGTCATCGACATCGACCTGCCCGGCAAGGACGGCCTCACCGCGGCCGGTGAGCTGCACGCACAGCTGCCGGGCTGCCGGACCCTCATCCTCACCAGCCTGGGCCGCCCCGGCACGCTCAGGCGCGCTCTGGACGCCAAGGTGGGCGGTTTCCTGCTCAAGGACGCACCGCCCGACAAGCTCGCCAACGCCGTGCGCGGCGTGCTGGCCGGCCGCCGCATGGTCGACGGCGACCTGGCGCTGGCCGCCTGGGACACCGTCGACTGCCCGCTGACCGCCCGCGAGATGGACGTGCTGCGGATGACCGCGCAGGGGTACGGGACGGTCGAAGTCGCGGCCCGGCTGTACCTTTCCGCCGGGACAGTACGGAACTATCTCACCACTGTCGTCGCGAAGCTCAACGCCCGCAACCGGGTCGACGCCATCCGCATCGCCGAGGAGTCGGGCTGGCTGTGACCGCCGGAATGGTCCGGACCATGCGGTCTGGACCAGTATCGGTTCGGTCGCTCGCGAGCCGGGATCGGCCGGGGTTCAGGCCGGGACGACCGCGCGCAGCCGGAACCGGCCGTCCGGCTCCACCCCCGCGGTGAGCTGGCCGCCGAGGTCCGCGACCCGGTAGGAGAGGTTGCCGATCCCGCTGCCGGGCGAGGTGTCCCGGCTGCCCGCGACGGCCGGTGCGGGCAGCACCACCGGCACCCGCGCGGCGGACCGGTCGCCGTTGCGCTCGACGCCGTCGTTGATGATGTCGAGGCAGATCCCGCCTTCGGTGCGCCGCATCGCGATCTCGCAGCTCTCCACTTTACTGTGCCGCAACACGTTCGTGACGCCTTCGCGCAGGACGACGGCCAGCACGGTGCGCACCGGCGTCGGCAGGTCGTCGCCGAGCATCTCCATCCGCACCCGGACGTCGGCGGCCACCAGCACGGACTTCGCGGTGCGGGACTCGCTGTCGAGCGACAGCTCGCGGTAGCCGCTGGCCACGGACCGGACGTCGGACAGGGCCTGCCGGGTCAGGCCGAGGACCTCGGTGAGCTCCTCGGCGGCGCGGTCGCGGTCCAGCGGCAGCACCCGGGCGGTCAGCTCGCTCTTCAGCGCGATCGCGGACAGGCTCATGCCGAGCAGGTCGTGCAGGTCGCGGGCGAACCGCAGCCGCTCCTCGGCCAGCGCCATCTCGGCCAGCCGCCGCCGGGTGGCGGCGAGCTCGGTGACCAGCCGGACCAGCCACAGGAGCCCGAACACGGCCAGGCTCGTCATCACGGTCGCGGCGGTGTAGAAGATCGTGGCCGTGATGTTCGCGCCCGACAGCCGCTCGATTTCGGCGTAGGCGGCGATGTTGAGGGCGAAGAACACCCAGCCCGCGACGGGCGGCAGGACCAGCAGCGCGGTGCCGACCAGCAGCCCGGGCAGGCTGACCCACCGGGGGCCGAGCGGCAGCAGCGGGAGGTAGATCAGGCAGGCCTGGACCAGCAGCATCCCGTAGCTCTGGGCGGACCGCAGCTGGGTCGAGGGCCGGTTGAAGTACGAGAACTGCAGGGCCAGCAACGCCACGATCGAGCCGACGACCAGCGCGATCTCCCACGGCCGGGGGGTCAGCTGCAGCAGGTGCGCCGCCGCGCCGATGCCCATCAGCACCATGATGACCGGCAGCAGGCGGCGGATCTCCTTCGACGCGCTTTCCGAACGCTCCTCGGTGTCGTGCGCGGCGGAGGCACCCGGCCCGTCGGGCAGCGGGACCTCGACGCGCAGCCGGAACCGGCCGTCCGCGCCGGCCTTCGCGGTCGCCGAGCCGCCGACCGCCGCGACCTCCTCGGGCAGGACCGTCAGCGCGCTGCCCGGGGCCAGCGCCGGATCGCCCGCCGTCACGCCGTCGTTGACGATTTCGAGGACGACCTTGCCGTCCTGGTGCCGGACGTCGATCTCGCAGTGTTCGACGTCGCTGTAGCGCAGGACGTTCGTGACGCCCTCGCGCAGCACCTTGGCCAGCAGCGTGCGCACCTGGACCGGCAGGTCCCCCTGGTCGAGGTGGATCCGGACGGCGATCTCGGACGCCGAAAGCAGCGACTCGGCCGTGCGCGACTCCTTCTCCAGCGAGAGCTCGCGGTAGCCGTGGGACACCGCGCGGACGTCGGAGAGGGTGCGCTGGGCGGTGGCGGTGATCTCGGCGAGCTCGGCCTTGGCGCGCTCGGCGGACTTGCGCATCAGGCGGGACACCAGCTCGCCCTTGAGCGCGATCGCGGACAGGCTCAGCCCGAGCAGGTCGTGCAGGTCGCGGGCGAAGGCCAGCCGCTGTTCGGCGACCGCGCGCTGGGCCAGTTCGGTGCGGGCCGCGTGCAGCTCGTGGACCATCCGCGCGAGCCGGGACAGCAGGTAGAAGACCAGGACGTAGAAGAGGGTGCCGAACGTGTTGTAGATCGTCGTCGTCGGCTTGGCGTCGAACACCTGGTACACCCCGACGGTGCTGACCACGATCGCGCCCACCGCCGCCCAGCCGTAGCGCGGGGGCAGGATCAGGAGCGCGGCGCTGCCGACGTAGACGAGCATGCTGGCCCACAGCAGGCCGAAGGTCAGCATCGGCACGTAGGCGAGCACGACCATGACGGCGAACAGCACCCGGCTGGTCGTGGCGTCGAGCCGGGCGGACGGGCGGCTGAACCACAGCAGCTGGATCGCCAGCAGCGCGGCGGCGGCCACGACGGCGTACCCGGCCTGCAGGAAGTCGACCGACTCGGGCAGCACACTGACGACGCCGATCACGCTGAACCCGGTGATGACCACGACGATGATGGCCGCGGCGAGGTACGCGGCCAGCCGCGGGCGCCGGTCCGCGGCGGTGGTGCCGCGCGGCTCGGCGGTGACGGACAGCTCCGCGGCCGGCTCGAGCGCGGCGACCGGAGACATCGGTGTGGACCCCCCAGGACTTCGGCGGTGGCCGGAGCGCCCCAGATGGCCCGGCCGGGCCGCGGTGTGCGTTGTGCTGCCGACCGATCCTAACCCACCCGAGCTGCGTTTCCTTGCGCCGAAAAGACGTGGTGCGGGGGCGCGGGAGGACGGCACGACGGCGGCGGGGCGCGGCTCAGCGCCGGCCGGTCGCGGACCCGGCGCGGTCCGGGACGCCGAGCAGGCTCAGGAAGTCCAGCCGGGACAGGGCGACCGACCCGGTGTGCAGCACGGAACCGTGCTCGTGGCTGAAGAAGCTGAGCGCCGACTCGAGGTCGTCCCGGAACTCGCCGCTCCCGGTTTCCGGCAGGCGCCGCGACACCGGGAAGTCCGCGGTGAACGCGCGGCCCGCCGAGTACGTGGCCAGGTCCGGGCCGAAGTGGCGGCGGTACCGCGCGAGCTTGGCGTAGGGCGCGCGCGAAACCAGCACCAGGCGCAGGTCCGGATCGTGCAGCGCGGCGGCGATGTCGGCGGCCGGCACGTCGTCGAACGGGCCGTCGTGGCCGGGCATCGTGTGGTGCACCGCGAGCCGCCGGTGCCCGTCGAAGAGGTCGGCCAGCGAAATCCGCCCCTGCGGGCCCTCGAACGGGTACTTCGCCGCGGTGACGGCCCGGGGCCGGTCCAGCTCCGGCACGGTCAGCTTCGTCATGGCTCGCCCTCCCTGGGTGTGTTCCCCCGAACGGAGTGTGGCGCGCGGGCCGGGGCCGGCCCAGTGTTCCCGCGGGGAACCGCAAGCTGGGAGACGCGCCGGCCATGATCGCCTGGGTTGCCCCTCGCCGTGCCGCTGCAGTGGCCGGACCTTAGGCTCTGCGGTCATGGCACGCTATTTCGACCTGCACCCGGAGAACCCGCAGCGCCGGTCGCTGGGCCAGATCGTCGAGATCCTCCGCGGCGACGGGCTGATCGCCTACCCGACCGACTCGTGCTTCGCGCTCGGGTGCCGGCCGGGCAACCGCGACGGGCTCGAGCGCATCCGCACCATCCGCAAGCTGGACCACCGCCACCACTTCACGCTGGTGTGCCAGGACTTCGCCCAGCTGGGCCAGTTCGTCCACATCGACAACGCGGTGTTCCGCGCGATCAAGGCGTCGACCCCCGGCAGCTACACGTTCATCCTGCCCGCCACCAAGGAGGTGCCGCGGCGGCTGATGCACGAGAAGAAGAAGACGGTCGGCGTGCGCATCCCCGACCACCGCGTCACCCAGGCGCTGCTGGCCGAGCTCGGCGAGCCGCTGCTGTCGAGCACGCTGCTGCTGCCCGGCGAGGGCGAGCCGATGACGCAGGGCTGGGAGATCAAAGAGGAGCTGGACCACCAGCTCGACGCGGTCCTGGACTCCGGCGACTGCGGAGTCGAGCCGACTACGGTCGTCGACTTCTCGTCCGGGGAACCGGAGATCCTGCGCGTCGGCGCGGGCGATCCCACGCCGTTCGAGTGACGCCGGCCGCTTGACGGATCCCCGGCCCGCTCGTGCGGCGCCCGGATTCGGCTGTCTTGAATGAGTCATTCAGGTCTTGAGAGGTCCTGAATGACTCATTCAAGACAGCGGACCCGGTCGCGGCGCGCGGGAGAACCGGCTCGCCGAGGCCGGGTGACGGAGAAAGTGCCGGTCAGACCGCCAGGGTCTCCAGCAGTTCCAGCCATTCGGCGGTGTGCTCGCCGCTGAACGTCAGGGCGAGGTCCTCGGCGTCGCGGCGGCCGGTCACCAGGAGGCAGAAGTCCTCCGCGGGGCCCGCGACGCGGTCGCCGGCCTCTTCCGGCCCGAAGTCCCACTGCGTCCCGGACGGTGCCCGCAGCTCGAACCGGAACGGCCCGGGCGGTGTCCGCCGGTGCCGGCGGTAGGCGCGGTCGCGGGTCCGGACGCCGTAGTACGCGACGTGCCCGATCGCGTCGTCGCGCCGGGGGCGGATGCCCAGCGCGTCGGCGATGTCCTGGCCGCAGGCGAACAGCTCGGTCAGCGCGGCCGCGGCGAGCACCGACGGGCGCAGCGGGCCGTCGCTCCACGGCAGCTCCGGCTTCGCGGGCGCCGCCGCGAGCAGGGCGTTCGCCTTCCGCTGCTCGATCAGCCAGGTCAGGACCGCCTCGTCGAGCGAGTCGTAGGAGATCTGCGGGGTGACGCCGAAGGCACCCGGGTTCTCGGCGCTGAGCCGGACCAGCCGCGCGGTCGACGTCAGCCGGGCGAAGTGCGCGGTGACGTCGGGTCCGGAGCCGGACCCGTGGCGCTCCGCCAGCTCGGCCAGTGCTTCGGTTTCGGTCTGCAGGTCCGTGAACACGTCGGCCATCGGTGCCAACCTCCTGAGTCCGGGACTGCCCGGATCCAGGCTGGCAGCCGGCCCGGCGGCGGCTCCACTCCGCGCTTGCGACGTGCCGCCGGAACGGTCGGCTATGTTCATGCCACCGACGATGGGAGCGACGGGCGTGAAGTACCTGCTGGCGATGTACCTCAACCCCGACGTGATGGCGAACCTGTCCCAGCAGGACATGGACGCCATCATGGCCGGGCACCAGGACTTCATCCGCACGATCCGGGAGTCCGGCGAGATGATCGGCACGCAGGCGCTCGCGCCGGTCGCCGACAGCAGCGTCGTGCGGGTGCGCGGGGGCCTGCCCGCCGTCACCGACGGTCCCTTCCTGGAGTCGAAGGAGTTCCTGGCCGGCTACTACCTCGTGGACTGCGCGAGCAAGGACCGCGCCGTCGAGCTCGCCGCGATGATCCCGGACGCGGCCTTCGACGGCATGGGCATCGAGGTGCGCGAGATCGTCTTCTTCGCCGACGCCGAATCCGAGATCCCCGGTTCGTGAGGTGACCGCGCCCGCCCCGGTCGCCGAGGTCCTGCGCCCGCTGGTGCCGCAGGTGCTCGGCGTGCTGGTGCGCCGGTACGGCCAGTTCGACGCGTGCGAGGACGCCGTCCAGGAAGCCCTGCTGGCGGCCAGCGAGCAGTGGCCGGCCGAAGGCGTGCCGGACAGCCCGCGCAGCTGGCTGGTCACGGTCGCGACCCGCCGGCTCACCGACCACTGGCGCAGCGAAAGCGCGCGGCGGCGGCGCGAGGAGTCGGTCGCCGTGCGGGAGCCGGTGAGCGCGGCGGTCGTCCCCGGGCCCGGCGAGGACCAGCCCGCCGGCGAGGACGACACGCTGAAGCTGCTCTTCCTGTGCTGCCACCCCGCGGTGTCGCCGTCTTCGCAGGTCGCGCTGACGCTGCGCGCGGTCGGCGGCCTGACCACCGCGCAGATCGCGAGCGCGTTCCTGGTGCCCGAGGCGACGATGACCCGGCGCATCACCCGCGCCAAGGAGAACATCGCCGCCGCCGGGTCGACGTTCAGCGAGCCGTCCCCGGCCGATTTCGGCGACCGGCTGCGCGTCGTCCTGCAGGTGCTGTACCTCATCTTCAACGAGGGGTACACGGCGACGTCGGGGGAGAACCTGGCTCGCGACGAGCTCGCGGCGGAGGCCATCCGGCTGACCCGCGCGGTGCACGCGCTGATCCCGGTCGAGGGCGAGGTGGCGGCGCTGCTGGCGTTGATGCTCCTGACGGACGCGCGGCGCGAGGCCCGCACGGGACCGGACGGCGAGCTCGTGCCGCTGCCGGAGCAGGACCGCACCCGCTGGGACGCGGCGATGATCGCCGAGGGCGAGGCACTGGTGGACGCGACGATCGGCCACGCGGCGCTCGGGCCGTACCAGGTCCAGGCGGCGATCGCGGCCCTGCACGCGACCGCGCCCAGCACGGAGGAGACGGACTGGGCGCAGATCGTCGAGCTGTACCGCGTGCTGCAGACGCTGATGCCGAGCCCGGTCGTGACGATCAACCAGGCGGTGGCGGTGGCGCAGGCATCGGGGCCGGTGCAGGGTTTGGAGCTACTGGACACAGTGGACGCGAAGCTCGACGTGGGCCGGAGGATGGACGCGGTCCGCGCGCATTTGCTGGAGCTGGCCGGGGATTTGGCGGGTGCGCGGGAGCATTATCTGCGTGCGGCCGAGCGGACGGCGAGTTTGCCGGAGCGGCGGTACTTGATGGAGCGGGCCGGGCGGATCGCGCCGGGGGCGGACCCCGCGCGGAACTGAGCCCGGCGAGGGTGCCCGCGCTGGCCCCCGACCAAAGGTCTTGAATGAGTCATTCAGGTCTTGGGAGGTCCTGAATGACTCATTCAAGACACCGCCGGCGTGGAAACCGACCGGGCCAGGCACGGCTGAGCGGAGGCTCGCCGTAGCGAGTCTCCGCGGCCGGAACGTGGGCCCGCCCGGGGCCGGGCCGGGCGGGCCGGGAACTCAGCGGACCACGATGCCCGACGGGGGCTCCGGTGCCGCCGGGATGTGGAACAGGCGGGCCAGCAGGTCCAGGTCGGCCAGGTCGCCCTCGATCGCCAGCTTGCCGCTGCGGACCGCTTCCGCGGCGGACACGTGGCCGCTCATCAGGTCCAGCATCACCGCGCCGTTGCTGACCTTGACCACCAGGTCCGCGCCGGCGAAGCGGCCCTCGCCGACCTTGACCGCGCCGTCTTCGACCAGCGCGTGGATGATCATCCGGTCGTCGTAGCGGATCTCGTAGTTGATCTGGACGCCCTCGGCCACGTCGCCGCGGAACGTCGTGTAGAGCGACAGGATCGCCGAGTCCAGCGTGAACACGTCGTCCGGCCCCGGCTGGTGCAGGGAACGGGCGCCCCACAGACCCAGGTCGAGCAGGACCTGGTCGAGCTCGCTGCCGTACTGGGTCAGCTCGTAGACCAGGCCCGCCTCGAGCTCGGCGCGGACGCGGCGGCGGAGCACGCCGGTCGCCTCGAGCTCGTTGAGGCGGGACGACAGGATGGACGGCGGGATCTTCGGCAGACCGGCCTGCAGCTCGTCGTAGCGCTTCGGGCCGAGCACCAGGTCGCGGACGATCAGCAGCGACCAGCGCTCGCCGATGATCTCGAGAGCACGGGCGAGGCCGCAGAACTGACCGTAGGCGCGGGTGTTGGGAGCGGGCATCGGGCTTCCTCACTTCTTTCTCGGGCGATGCGGTGGAACACGGCCGGAGCCGGTGAAGCGGTGGATCAGCGGTGGTCCCCTTCGGAGATCAGCTCGCGGTGCAGGACCTGGAGGTCGTCACACGGTTCGACGCCCAGCTCGCCGGCCAGCCGCGACCGGAGCCTGCGGTAGACGGCCATCGCGTCGGACCGCCGTCCGCTGCGGCCGAGCACGCGCATCAGCTGGCCGTGCAGCGCTTCGTCCAGCGGGCTGCCGGTGGCCAGCGAACGCAGCTCGCCGATCAGCTCGCGGTGCTTGCCGCTGACGATCTCCGCTTCGATCCGCAGGTGCAGCACGCTGCGCCGCTGCTCGAGCAGCTCGGTCCGGTAGGCCGACAGGATCGGTCCACAGTGGACGTTCGCGAGTGGCGGGCCGGACCAGAGGTCGAGCGCCGCGCGGTAGGCGTCGGCCGCCGCGGCGTGGTCGCCGGCGTCCTGGTGCTCGTGGCCGAGCTGCCGCAGCCGGACGAACCGGTGGGTGTCCACCCGGGCCGGGTCGATGTAGAAGGCGTAGCCGGACTGCTTGGTGGCCAGCATCTTCTCGCCGTCGGCGGCCAGGCCGTTCTGGTCGATGCACCGGCGCAGGTGGTAGACGTAGGTGTGCAGCGTCGTGCGCACCGTCCGGGGCGGGTTGTCCGACCACAGCTCCCGGATGAGGGTGTCGATGTGTACCATCCGGCCCGGGCGCATCACGAGCACGGCGAGCAGCTGGAGCACCTTGGGCGTGGTCGGCGCGTAGTCGACCCCGCCCCGCAGCACTTCCAGCGGGCCCAGGACGGTGAACGTCACTTCACCGTCGTCCGGCGCGTCCGGTCGCGGCAGTTCGGAGTACATGGCAGGCCTCCAGCGTCATCAATGCGTCCTCGCGCTCCCCAGTGGTGCTGCGCGGGTCGGGGGACAGCCGACTCCGGGCTTCTATCCGAATGTGACAGAGCGTCGCCCCGGCGACCAGTGAGCCACCCATCAGAGTCAACGTGCGTTTACCCCGTGGCCCCGTGCGTTGTGCAGGTCCGGCTCGTGCGTTCCGCACGGTCCGCCATCCGGCCCAACCTGCGCTTGCGCGCTCGGCGGTGTCGCCGGAACGGACCATGCGCGGCCCCGGCGGGACCGTCGTGGGCCACGCGGGCGGACGTCCCGCACGCCGGGGCCGTGCGTTCCGCATGGACTGTCCGGTGTGGATTTCCCATCGGCACGTGCCCAGTACCCGGCCGGGTGCATTTCGCCCGGTTCCCCTCCATCGCTCGTCGATCGACCTCTAAGGCGCGGCGTCTTCCCTGACACCAGGAGAACTGCCATCAGGGGAATCAGAGGTTGGACGGATGATGTTGCGGTCTATTGCGGCTGTCGGACACGACAGCGAATTCGACGATCCGCCCCGGGTACCGGCCCTGGAGCGGGTGGAGAAGTCGGTCCGGCCCGCGGTGCTGCAGGCCATCTCGTCGATCCAGGAACGGTACTTCGAGCCGATCACGCTCGCGGAGCTGGCGTCCGAGGTGTTCGTCAGCCGGTTCCACTTCTCCCGGATCTTCGCGGACGCCACCGGGGTGACACCGGGCCGGTTCCTCACCGCCGTGCGCCTGTTCGAGGCCAAGCGGCTGCTGCTGACGACGTCGCTGAACGTCTCCGACATCGTGTGCAGCGTCGGCTACAGCAGCGTCGGCACGTTCACCAGCCGGTTCTCGCGGGCGGTCGGGATGACGCCGACGCAGTACCGCGAGCCGCAGGTCGCCGAGCTGCTCGTGGCGATTTCGCCGACGTTCCAGCGGCTTCCGCCGCTGCGCGTGCTGCGCGCGGCCGGCCGCAGCTGCGCCTCGCTGCAGACCGGCACGGGCGTGCTGTCGATGCGGCTGGACATGCCCCGCGGCTCGGCGCCCGCCGACACCCTCGTCGGGCTCTTCGCCGACCCGGTGCCCCAGTGCGGTCCGGTCGCCTTCGGCGGCATGGCCAACATGAGCTCGGGCGAGCTGACCATCCACGGCGTGCCCGCCGGGCGGTGGACGGCGATCGCGGTCGCGCAGCACCAGCCGGGCGCGCCCGGGCCGCGGTTCTCGATCGGCTATGCGGCCGTGAACGTGGCGCCTTTCGGGCAGTCCGCCGGCCGGGTGAGCCTGCGCCCGCCGGCCACGACCGACGCGCCGATCGCGATCACCCTGGCGTCGAAGCAGTCGCCGTTCACCCAGCGCATGCTCGCCGCCCAGCGGCCGCACCTGCGCGCTGTCGCCTGATTCACTCGAGTTATCAGTCCGACCAAAGCAGGCCGACCCCCCGAGCGGCACGCAACCGTTGCCACCGGGCCATCGGGCCGTGACTGCGGTCGGAGTGATAACCATGACACAGCAAAGGACAAGAGCAGATGTCCACCTTGATCGGAGTCCTGCGCAAGCGGGCTCTCGCTCCTTCACTGGCTTCGGTCGGGTTCGCCGAGCGCGGCTTCCCGGTCACCCACACCGACGCGACGGCCCGGCTGGAGGCGGTGCCGCAGGCGGTCGTGTGCGGGTTCGAATGGGCGATCGAAGGCGCGTCGCTGTGGGAGATCGAGCGCCGGCTGGCGCTGATCGAACCCGAGCAGCGCGGATTCGCCTACGAGGGCGCGACGATGGGCTACACGATCCTCGACGCCATGCCGGGCGGCGGCCGCGACCGCACCCGCGCGCTGCTGGAGGGGCCGGGGCGCCCGCACATCTTCCTGACCTACATCGGGATCGGCTTCGCGATGGCGCGGCTGCCGCGTCCACTGTGGAAGAACATCCTGCCCGAGCTGTCCGGGGTGGCCTACCACCCGGTGATGAGCTGGCTCGCCGTCGACGGCTACGGCTTCGACCGCGCCTACTTCGACACGAAGAAGTGGGTCGACGAGCAGGCCGACCCGCAGCCCTACCCGTGGGCGGGCCGTCCGGAGTACTTCGGGCGGGCGTTCGACCAGGGCGTCGGCCGCGCGTTGTGGTTCATCAACGGCGGGAACCCGGACGCCGTCGCCAAGGCGGTCGTGCGCTTCGCCGAGCACCGCCGCGCGGACCTGTGGAGCGGGGTCGGGCTGGCCGCGACGTTCGCCGGCGGCAGCGACCAGCGCGGGCTGGGCCGGCTGCGGCAGGCGGCCGGGGAGTACTACGACGAGCTGGCGCTCGGGGTGGTGTTCGCGGTGAAGGCGCGGACCTACTCCGAGTACGTGCCCGCCCACACCCACCTCGCCGCCGGCGTGCTCACCGACCTTTCCGTGCAGGGCGCGCAGAACCTCGCGGACCGCACCGAACGCGCCGACGGCGACGACGGGCCGCAGCCGCCCTACGAGCTGTGGCGGCAGCGGATCCGCGGCGAGTTCGGTGAGGCCGCCCAGCGGCGCGCCGGCTGAACCGCGGTGCCGTTCGAAAGTGCGCTGCCGTGATCACGGGCAACCGCGGAGTAGAGCGCTGACCAGCGGATCTGTGACCGTAGATGCGAAGAACCTAGTCGACCCTAAGGGGGAGAGTGCGTTGGGCAATGGTTGGCGAACGCTCAGGCGCCGCGTCCTGACACCTGATGTCTCGGAGACATCGCTGGAGAAGCGGGGTTTCCACCGGAAGAGCCCAGCCGCTCAAGAACGACTCGAGACCATCGGGGAGAAGTTCCTCCTCGGGTACGCGCACGCGGTCGAAGCGCGCTCGGTCGAGCAAGCCGAGGAATGGCTCGAGCGCATCCCCCCGCAGTTCCGCGGCTTCGCCTACGAGGGCGCGGGAATGGGGTACGGCGTCCTCGACGGCCTGCCGTTCGGCAAGAGCAAGAACATCGCCGAGTTCCTGGCCGGCCCCGGCGAGAAGCACGACTACATCATCTACGTCGGGGTCGGCTGGGCCATGTGCCGGCTCCCGCGGTTCGCGTGGCCGAAGGCGTCGGCGTTCGACCCGCTGCTGCGCTGGCTCGTGCTCGACGGCTACGGCTTCCACCAGGCGTACTTCAAGACCGCCAAGTACATCGGGGAGCAGTACCAGGACCGGAACTTCTCCTGGCCGGACCGGCGCTACGACGGTTACGCGCTGCGCGCCATCGACCAGGGCATCGGCCGGGCGCTGTGGTTCATCAACGGCACGGACGTCTCCCTGGTGGCCAAGGCGATCGAGGAGTTCCCCGAGTCGCGCCACGGCGACCTGTACGCGGGGGTCGGGCTGGCCTCGACCTACGCGTGCGGCGTCACCGCCGACGAGCTGGCGGAACTGGTCGACCGAGCCGGGATCCACCACGGACCGCTGGCGCAGGGAAGCGCCTTCGCCGCCGAGTGCCGGGTGCGTTCGGGCCTGATGATCCCGGAGACCGAGATGGCGGCCCAGGCGATCTGCGGCCTGCCCGCCGAGCGGGCCGCGGCGATCACCCAGGAGGTCCGCCCGGCCGTCGTCGTCGACGGCGACGACGTCCCGGCGTTCGAAACCTGGCGGCAGCGGATCGCCGAAGAAGTGCTGACCCACGGAGGGAAGAAGAAATGACCGCGACCTTGGGCTGGCTGCGCAAGCAGCTGGCGGGCATCGTGGCGCTGGTGCTGATCCTCGGCCTCTACACGGTCGCGCAGCTGCCCCGCGTTTCGGCCGCCGAACAGGACACGATGGCGAGCCAGTTCCACTTCACCCCGATGACGATCGCGTTGCCCGCGGCCAAGAAGTCGCAGTCGATCCGGACGGTGAACAAGGAGTACGAGCACATCTCCGCGTGGATCTCCTCGGTCGGCGCCGCGATCGCGCTCAACGACATCAGCGGCAGCGGCAAGGCCAACGACCTCTGCCTGGTCGACCCGCGCAGCGACCAGGTCGTCATCACGCCGGCGCCGGATTCGGGCCCGCGCTACGCGCCGTTCGCGCTCGACCCCGCGCCGGCGCTGCCGACGTGGGACTACATGGCGCCGATGGGCTGCGTCCCCGGTGACTTCAACGAAGACGGCCGCACGGACATCCTGGCCTACTACTGGGGCCGGACGCCGGTGGTGTTCCTGCAGAAGGCCACCGCGACGAAGTTCGACGCGTCCGCGTTCCAGCCGACCGAGCTGGTGGGCGGCAACCACCGCGGCGCGGACGGCAAGTACAGCGGTCCACTGTGGAACACCGACTCCGTCACCATCGGCGACTTCGACGGCGACGGGCACGTAGACGTCTTCGTCGGCAACTACTTCCCGGACAGCAAGGTCCTGGACCCGAACGCCGACGGCGGCATCACGCTGAACCAGTCGATGTCGCACGCGACGAACTCGGGCGGCAAGTTCATCTACCGCTGGACCGGCGCCACGTCCGGGGCGAACCCGAGCGCGAAGTTCGTCGACGCCTCCCAGGGCATCCCGGAGGACGCGCGCCTCGGCTGGACGCTGGCCTCCAGCGCGACCGACGTCGACGGCGACAGCCTGCCGGAGCTCTACATCGCCAACGACTTCGGGCACGACCACTTCCTGTACAACAAGTCCTCGCCGGGGCACATCGAGTTCGGTGAGGTCACCGGGGTCCGCGGCATCACCGACCCGAAGTCGAAGGTGCTGGGCCACGACTCCTTCAAGGGGATGGGCGTCGACTTCGGCGACCTGAACCACGACGGCCTCTACGACCTGTTCGTCAGCAACATCACCACGTCGTGGGGCATCGAAGAGTCGAACTTCCAGTTCATGAACACCGCGAAGAACGCTCAAGACCTGCGCAGCCAGCTGAACGACGGCGTCGCTCCGTTCGAGGACAAGAGCGGTTCGGACGGCACGGCCTGGTCCGGCTGGGGCTGGGACGTCAAGATCCAGGACTTCAACAACAGCGGCGAGAACCAGATCGCGCAGGCGACCGGGTTCGTCAAGGGCCAGGTCAACCGCTGGCCGAACCTGCAGGAGCTGGCCACGGCCAACGACGGCCTGCTGTCCAACCCGTTCTGGTGGCCGAACGCCCGCGCCGGGGACGACATCGGTGGCGACCAGACGTTCCACTTCTTCGTCAAGAGCCCGGACGGCCGCTACACCGACCTCGGCCCGCAGCTGGGCCTGGCGGTGCCGATCCCCACCCGCGGTATCGCCGTCGGCGACACCGACGGGGACGGCCTGCCCGAGTTCGCGGTGGCGCGGCAGTGGGAGCAGCCGATCTTCTACCACAACGACAGCCCGAACCCCGGCAAGTACCTGCAGCTGAAGCTGACCACCGACGCCCCGGTGGCGCCCGGCCCGCTGCCCGCGGCCGGCGTGCCCGCGATCGGCGCCCAGGCGACCGTGACGACCTCGGACGGCAAGAAGTACCTCGGCCGGGTCGACGGCAGCAGCGGGGAGGCCGGCCGGCGCAGCTTCGACGTCCAGATCGGCCTCGGCCACGACGTCACCGGCCCGCTCGACGTGCACCTGCAGTGGCGGGACCGGACCGGGCAGCTGCGGACGCAGGACCTGAAGCTCGAACCCGGCTGCCACATGTACCAGCTCGGCACCACGGCGATGGAAGAGATGTGACGGCATGACCACCCCGACCCTCACCAAGGTGGACACGGCGCCACCGAAACGGACGAACAAGGTCGTGACCGCGTTGAAGCGGTTCGCGATGTCGATCACGATCTTCAACATCCTCGGCTACACGGTCCTCGGCTTCGAGCAGCCGTGGCTGTACCCGTTCATCGCGCTGGCGACCGCGTACACCACCGAGATCCTGCTCGAGATCATCAACGCCAAGGTGACCCAGCGGAGCGTCCGGTTCAAGGGCAACGGCTTCAAGGGGCTCATGGAGTTCCTGCTGCCGGCGCACATCACCGGTCTCGCGCTGAACATGCTGACCTACGTCAACGACCGGATCCTCGTGATGATCTTCGGGGTGGTCGTGGCCGTCGGCGCCAAGTGGGTCCTGCAGGCGCCGGTGTACGGCCGCATGCGGCACTACATGAACCCGTCGAACTTCGGCATCACGATCATCCTGCTGTTCTTCCCGTGGGCCAGCATCGCCCCGCCGTACCACTTCAGCGAGCAGATCGCGACCTGGGGCGGCTGGCTGATCGTCGCGATCATCCTGATCTCGGGCACGGTGCTCAACGCGCTGCTGACCAACCGGATGTTCCTGATCGCGGGCTGGCTGAGCTTCTTCGTGATCCAGGCCTTCGTCCGCGGCTGGCTCTTCGGCACGTCCATCCCGGGCGCGCTGGCGATGGGCACCGGGATCGCGTTCGTGCTCTACACGAACTACATGGTGACCGACCCGGGGACGTCGCCGTCGAAGAAGGGCTCGCAGTTCGCCTTCGGGGCGGGCGTGGCCCTCGCGTACGGGTTCTTCACCGCCGTGCACGTGTCGTACGGGCTGTTCCTGGCCACCGCGACCGTGTGCCTGATCCGCGGGGCCTTCCTGTGGGGCCTGCACTTCTCGAACAAGGCTCGGATCCAGTTCGAGGCCGACCAGGCCACGCAGAAGGCGAAGCTCGAGCTCGCCCCGCCGGTCGAGTCGGCCGACGACGGCGAGAAGCCGGGAGCCGTCGCGGCATGACCGGTCCGCAGCAGGAAGCCCGGGCGGCGCGCACCGCGCCGCCCGGGCCGCCGCGCCGGGCGACGTTCCGGTTGTTGAAGCAGCTCTTCACCGACCGGCTCGCGCTCATGGGCGACAACGCCGAGAACTACGGCGACGTCGTCCGCATCGCCATCGGCCCCAAGGCGATGTACCTGGTCAACCACCCCGACCTCGCCAAGCACGTCCTCGCGGACAACGCCGCGAACTACCACAAGGGCATCGGCCTGCAGGAGGCCCGCCGGGCCCTCGGCGACGGCCTGCTGACCAGCGACGGCGACACGTGGAAGACCCAGCGCCGGACCATCCGGCCGGTCTTCCAGCCCAAGCGGATCTCGCGCCAGGCCGCGATCGTGGCGTCCGAAGTGGACACTGTGATCAAGCGGCTCGCCGGGCACGACGGGCCGGTCGAGATCCTGCACGAGATGACCGGCCTGACGCTGGGCGTGCTCGGCAAGACGCTGCTGGACGCGGAGCTCGGCGGCTACGAAACGCTGGGCCACTCGTTCGAGGCCGTGCAGGACCAGGCCATGTTCGAGGCGGTCACGCTGAGCATGGTCCCGCAGTGGGTCCCGCTGAAGAAGCAGGTGGAGTTCCGGACCGCGCGCGAAGACCTGCGCCGGATCGCCGACGAGCTCGTCGAGCAGCGGCTGGCGAACCCGATCGAGGGCGGCGAAGACGTGCTGTCGCGGCTGATCGCGTCCGGGTCGGCGGAGGGCTCGTCGCGGGTCCGGATGCGCGACGAGCTGATCACCCTGCTGCTGGCCGGGCACGAGACCACGGCGAGCACGCTGGGCTGGGCGTTCCACCTGATCGACGAGCACCCCGAGGTGGCCGAGCGGCTGCACGCCGAAGCGGTCGAGGTGCTGGGCGACCGGCTGCCCGAGCACGAGGACCTGCGGAAGCTGACCTACACCGTCGCGGTGGTCGAAGAGGTCATGCGGATGTACCCGCCGGTCTGGCTGCTGCCGCGGATCGCGCAGGCCGACGACGAGATCGGCGGGTACCACGTGCCGGCCGGGTCCGACGTCGTCGTCGTGCCCTACACGCTGCACCGGCACCCGGAGTTCTGGACCGACCCGGAACGCTTCGACCCGGGCCGGTTCGACGCCGCCAACCCGGCCGGCCGGCCGCCGCGCTACGCCTACATCCCGTTCGGCGCCGGGCCGAGGTTCTGCATCGGCAACAGCCTCGGGGTGATGGAAGCGGTGTTCGTGCTCGCCATGGCGGCTCGGGACCTGGAACTGCGCAAGGTGCCCGGCAAGGTCGTCGAACCCGAGGCGATGCTGTCGCTGCGGGTGCGCGGCGGGCTGCCGATGACCGTGCACCGCCGCGAGCGGCGGCGGAGTGCCGAAGCAGCCTGACGTCTACTGTGGACATTCGACGAGGAGGTAGGCCGGTGCAACCCGAGGCCACCGAAGAAGAACGCGTCAAGAACATGACTCTCGAGGCCTACGCGGACACGATCGTGCCGGGGGAGAAGCGGTTCCCCGAAGACCGCGCGATCGCCGGAGCCGCGCCCGGCCCGGGGTCGGTGGTGGCGGGCGCGCTCGAGCTGCTGAACTTCGACGCGACCGGCGTCACGGCCGGCCTGCCCTACCTCGCGCAGTCGCTCAACGACCACGCGAAGACCTACGCGGGCGAGGTGGCGCTGGAGCTCGACCACGACGTCCCGCCGTTCGTCGCGCTGCCCTACGAGCACCGCCGCGAGCTGGTGCGGCGGCTGACCACGCCCGGCCACCCGGAGAAGGACGGCTGGGTCAGCCTCGCGCTGTTCTGCAACATGGCCTACGACAGCGCCCCGCACCTGCACACCGCCGACGCCATCCGCGACGGGCACCCCGGCCTGCTGGCGCTGGGGTACAAAGCTCCGGACGCCGACGGCTTCTGGCGGTTCCCGAAGTACGGCTACGGCCGCAAGCTGGCCGAACTCCACCCGGACACGACGCCCTCGGGGAGCCCCGCATGACTGCCATCGACCAGACCGACGTCGTCATCGTCGGCAGCGGATTCGGCGGGTCGATCCCCGCGTACCACCTCGCCGCGGGCGGGGCCAAGGTGACGGTCCTCGAACGCGGGCCGTGGCTGGCCGCGGCCGACTTCGAGCACGACTACCTGCTCGGCTCGTCCTACACGCGGGCGTTCGACTTCGTCGTCGGGGACGGGATGAGCGTCCTGGGCGGCAACTGCGTCGGCGGTGGCAGCGTCGTGTACTTCGCCGCGATGCCGCGGGCGCCGAAGTTCGTCTTCGAGCGCCACGGCAGCATCGGGCGCCGGATGTGGCCGCACGCCATCACGCGCGACTCGCTGGAGCCGTGGTACGACCGGATCGACGAGTCGATCCCGGTGTCCAAACAGGACTGGAGTGACGTCTCCTACGCCGGTGGCCTGTGGGCCGCGGCCTGCCACCACTCCGGGCGCACCGCGAACCCGGCGCCGGTGGCCGTGGACAACGACACCTGCGTCAACTGCAACTTCATGATGGCCGGCTGCAAGTTCGACGCCAAGCGGTCGATGCTGACGAACTACCTGCCCGCCGCGCTCGCGCACGGCGCCGAGATCCGGCCGCTGCACGAGGTCCAGCGCCTCGAGCGGACCGAGGACGGCGGCTACCGCGTCCACTTCGACCTGATCGACGAAGAGGACTACCGGGTCCACACCGGCACCGGCGTGATCGAGGCGAAGGTCGTCATCATCGCCGCGGGCGCCGGTGCGACGCCGGTGATCCTGCAGCGTTCGGAGGCCACGCTCGGCACCATGCCGCACGGCGTCGGCCGGTACTTCTCCGGCAACGGCGAGCGGCTCAACACCGCGATCATCGACGAGGACCGCGTCCGCGAGGTGCTCGGACTGTCCCGTGAGGACGGTCCGGTGTACTCGGCCAACCACATCGGCAAGGGCCCGACCGTCGCGAACTGGGACAAGCTCGACGGCTCGCTGCCGGAGTACGAGCGGTTCTCGCTGGAGCAGCTGTACTTCCCGCCGGGGCTGGGCACCATCCTCGCGCAGGTGCCGGGTGGCGACGAGCCGCGCTGGTACGGGGCGCAGAAGAAGGAGATCCTCAACCAGTGGGCCAACTGGCTGACGATCTTCCTGATGACCGAGGACGACAACGAGGGCGTCTTCGGCACCCCTCCGCCCACCGGCAACGCCTACCGGATCTCGCAGCAGATGCTCGGGCGCGGTTCGCTGCGCTACGACCCGACGCCGAACACGCGCCGCGGCTGGGCGCTCGCGGACGCCGACTGCAAGTCCATCATCGAGAAGGACGGCCTGGCGAAGGTCGCGCCGTGGACCAACGACGTCGTCGGGGCGTACACGGTGCACCCGCTGGCGTCGTGCCGGATCGGGGACGACGCGGCGACGTCCGCGCTGCACCCGAACCACGAGCTGCGCAACCACCCGGGCATCTTCGTCACCGACAGCGCGTCGGTGCCGGGCGCGCTGACGGTGAACCCGGCGATGACCATCGCCGCGCTCGCCGAGCGGTCGATCCCGGGCATCGTCCGGGAGCTGCAGTCGCGAGGCGTGGACGTCAAGTACGGCGCCCCGGCGCCGGACGGCTCGATCACCGGCCGCCGGGCGGTGTCCAAGCTGGACCTGGTCGCCGGCAACTGATGCACGGGTACATCGAACTCGCGCTCCTGGGTTCCTGGGAGCGCGAGCGAAGCCGGAGCCGGCTGAGCGCGACCGGCTCGCCAGACGTCTTGAATGAGTCATTCAGGTCTTCGGAGGTCCTGAATGACTCATTCAAGACACGCGTGGAGGCCGGTTCACGAGGAGGAACGATGGCGCCCGGACTGGTGCGGTTCGCCCTGCGGCGGACGCTGCGGGACGTGAAGTACGTCGAGGCCGTGCGGCCCCGGCGGGCACGGGGGCTCGTGCGGGACGTCTACCGGCAGGTGGAGCGCGACTTCGGGATGCTCGCCCCGCCCGTGGCCCTGCACTCGCCCGCGCCGGAGGTGCTCGCCGCGGTGTGGCTGATGCTGCGGGAGTCGCTGGTCGCGGCCGGGGCGGCGAGCCGGGCCGACAAGGAGGTCGTCGCGGCCACGGTGTCGGCGGCGAACTCGTGCCCGTACTGCGTCGAGGTGCACGGCATGGCGCTCGCCTCGCTGGGCGAACCGGCCGCCGCCGCGGCCATCGAGGCGGGCGACGCCGGGGCCATCCCGGACCGGGACACGCGGGCACTGGTGGCGTGGGCGATGGGCGACGGCCCGCTGCCCGCGGACGTCCCCGCGGGCACCGCCGCCGAGTTCACCGCCGTGGCCGTGGCGTTCCACTACCTGAACCGGGTGGTGAGCGTGTTCCTCGACCAGTCCCCGCTGCCCGAGGCGGTCCCGCCGGCGGCCCGGGAGAAGGCCAAGGCGGTCCTGGGGTACTTCCTGAAGCCGGGGGCGCCGCCACCGGCCGGGACGAGCCTGCCCCTGCTGCCGGCCGCCGCCACCGACGGCCCGGGCTGGGCACCGCCGGGCGGGACCCTGGCCGACGCCTTCGCGCGCGCCGCGGCGGCGATCGAGGCCGCCGGGGAACGCTCGGTGCCGCCCCGCGTGCGGGAGCTCGTCCGCCGGGAAGTCAAGGCCTGGGACGGGAACCCGCCCGGGCTGAGCCGCGCCTGGGCCGAGCCGGTGCTCGCCGAGCTGCCCGAGGGCGAACGCGCCGCGGGTCGGCTGGCGCTGCTCACGGCCAAGGCGCCCTACCAGGTGGGACCCGCCGACGTCGGTCCGGAAAGGACGGACGATCGCGGGCTGGTGGAGCTGGTGTCGTGGGCGGCTCTCACGGCGGCCGTGGCGGCCGGTGAGCGGCTTTCCCTCCGCCCGCGAAGAGAAGACTCCCCAGGTCGGCGCGGGTGATGATCGAGAGGTCGGATCGCCCGCCGGGGCGCGCAGCACCGGGACACACCGAACCTGACCCGGTCCGTGACGCCGCCCCGGCGATCCCGATCCGCCCAGGCGGCGGTCGCCGCGAGGAGTGCTCCCCTTACCCCGCCCTCCTCGCGGCGGCCACCGGCCCACGAGAAGACGTCGCACCGGTGAGAGGACAAACAGGTGACTGACACCACGCGCGTGATCGCCGACCTGACCGCGGATGCCGCCGAGGTGGACGCCCTCGTCGCCGGCCTTCCCGAGGCGGGGTGGGACACCCCGACCCCGGCACCGGGCTGGGCGGTCCGGCACCAGATCGCGCACCTCGCGTTCATCTTCCGGATCGCCGGCCTCTCGGCCGCGCAGCCGGAAGCGTTCGTCCAGATGACCAAGGCAGTAGCGTCCGTCGGCTTCGAGAACGCCGTCGAAGGCGCGCTGCAGGAGTTCATCCACGACCCGGCCGAGGTGCTGCTGACCCGCTGGCGCGCCGAGCGCGACACGGGGATCAAGGCGCTGGCCGCCGTGCCCGGCGACCAGCTGGTGCCGTGGCTGGTGAACCCGCTGCCGCCGTACGTGCTCGCCTGCGCCGGGATGATGGAGCTGTTCGGCCACGGCCAGGACGTCGCCGACGCGCTCGGCGTGCGCCCGGTGCGGACCGACCGGATCAAGCACCTGGTGGGGTTCGCCGTGCGGGTCCGGGACTTCGGCTACGAGGCGCGGAACCTGACGCCGCCCGCGGAGGAGTTCCGCTACGAGCTCACCGCGCCGTCGGGTGCGCTCTGGACGTTCGGGCCGGCCGACGCGACCCAGGTGGTCAGCGGCAGCGCCGAGGACTTCTGCCTGCTCGTCACCCGGCGGCGGCACCGCTACGACCTCGACATCCGGGCGAAGGGCACGCTGGCGGACCAGTGGCTCGACATCGCTCAGGCCTATCGCGGGCCGGCCGGCCAGGGGCGTCGTCCCGGGCAGTTCGACGCCTGATCAGTCCTAAGTAGACAGTGTGGTGTCCTTGTCCCAGCGTGCTGACGTGCGGCTCGGGGCAGGGAGAAAGAAGACGGTCCGGACGGCCCGGGAGATGCTGGACCGCACGGCCGGGCGTACCGGGCGTACCGGGCAGCGGCGCCGCCGCGGCCCGAGGGAAATGACCGGTGCGGGATCCCCATCCCGCACCGGGAGGACAGCGGGGACCTGATGGTTCCGGTGATACGGGGCTCGAGAGCCAGTGGGAGTGCGGTGGCATGAGCGTAGAGCGGATTTCGATCGTCGGTATCGGTCTCCGGTACCCCGACGCGAGTTCTCCGGAGGAGCTCTGGGAAAACGTGCTGGCCGGGCGCCGGGCGTTCCGCAGGCTGCCGGACGAGCGGATGAACCGGGCGGACTACTACTCGCCCGACCCGAAGGCGCCGGACCGCTTCTACGCGTCCAAGGCGGCCGTACTGCGGGACTACGAGTTCGACCGGGTGGCGCACAAGGTCGCCGGCAGCACCTTCCGGGCGACCGACACGACGCACTGGCTGGCGCTCGACGTCGCCGCCGCGGCGCTGGCGGACGCCGGCTTCGGTGAGGGCGACGGCGCCCCGCGGCAGAGCACCGGCGTGGTCATCGGCAACAGCCTCACCGGCGAGTTCTCCCGGGCGAACATCATGCGGCTGCGCTGGCCGTACGTCCGCCGCACGGTCGCGGCGGCGCTGACCGCCCGCGGCTGGGAGGACGAGGACACCGCGAGCTTCCTGCGCGAGCTCGAAGTCCAGTACAAGGAGCCGTTCCCCGAGATCAACGAGGACTCCCTCGCCGGTGGCCTGGCGAACACCATCGCCGGGCGCGTGTGCAACCACTTCGACTTCGCCGGCGGCGGGTACACCGTCGACGGCGCCTGCTCGTCCTCGCTGCTGTCCGTGGTGACCGCGGCCAACGCGCTCGTCCAGGGCGACCTCGACCTCGCCGTCGCCGGCGGTGTCGACCTCTCGATCGACCCGTTCGAGGTGATCGGCTTCGCGAAGACCGGGGCGCTGGCCAAGCGCGAGATGAAGGTCTACGACGCCGACTCCAACGGCTTCTGGCCCGGGGAAGGCTCGGGCATGCTCGTCCTGATGCGCGAGAGCGACGCGCTGGAGCAGGGCAAGCGGATCTACGCGTCGATCGGCGGCTGGGGCGTCTCCTCCGACGGCAAGGGCGGCATCACCCGGCCCGAGGCCGCCGGGCACCGGCTGGCCCTCAAACGCGCCTACGACCGCGCCGGGTACGGCGTCGAGAGCGTCTCCTACTTCGAGGGTCACGGCACCGGCACCGCGCTGGGCGACGCCACCGAGATCGAGGCGCTGTCCACCGCCCGCCGCGACGCCGACCCGCTGGCCAAGCAGGCCGCGCTGTCGACCATCAAGGGCAACATCGGGCACACCAAGGCCGCGGCCGGGGTCGCCGGCCTGATCAAGGCGACGCTGGCGGTGTACCACCAGGTCATCCCGCCGGCCACCGGGCACTACGAGCCGCACGAGTCGCTGACCGGGTCGTCGGCGCGGATGTACGTCCCGCGTGACGCGTCGCTCTGGCCGGAGGACCAGCCGGTGCGCGCCGGCGTCTCCGCGATGGGCTTCGGCGGCATCAACTCCCACGTCACCGTCACCGAGGCACCGACCGCCGCCCGCCGCCGCGAGCTCGACGAGCGGGCCCGCGCCCTGGTGGCCGGCCGGCAGGACGCCGAGCTGCTGCTGTTCGACGCCGACGACGTCGCGACCCTGCGCGGGAACATCGCCGCGACGCTCGAGGTCGTGCCCAAGCTGTCGTTCGCGGAGCTGACCGACCTCGCCGGCGAGCTGGCCGGGAAGCTGGCCGGCCGGGCGGTGCGCGCCGCGGTCGTCGCGGCCAACCCGGAGCACGCCGAGCGGAAGCTGACGAAGCTGCTGGAACAGCTGGAGTCCGGCGACTCGGTCTTCGACTCGGCCGACGGCATCTTCGCGAGCAGCCGCGGCGCGGCTCCGAAGATCGGCTACCTGTTCCCCGGCCAGGGTTCCGGACGCGGCGGCGACAGCGCCCTGCGCCGCCGGTTCACCGTGGCCGAGGAGGTCTACCGCGCCGCGGCGCTGCCGGTCGCCGGCGACCAGGTCGCCACCGAGGTGGCCCAGCCGCGGATCGTCACCGGCTCGCTGGCCGCGCTGCGCGTGCTGCGCTCCTTCGGCATCGAGGCCGCGACCGCGACCGGGCACAGCCTCGGCGAGCTGACCGCCCTGCACTGGGGTGGCGCGCTCGACGAACGCGGGCTGCTGGA
Source organism: Amycolatopsis ponsaeliensis (assembly GCF_030182635.1). Classification (NCBI taxonomy): domain Bacteria; kingdom Bacillati; phylum Actinomycetota; class Actinomycetes; order Pseudonocardiales; family Pseudonocardiaceae; genus Amycolatopsis; species Amycolatopsis ponsaeliensis. Next base: position 43,921 of record NZ_JAPZLD010000050.1, read on the forward strand.
GCTGGCGAAGGTCCGCGGCAAGGTGATGGCCACGACGACCGGCGACGGCACCGGCGCGATGGCCGGGATCGCCGCCTCGCCCGGCCGCGTCGAGGAACTGGGCCTGGGCACCGACGTCGTCATCGCCGGGTACAACGCGCCCGAGCAGACCGTGATCTCCGGCCCCGCCGGAGCGATCGACAAGATCGTCGCCCGCGCCAAGGCCCAGGGTGTCGGCGCGACCCGCATCAAGGTCTCGCACGCCTTCCACTCGCCGGCCGTCGAACCGGCCGCGAACGCGATGACCGAGCGGCTGGGCGAGTTCACCTTCGCCCGGCTCGAGCGGCCCGTCGTCTCGACGGTCAGCGGCGACGTGCTGCACACCGCCGAGAACCTGCCCGAGCTGCTGCGCGACCAGATCGTGCTGCCGGTCCGCTTCCGCGAGGCCGCCGCCAAGGTGGCCGAGCGCAGCGACCTGGTGGTCGAGGTCGGCCCCGGCCGGGTGCTGACCGGGCTCTTCGAGGAGATCGCGCCGGAGACCCCGGTGCTCGCGATCGACACGGACAACGCGTCGCTGCAGGCCCTGCTGCGGATCGTCGGCGCGGCGTTCGCGCTCGGCGCCCCGATCACGACCGACGCGCTGTTCGAAGGCCGCGTCGTGCGTGCCCTGCCCGCCGACGGCGAGTTCAACTTCCTCGCCAGCCCGTGCGAGGCGGCGCCGTCGATCGACAGCGAGCTGGCCGCCGAGCTCGCCGCGGAGAAGGCCCAGGCCACCGAGGCCGACGCCGGAACCGCCGATGGCGATGGCTCGACCCTGGACCTGCTGCGCAAGCTCGCCGCCGAGCGCGTCGAGCTGCCGCTGGAGGCCGTCACGGCCGACACCCACCCGCTCGACGACCTGCACCTGTCGTCGATCACGGTCGGGCAGCTGGTCAACGACGTCACCCGGGCGCTGGGCCGGCCCGCGCTGGAAGGCATGCCGAACTTCGCGACGGTGTGCCTCGGTGAGCTCGCCGAGATGATCGACGAGCTGGCGCAGACGGCGAAGCCGACCGACACGGGCAAGGGCGAGGCCCCGGGCGTCGGACCGTGGGTCCGGCCGTTCGCGGTCGAGTACGTGCCCGCGCCGCGGCCCACCGCGGACCTCACGCCGGGCACCGGTCACGCCGATTGGCAGATCTTCTCGACGCCGCGGCACCCGCTGGCCGAACCGCTGAGGGCCGCGCTCGCGGCGTCCGGCGCCGGCGACGGCGTGGTGCTCTGCCTGCCGGCGGACTGCGACTCCAGCCACGTCGGCCTGTTCCTCGACGCCGGCCGCGCCGTCATGGCCGCCCCCAACGGCACGCGCTTCGTGGTCGTGCACCACGGCTACGGCGCCGCCGGCCTGGCCAGGACCCTGCGGCTCGAGGACCCGTCGGCGAAGACGACGATCATCGACTTCGCGGACCCGACGCCGTCCGATGTGGACGCGATCGCCGAAGCCGTGCACACCGTGGTGGCCGAGGTCGCCGCGACCACGGACTTCACCGAAGCGCGCTACGGCGCCGACGGCGGGCGCACGGTGCCGCGGCTGTCCGCGCTGCCGGCGCCGAAGCCCGGCCCGATCCGCGACTCGCTGGACTCCTCCGACGTCCTGCTCGTCACCGGTGGCGGCAAGGGCATCACCGCGGAGAGCGCGCTGGCGCTGGCCAAGGACTCCGGGGCCAAGCTGGCCCTGCTCGGGCGCAGTGACCCGGAGACCGACACCGAGCTGGCGGAGAACCTCGACCGCATGGAGGCGGCGGGTATCCGCTACCGCTACGAGCGCGCCGACGTCACCAGCGCCCCGCAGATCGCCGAGGCGGTCACCCGGGTCCAGGCCGAGCTCGGCCCGGTCACGGCGATCCTCCACGGCGCGGGCCGCAACGAGCCGGCCGCCCTCTTCAGCCTGACCGAGGACAGCTTCCGCAAGACCCTCGCCCCGAAGATCGGCGGGCTCAACGCGGTGCTCGCCGCGGTCGACCAGGACCGGATCAAGCTCCTGGTCACCTTCGGCAGCATCATCGGCCGGGCGGGCCTGCGCGGTGAGGCGCACTACGCCACGGCGAACGACTGGATGACCGAGCTGACCCTGCGCTTCGGCCAGGAACACCCGCAGGCGCGGGCGATCGCGCTGGAGTGGTCGGTCTGGTCGGGCACCGGCATGGGCGAGAAGCTCGGCGTCGTGTCCGCCCTGATGCGGGACGGCATCACGCCGATCCCCACCGAGGAGGGCATCACCATCCTCCGCCAGGTGCTGGCCGACCCGGCCGCGCCGCCGGTGCTGGTGGTCTGCGGCCGCACGTCGGGCCTGGCCACGCTGCCGATCCAGAAGCGCGAGCTGCCGCTGTCCCGGTTCGTCGACCGCGCGGTCGTGCACTACCCGGGCGTCGAGCTGATCACCGAGGCCGACCTGTCCGACGGGGCCGACCCGTACCTGACCGACCACCTGCTCGACGGGCAGCTGCTGTTCCCGGCGGTGCTCGGCATGGAGGCCATGACGCAGGCCGCGGCGGCGACGCTGGACCGCACCGGCACCCCGGTGCTCTCCGATGTCGAGTTCCTCCGGCCGATCATCGTCTCGCCGGGCGGGTCGACCACGGTCCGGCTGGCCACGCTGGCCCGCGACGCCGACACCGTCGACGTCGTGATCCGCAGCGAGGAGACCGGCTTCAGCGCCGACCACTTCAAGGCGCGGCTGAGCTTCGCCCGGCCGGCCGAGATCGGCGAGTGCGTCCCCCGTGACGTCGCGCTGCCGCCGGTCCCGGTGGAGCCGATCAGCGAGCTGTACGGCTCGGTCCTGTTCCAGGGCAAGCGGTTCCAGCGGGTCCTCGGCTACCGGCGGGCGAGCGCCCGGCACGCCGTCGCCGAGATCTCGACCAGCGCGGACCACTACTGGTTCGCCCCGTTCCTCCCGCAGGAGCGGCTGCTGGCCGACCCCGGCACCCGGGACGCGATGATGCACGCGATCCAGTGCTGCGTCCCGGACGCGACGCTGCTGCCGCAGGGCATCGAGAAGCTGTACCTGGCCGAGCCGGGCGCCCAGCACGACGAGTACGTGCTGCTGGACGCGAAGGAACGCAGCCAGGACGGCGACAGCTACATCTACGACCTCGACGTGCGCAACCCGGACGGGACGCTGGTCGAGCGCTGGGAAGGCCTGAAGCTGCGCGCGGTCCGCAAGCGCGACGGTGCCGGGCCGTGGGTCCCGTCGATGCTCGGGTCCTATGTGGAGCGTGCGTGCGAGCGGCTGCTCGGCGGGACGCGGTCGGTGGTCCTCGAGCCGGACCCGGTGGGCCGCCCGGCGGAGGGCATCGCCGAACGGCGGGCCCAGACCGCGCTCGCCGCGGGCCGCGCGCTCGACAAGCCGATCGAGATCCGGTACCGCCCGGACGGGAAGCCCGAGTGCGACGACCTGAACGTCACCGCGTCGCACACGTCGGAGCTGACCCTCGTGGTCGCCGGCGCCGAGCAGGTCGCCTGCGACATCGAGACGGCGATCGAACGCACCGAAGAGGACTGGGCCGGGCTGCTGGGCGAGGAACTGCTCGCCCTCGGCCGGCTGCTGGCCGCGGACACCGGCGAACCGATCAGCGTGGCCAACACGCGGGTCTGGAGCGCGCTGGAGTGCGTCCGCAAGACCGGTTCGATGACGCAGGCGCTGACGGTGCGCCAGGTCGACGCCGACGGGTGGGCGCTGCTCGCCTCCGGCACCGCCCGGATCGCCACCTGGTCGACGACCGTCAACGACCGTACCGACCCGATCGTGTTCGCGGTGCTCCACACAGAGGGGAACTGAAGATGGCCGACTACTACGAGATCCGCCACACGGTCGGCTTCGAAGAGACCAACCTGGTGGGCAACGTCTACTACGTGAACTACGTGCGCTGGCAGGGCCGGTGCCGCGAGATGTTCCTGAAGGAGAAGGCCCCGGCGGTCCTCGAAGAGGTCCGTCACGACCTGAAGCTGTTCACCCTCAAGGTGGAATGCGAGTTCTTCGCCGAGATCACCGCGTTCGACGAGCTGTCCATCCGGCTGCGGCTGGAGGAGCTCACCTCGACGCAGATCCAGTTCGCGTTCGACTACGTCCACCTCACCGAGGGCGGCGACGAGCGGCTGGTGGCCCGGGGACGGCAGCGGATCGCCTGCATGCGCGGCCCCAACACGGCGACCGTGCCGTCGCGCGTCCCCGAGCAGCTGCGCGAAGCGCTGGTGCCCTACTGGACGGCCGCGGTCAACGGCAAGGGAGCATGAAGTGGCCCACGAATCCGAGCCCCCCGTGCTGAAGCGGCTGCCGACGCCATCGTCGCGTCGCGGCCTCTCGGCCCAGCCGGGACTGCGTCAGGTGATGGCGCAGTTCGCCACCGGGGTGACGGTGCTGACGGCGGGCGGGGAGGACGCGCACGGCATGACGGCGAACGCGTTCTCGTCGGTCTCGCTGGAACCGCCGATGGTGCTGTGCTGCGTGTCCAAGGCGGCCCGGATGCACACCGCGATCGTCACCGCCGGCTCGTTCGGGGTGAACATCCTCGCGGCGGACCAGCAGGACACGTCGAAGTACTTCGCCGACTGGCGGCGGCCCGACGGGATGGCCCAGTTCGAGGCCGTCGGCTACACGCCGGGTTCCCGGACCGGGGCCCCGTTGCTGGACGGCGCGCTGGCCTGGCTGGAGTGCGAGCTGGCGCAGGTGGTGGCGGGCGGTGACCACTCGATCTTCCTGGGCCGGGTGGTCGCGACCAGCCGCGGGACCGGCGAGGACGCGCTGGTCTTCTACAGCGGCAGCTACCACCACATCGACGGGCAGGCCCGCGCGGCTTGAAGGGGGAGAGGGCATGCTGATCGCGGTCACGGGCGGCACCGGCTTCCTCGGTGCGCACACCGTCGCGGCGCTGCTGCGGCGGGGGCACCGGGTCCGGCTGCTCGCCCGGGACGCGAGCGGCGTGGATGCGTCCACAGTGGACGTCGTGGCGGGTGACGTCACCGATCCCGCCGCGGCCCGCCGGCTGGTGGCCGGGGCGGACGCGCTGCTGCACGCGGCCGGCGTCTACACGTTCGACAGCCGGCGTCGCGACGAGCTGTGGCGGGTGAACGTGCGCGGCACCGAGGTCGTGCTCGGCGCCGCGCGCCGGGCCGGCACCGGCCGGATCGTGCACGTCTCCACCGTCGGGGCGCTGTACCCGGCGACCGCGCCGTCGATCGGGGTTTCGAGCCCGGTCGGCGAGTCGCGGGAGCCCTACCTGGCGTCGAAGGCCGCGGCCGAGCGGATCGCGCGGCAGCACCGGGCGGCCGGCGCCCCGGTCGTCCTCACCTACCCGCCGGCGCTGCTCGGCCCGCGGGACCCGCGCCTGGGCGACCAGAACGCCCGGCTGCGGGACCTCCTGCGCGGGTTGACGCCGATCTGGCCGGGCGGCGGGCTCCCGATCGGGGACGTCCGCGACTCGGCGGAGCTGCACGCCCGGCTGCTCGGCGGGGAGGTGCACGGTGCCGCGTTCTTCGGGCCCGGCCGCTTCCTGACCACCCGGGAGTACCTGGCCACGGCCCGGGCGGCGACCGGGCGGGCGCTGCCGGCGGTGTTCCTGCCGCCGCGTGCCCTGTACCCGGTGGGGCGGTTCGCCGACCGGCTGCAGCGCGTCTGGCCGTGGGCGCTGCCGGTGCAGTACGGCGCGATCCACGTCTGCGCGAGCGCGGTGCCGGTCGCCGGGGACGCGCCCACCGGGGGCGTGCCGGCCCGGCCGGTGCTCGAGACCGTGCGCGACACGGTGGCCTGGTTGCACGCCACCGGGCGCGTCACCGGCCGCCGGGCGGGCGCGGCGGTGCCGCCCGTTCCGTCCACTTCGGACAGTGGGCGGCCAGCTCTCACCGGTCCCGGACCCGGGACCGGGCAGACCGAGGAGGTCCTGTCATGACCACCAGCGACGCCGGGCACGCGGACACCGGTGACCGGCAGCCCGTGCCGGCGATCCTCACCCCGCCTGCCGTCGAGGCGCTGGTCCGCCCGATGCCCCGGCTGGGCCGCGGCATCGTGTGGTCCGCCATCGTCGCCGAGATCGAGCGGGACCACCAGGCCCGGATGAGGGATGCCGCGTGAGCGGACCCCAGGACTCCGGCGCCGTCCGGGCCGACGACGCGGAGGTGGTGCCGGTCCCCGACGGGGTCCGGCGCCGCCGGCTGGGCCGCCCGGCGGCGTCCGGGGAGGCCCAGGTCATCGAGCTGGCGCGCGCCGCCGACCTGGTGCGGCCGGTGCCGCCCGACATGCCGCTGCTGCGCCGGCGGCGTGAAGAGCTGCGCTCGCACATCAACGAGGGCAAGCTCGACGCCGTCCGGCGGCAGCACTCGCTGGGCAAGCTGACCGCGCGCGAACGGCTCGCCCTGCTGCTCGACGACGACTCCTTCACCGAGATCGAGCCCTACCGGCGCCACCAGGCGACCGGCCCGGGCCTGGCGGGCAACCGCCCGCACACCGACGGCGTGGTCGCCGGCTCCGGCACGATCGACGGCCGCCGGGTGTTCGTCTACGCCCAGGACTTCACGCTCTTCGGCGGTTCGCTCGGCGAGGCGCACGCGGCGAAGATCCACAAGGTGCTCGACCTCGCGGTGGCCAACGGCGCCCCGGTGATCGGGCTCAACGACAGCGGCGGCGCCCGGATCCAGGAGGGCGTCCTGGCGCTCAACGGCTACGGCGGCATCTTCCGCCGTCAGGTCGAGGCGTCCGGGGTGATCCCGCAGATCAGCGTCATCCTCGGCCCGTGCGCGGGCGGCGCGGCGTATTCGCCGGCGCTCGCGGACTTCACGTTCATGGTGCGCGACACCGCGCGGATGTACCTGACCGGGCCCGACGTCGTCGAGGCCGTCAGCGGGCAGCGCGTCACGCACGAGGAGCTCGGCGGCGCCGACGTCCACGGGAGTGCGTCGGGCGTCGCGACGGTGGTGCACGACGACGAGGAGAGCTGCCTGGCCGACGTCCGGTACCTGGTGTCGCTGCTGCCTTCGAACTACCTCGACCCGCCGCCCGCGACCGCGCCGACGAGCGCGGCGGACGACTACCGGCCCCGGCTGGCGGAGCTCGTGCCGGTGGAGCCGAACCAGCCGTACGACATGCGGGAGGTCTTCGCCGAAGTCACCGACGACGGCGAGTTCTTCGAGCTGCACGAGGGCTGGGCACGCAACGTCCTGTGCGCGCTCGCCCGGATCGACGGCCGCGTGGTCGGCCTGGTCGGCAACCAGCCGGTGGTGTTCGCCGGGGTGCTCGACGGGCCGGCGTCCCAGAAGGCCGCGCGGTTCGTGCGGTTCTGCGACGCGTTCGGCATCCCGCTCGTGACCCTGGTCGACGTGCCGGGGTTCCTGCCGGGGGTGGAGCAGGAGCGCGGCGGCATCATCCGCCAGGGCGCGCAGCTGCTGCACGCGTACTGCGAGGCGACGGTCCCGCGGGTCCAGGTGATCCTGCGCAAGGCGTATGGCGGTGCGTACATCGTGATGGACTCGCGCTCGATCGGGTGCGACCTGTCGCTGGCGTGGCCGACGAACCAGATCGCGGTGATGGGCGCGGAGGGAGCGGTGAACGTGCTGTACCGCCGCGACCTGGCGGCGGCGGCCGATCCCGTGGCGCTGCGCGCGAAGCTGGTCGCGGAGTACACGGAAGAGTTCCTGAACCCGCAGTACGCGGCGGAGCGAGGCCTGGTCGACGACATCATCGACCCGGCCGAGACGCGCGCGTCGGTGGCACGCGGCTTGGCGATGCTGCGCGACAAGCGCAAGCCGGCGCCGGGACGCAAGCACGGCAACCTGCCGATCTGAGACGAGGTGTCCGCGATGTCCGCGATCCGCGTCCTGCACGGTTCCCCGGACGACGGCGAGCTGGCGGCCCTGGTGGCGGTGCTGCAGGCGGCCCGCGCCCGGCCGCGTCGTGCGCCGGAGCGATCGGTGTGGGGGGATCCGGCTTGGCGGGCCCGGGAAGTGCGGGCCGCGCCGGGGGCTTGGCGGATGTCGGGTCTGCCGCGCTGATGCAGCGCTGATGTCGCACTGATCACGTGCGCCCGGCCGCGAGAGCGCGGGGCAGCGCGCTCTGGGACGTGACGGCCGACCGGGCTGCCCTGAGCGCAACCAAGGGGCTCGCAGCCCCGGCGCCGGTCGGGCGGGCGACCCGGCGTTCGCGGCGCGCCTTTCGCTGCGTTGAGCGCAGCCAAGGGGGCTCTGGTCCGCGCACTCCAGGACGCGGCCGACCTGCTGCCTGCGGCCCGCGGCCCGGCGCCGGTCAGGCGACCCGGCGAGCCCATCAGTGCGCTGGACGCAACCGAGGCCTCCCCGCGGACTTCCGTTGCCTGGCCGCGAAATCCCGCGAGATCCGTCGCGCCGCCCGATGGGCCGCAGGAGGGCCGGAACCCCGCCGCAGCGTCGTCAAGCCGCCTGGCCCGGGATCCCCTTCAACCTCCGCGCCGCCGCGCGTTCGCGGGTGGGCGAGTGCGTCGTGTGCCCCGGGTGGACCGCCACGTACCGGACCTCGCCGTCCGAGAACGCCTCCAGCTGCGTTCGCTCGCCCTGCCTGAACTCCGCGCCGCACATCGCGCACGTGCGCTGGCGGTCCGCCGCGCCGCCCACTGGCTTCCGGTCGTCCGTCATGCGCGTACCTCGCCGTCGATGTCGTCCTTCCAGTGCACCTCGCGCGCCCCGCTCGCGGCCACTCGAAAGCTGCGCACGTCAGCGGTTCCCATCCGATCCTCGACCCCGGGCGCGCATGGTGGTCCCACACACCGAAAGCGAGGAACGCCATGACAGCAGCAGCGGTCCCGGCCGACGACTGGACGCCGGCGGTCACCGAAGAACCCAGCGTGCTCCGGCTGGTCGAGCCGCCCGCGCCGGTCGAAGAGGAGCTCGGCGAGCACATCGTGCTCGGCTACAACTGAGCGGCGGGGCTCCGGCGCCGGACACGGACGGTGCCGGAGCGCACGCTCGGAGATGAGCATCCCGGCGCCCGGCCGGGAGAATCGAGGGTGTTCGGGCCGGAGTGTCACCGCAGCACGGTGGCCCATGCGTGCCGGCGACCTGCGACGTTCGGTTGGGAGGCCGGCGGATGGCAATGCGCCTCCAGCTCACGGCGGGCCACGAGGTCCTCGAAAGCTGGGCCGAGACGGCGTCGCAGGCGGAGCGGAACGTCGTCTACGAAGCCTTGTTCGCCGTCGGTGACGGTTCCGCGTTCCTCGTTTACGACATTTTCGGCGATCCCCGGGATCCCGGCAATTTCCTCATCATGGTGAAACCGGGACTGGTCCTGAAAGTAATGGTGCAGCGCGCGGAATCCGCGTTCGAAATCCGGCACGTCGGCGCGGTCGACGGCGCCGACACCGCCGCCGCAGCTCAAGAAACCTCCAGTCCCGAGTGATCGTCGCCGGTGTACTGGGCCGAACGGACCAGTGCCCGGCCCGCACCCGGCTGCCGTCGTTTGCCCTGATCGGCCGCCGAATTAACGCTCACGGACGTGCATTCCTCATCTTGACATTGCATCTTGCCGTGTGAAAGCCTTTAAGCGTTCGCTGGTCAGGCCGCTATTTCTGGGGTGGGTAAACGTAGGAGGCTGCACCATGTCTTCACCCGAATTGCCAGGACTCGATGTCTCCAGCCGGGTGCGCGCCCGGGACGTCCAGATGACCGGGACCGCCGACCTCGGCCGCCGGGTGCTCATGATCACCGGTGCCATCGACACCACCGACCACGACGTTTCGGTGAGCGTCAGCCTCCCCGAGCCCGGCCGCTGGCAGGTCATCAAGGCCGAGACCAACCTGACCGACCAGACGTGGGTCGCGATGCAGGCCGTGATGGACGAGGACTCGACGTTCCTCGACGACGAGATGCTGATGTCTCCGCAGTTCTCGAAGAGCTTCATGACGCCGGACCAGCGCCGCCTCACCTTCTACGACGGCGAGGTCCGCCCGGGTGAAACCGTCCTGAAGACGTATTCGATGGAGACCGGCGGTCGCAAGCCGACCTACTTCTACTCGCGCTACAGCCCGATCGCCACCGACAGCGCCGAGCAGTCCCAGCAGACGCTGGACGAGCTCGTCACCAACGGGATGGGCCAGCGGCCGGTGGTGGAGCTGATCGTCCCCGTCACGGTGCTCTGAGCCGGCGGCGGGCGAGCAGTGATCAAGTTCGTTCCGGAGCCGCACCTGCTCGACTCGCCGCGTGGCCGGCCGTGGCCGCGCCCGCCCGCGCCACCGTCCCCGGCGCGGGAGGCGTCGCCGGCGCCCACGGCCGACGTCGTGATCGCCGGCGCCGGACCGGCGGGGCTCGCCGTCGCCTCCGCCCTGTGGCACCACGGCGTCCACGACGTCGTCGTGGTGGACCGCACCGGACGCCCGTGCGGGCGGTTCTTCGGCCGCATCGACCTCCTCGGCCAGCGCGTGCTGCGCTCGCCCTACGAACACCACCCCGGCGTCGAAGGCTTCCGCGACTGCGAGCTGCTCGACTTCGCACGGCTGCACTGGGGCCGGCTGACGCCCACCGAGCGCCGCGAGATCCGGATGGCGCAGTCCGGGCACCGGTCGGTCGTCCCGGTGGACGTCTTCGACGCCTACTGCGCGCACCTGGTCACCACCCACCACATCGGGGAGAAGACCTGGCAGGCGACGGTCCGCGAGGTCGTGCCGGGGCCGGACGCGGTCCGCGTGCACACCGACCGCTTCTCCGTCACCGCCCGCCACGTCGTGCTGTGCCCGGGCGAGGAACGCCGGCCGGCGCCGGAAACCTGGTGGGGCGGCGGGCATCCGCCGCGGGGCGTGTCCTTCTGGGACGAGTCCGTCCCGCCGGGCGCGCGCTGCCAGGTGGTCGTCGGGGCCGGGCTCACCGCGGCCCACCTGATCGCCGGCGCGCTCGAGGCCGGGCGTGAGGTGCACTGGGTGGTCCGGGAGACCGGCGAGCGCTACCAGTGCGCGGACGTGAACTCCACCTTCTTCCGGCCGGAGGGCCGCAAGCGCTTCGACGGCGTCGGCTGGGCCGAGCGGCTCGACCTGATGGGCCGGTTCCGGCGCGCGTCGATCATGTTCGAGTTCCGGCCGCTGCTCGAACGCGCCGAAGCCGAAGGCAGGCTGGTCGTCCACCGCGGCGAAGCGGTCAAGGAGATCGCGCCCGCGGTCGGCGGGAGCGTGGTGCTGCGGCTGGAGAGCGGCCGGCGGGTCGCGGGCGACCACGTCGTGCTCGCGCTGGGTACGACGCCGTCGATCGGCACCGGCCTGCTGCCCGACGAGGTCGTCGACGCCCGCGACGGCTGGCCGTCCCTGGACGAGCGGACGCTGTCCTACCGCCGTGAGCCGCGCGTTTCGGTGGTCGGGGCCGCGGCCGGGATGGTGCTCGGCCCGGCCGCCCGCAACATCGACGGCCACCGCGTCGCCACCACCCGGGTCGCCGCGGCGATCGCGGCGCAGCTGCGCGGTGTCGCCACCCCCGCCCTCCCTGCCGCGCCGGCCGAGGCGGTCGTCGGTGTCTGAGCGCCACGACTCCCGGTTCGCCCTGCCCGACGTAGACGCAACCGGTGCGACCGAAGCCGGGATCATCCTGCTGGGCCTCGACGCCGACCGGCTGCTCGCCGGCCTCGCGCTCGCCCGGCTCGCCGACGACCCGGCCCTGGTGACCCAGGTGGTCGACCAGGCTCGCCACGGCACGGCGGAGTTCGGCCTCGGCGGGCTCCTGGAGTCCGGCCGCGAGCACTGGCTGGCCCTGCGCGGCCGGGTCGGCGACCCGCCGTCGACGTCGTCGCCGGGCTCGCTGCGGCGGGAGTGGGAGCGCCGCCTGGACCTCGTCGCGGCCGCGGTGCCCGGCGCCGGCGCGGGCACGATCGCCTACTTGACCGCGTGCGCGCTGCGCGGCACCGAGGTCGACCAGCTCGCTTCCGGGCTGGCGGACGGAAAGGAACCCTTCGATGTCGTACCTGAGGTCCCTGCCGGCTGAAACCACGCTGCTGCAGGTGTTCAAGGCGAACCCGGACCCGGCGCGGCACCTGCTGGACCTCCACGAGGTGCTGATGCGCGGCGAGTCGTCCCCGTTCACCCCCGGGGAGCGCGAGCTGATCGCGGCGTACGTGTCCGGGGTGAACAGCTGCGACTACTGCCACGGGATCCACACGATCACCGCGGAGGCGTTCGGCGTGCCGGAGGGGCTGCTGGCGGCCGCGGTCGCCGACCTGGACTCGGCCCCGGTCGACGACAAGCTCCGGCCCGTGCTGGCCTACGTCGGCAAGCTGACCCGCACGCCGTCCCGGATGACCGAGGCCGACGCCGAAGCCGTGTTCGCCGCGGGCTGGGACGAGCGGGCGCTGCACGACGCGGTCCTGGTGTGCGCGCTGTTCAACTTCATGAACCGCATGGTGGAGGGGCTGGGGATCCGCGCGGACGAGGCGTACGCGACGACGTCCGGGTTGCGGTTGAAGCAAGGCGGATACGCGGGGCTCGCCGAAATGCTGTGATAACCGAGCCGGCCGCCGCGGGCAGGGGGGAGCAGCAGCGTGACTTTCGACGCGCCGGACGAATCGGTGGAGACGATCCCGTTGGTGTCGCTGGCCGAGGAGAGCCTTCTCGAATTCGGGGAAGAAACCTCGCTGGTCGTGGTCACCCGCTGGGGCGAATTCGATTTCCCGGACGCCGGGCCGCTGGTCGGGGAAGCGCTTCGCCGGATGGCGCTCGGCCCCGTTTCGCCGGCGAACGTGGCCACGTCGTGGGAAGAGTCCGGCGGTCCCGGCTGGACGGTACCCGGCGCGGCGGCGCTCGAGCGCGTGCTGACCGAGCTCAGCGGGTCGGTCGTGCGGTCGCTGGGACTCAACGACGGCAAGGGGCCGCTGCTGTCGGTGGTGCCGGTGGTCCCGGACCCGGTGTTCGCGCCGGAGGAGATCGTGGCGACGCGGCCGGTCCGGCTCTCGCGCTTCAGCGCGCTGCGCCCCGATGACAGCGGCCTCAGCCTGGAGTCCCCGTCCGCGCGGTTCCGGGTGCTGCTGGCCCAGCCGTGGGCGGTGCACGTCGCGGCGTCGCTGGGCAAGGCGGTGTCGGCGGCGGAAATCGCCGCGCAGGAAGGGATTCCGGTCGAGGTCGTCACCCGGCTCGTCGGCTACCTGGTGGCGTCGGGCTGCGTGGTGGCCGGCGAGGACGGCGGCCGGTTCGCCGAGGACGCCGACCCCGGGCTGAGCCTGTGGTCCTACGAGGAGCTGCTCTTCCACGACCGCAGCCGCACCTGGCAGGCGTACGGTCTGCCGGAGACGGCCGAGCCGCCCCGCTCGCCGGTGGCCAAGCCGCTGGGGCCGGGCCGGGAATACGTCCTGCACCGGCCCGACCTGACCGGCCGCGTCGCGCCCGGCCCGACGCTGACCGAGCTGCTGGAGACCGACCACGCCGCACCGGCGTTCACCACCCGCGAGCTGTCGGCGGAGCAGATCGGCGAGTTCCTGTACCGGGCCGCGAGGATCCGCTCGAGCGGCCCGGCGAGCCTGCCCGACGGCACCGTGGGCGAGGTGTCGCAGCGGCCCTACGTCAGCACGGCGCGGCTCTACGAGCTGGAGCTCTACCTGACGGTCAACCGGTGTTCCGGGCTGCCGCAAGGGATCTACCACTACGACCCGGCCGGCCACCGCCTGTTCCTGGTCTCTTCGGACACCGCCGACCACCGGATCCTGCTGGACATGGCGATGGTGGCCGCGGCCGACCACCGCCACCCGGCCGCGCTGCTCAGCGTCACCACCCGGATGGCGCGCACCGCGCCCGTGCTCCGCAGCCGCGCGTACGCGGCTGCGTTGCTGCACCTCGGCGCGCTGCAGGAGACGCTCCACCTCACCGCGAAGGCGATGGGGCTGGCCGCGCACGCCGTCTCGGTGGACGCCGGGGACCGCGTCGGCCGCGCGCTGCGGCTGGACTGGCCCGCCGAAGTCTGCGTCGGGGAATGCGCGCTGGATCTCGCGCCCTGATTGAACCTTATTCCGGTTAGGTCGGCGCTCCGGATCGCAGGCCGCCTGCCTGCGGTGACTTCGGCGCCGATCGACGGCTGAATGAGGTTCATCGGTCGATCGCGCAATTTACGAAACCCGCGCCTCCCCTGCCCGGCCGTAGAATTCGGTGCGCGACGCCGATTTCCGCCGGCGGTTCATGCCGGAAATGGGAGCGGCGATGGACGAATTGGACTACAACACCTGCAATGCGACCTTCCGGAGCCTGACGAACCAGCAGGCGTTGATGGCGGGCGAGATCGCCGCGCTGCTCGGCGGCGGCGCCGACCTCGAGCTGACGTCCTACGGGTGCGGTTTCGGCATGTTCGAGCTGGAGCTGATCGCGCGGACGCCGCGGGAAACGGTGTGGTTCCAGGGCGTGGACACCAACGGCGAAGCGGTGGCGCGCCTGCGTGCCGACCTCGCCGCGCTGCCGAAGGTGCGCGGATACCGGCTGTTCACGGCCGGCATGGCCGAAGTCGCCGTCCAGCGGATCGCGCCGACCGAATGCGGCCTGTTCATCCAGTCGCTGTGCTACCTCGGCGCGGCCGAGGGGATGGCGGTGCTGAAGGAGGCCCGCAACCGGCACCGGCGGGTGATCGTGGCGGTCACGCCGTCGAACGCGCTGAACGCGGCGTTCGCGGAGTGGCTCGCCTGCCGCGGGATCGTGCGGCCGCTGTTCGCGCAGACGTTCGCCGAGGAGCTGCGGCGGCTCGGCATCGGGTTCCGCTCGGTCTCGGTGGACGCCGAGATCGCGGTCCCGGTTTCCGAGACGCGCCAACGGCTTCTCGAGTTCCTGGTGTTCGCCCGCCACCAGCCGTGGCGCGGCCCGCCGGACCGGGGTTCGCTGCTCGACGCCGTCGCCGGGCTGGGTACGGCGGGGGCGGGCGTGATCCGCGTCCCGCACCCGGTGGAGGTGTTCACGCTCGAGTAGTAGCCGGCGGACCTGGCTGCCGATGCGGCGGCCGAGTGGCGTGGGCCCGGGGAAACGTCTTGAATGAGTCATTCAGGACCTTGCGCGCCCTGAATGACTCATTCAAGACAACCGGCGGCCGGCGGCAAAAAAGGAACCCGGGCCTCGAGGGGAGGCCCGGGTTCCGGGGGAGGGGCGGGGTCAGACGGTGCCCGGCTTCGGCAGCTGCTGCTTGGCCGGGGTGTTCTGGTAGGACGCCAGGTGCCAGGCGCCGTCGCGCTTCACGACGGTCCAGGAAGCCCGGATCGACTGGGAGTCCGCGACCTCGGTCTCGCCCGCGGCGAGGACGCCGCCCTGGGTGATGAGGACGCCGGAGTCCGGGGTGAAGAAGCGGATCTCGATCGGGCGGCCGGTGACCTGGGTGCCCTTGTAGTTGCCCGCGAACGACTCCACGAGGAACGAACGGATCTCCTCGCGGCCCTTCTTGAAGATGCCGGGCAGGATCATCGTGCCGTCGTCGGTGAAGACGTTGGCGAACCCGTCGGCGTCGCCGTAGGCCCACGCGGCGATGACCTTCTGGGTCAGGGCCGCGATCCCGGCCTGGTCGGCCGCGGTGCCGGCTTCGGTCGTGGTCATGGAGGTCTCCCTAGATGTAGAGCGTGTTGGGCTCGAGCCCGCACAGGACGCGGCCGTACAGTTCGGTGTTGGTGTTCGGGTGCATCAGCGCGTGGAGGTTGACCGCGGTGACGTCGCGGGCGATGCGCTGGATCGGGATGCCGTGGTAG
The DNA here is from genome assembly GCF_030182635.1 of Amycolatopsis ponsaeliensis. Taxonomy (NCBI): domain Bacteria; kingdom Bacillati; phylum Actinomycetota; class Actinomycetes; order Pseudonocardiales; family Pseudonocardiaceae; genus Amycolatopsis; species Amycolatopsis ponsaeliensis. The sequence continues at coordinate 59,570 of NZ_JAPZLD010000050.1, forward strand.
ATCGAGGAACCGCCGGAGGCCGAGGCCAGGATGTCGATGGACTCCTTGGCCAGCCGGACCACCGCGCCGAGGTCGGCCCGCGCGATCGCGCGCTCGTCCAGCTTCCACGGGCTGCCGTCGGCGACCTTGGTGTCGACCAGCGTGGCCAGGCGGTGCGCGTGGAACTGGGCCTCGTCGATCTTCATCGCCGACTCGGCCACCTGGTGGTGCGTGATCGGGGCCTCGCGCTGCGATTCGTAGGCGGTGTAGGTGATCTTGCGGTCCGGCAGCCGCTTGAGGAAGCTGTCCTGGGCCGACTTCGCCATGCCCACCAGCGTGCCGACCGACGACACCGAGGCGACCGGCAGCAGCGGCGAGCGGTAGATCGAACCCGCCGCGCCGCCCTGCCCCTCCAGCACCGCGGGCAGCGGGAGCACGCGCTCGGCCGGGATGAAGACGTCCTGCGCCACCGTCGACACGCTGCCGGTCCCGCGCAGGCCCGCGGTGTCCCAGTCGTCCACGATCAGCAGGTCCGACAGCGGAACCAGGGCCATGATCGGGTACGGCTCACCCTCCGGCGGGACGAGGATCGCGATGATCTCCTGCCACTGCGCGTGCAGTGCCCCGCTGATGAAGCCCCACTTGCCGTTCACCACGACGCCGCCGTCGACCGGCGCGGCCATCGCGGACGGGCTGAGCGTGCCGCACACGCGCACGTCCGGGGTCGAGAACACCTCGTCCTGCACCGCTTCCGGGAAGTGGCAGGCCATCCAGGTGGGGATCCAGTACACCGAAGCCACCCAGGAGGTCGAGCCGTCGGCGCGGCCGATCTCGGTGGCGACGTCGACGAGCGTCCGGGTGTCGGCTTCGAAGCCGCCGTAACGCTTCGGGCGGCGCAGCTTGAACACGCCGGCCTCGGCGAGCGCCTCGATGGATTCGTCGTGCACCCGCCGGTTCTGCTCGGACCAGTTCGCGTGCTTCTTCAGTGCGGGAGCCAGTTCGGCCACGCGGCGAACCAGTTCCTCCCGCGTCGGAACATCGGTGCTCGACACCTTGACCTCCTAGATTGTCGACCGTCCCAGCTTCGCAGCGGGCCAGGGGGAACCGCGTCTTCCTGCTTGCCGGCAGGGCTCACGCCGCGGCACGCTCGGAGGTGCGCGGCGGGAGCTCTACGACGTTGTGGCCGTCCCGGCGCGCGAACCAGGTCGCCATCGGCCCGGCCATCGCCGTCGAGACCAGCGCCATGATCACCAGCATCGTGAACAACATCGGCGACAGCACGCCGAGGTCGAGCCCGATGTTGAGCACCACCAGCTCGGTCAGGCCGCGGCAGTTCATCAGCACGCCGACCTGCAACGCCCGGTTCCAGCTCTCGCCGACCGCCCGCGCGGACAGCGCCGAGCCGCCGAGCTTGCCCACGACCGCCGCGACCAGGATCACCGCGCACCACACCCAGCCCTCGGCGGAGATCAGGGTGATGTTGGTCCGCAGCCCGCTGTAGGCGAAGAACAGCGGCAGCATCAACGCCGTGGTCAGCCCGCCCACCTTGTCCAGCAGCCAAGTCGCTATCACGTTGTCGCGCGGGAAGACCAGCCCGAACACGAACGCGCCGAACATCGCGTGCACGCCGATCCACTCGGTGGCCAGCGCGCACAGCAGCACGCCGACCACCGACAGCGGCGCGGCCTTCTGCAACCGGGCCACCGGGACCCGGGTCACCAGCCCGCGCAGCAGCGGCCGCACGACCAGGCCGAGGAACGCGACGAACGCCACGGTCAGCGCGACCGTCAGCACCACGCCGAACAGCGAGGACGCCGTCGTCAGCGCGACCACCAGCGCGAGCAGGCTCCACGCCGTGACGTCGTCGACCACCGCGCAGGTCAGCGCGACCACGCCGGCTTCGGTGCGGAACAGCCCGATCTCGTGCAGGATCCGGACCAGCACCGGCAGCGCCGTGATGCTCAGCGAGACGCCGAAGAACAGCGCGAACGCGAGGAAACCGACGCCCGCGGGGGCGAACCGGGTGTAGGCGAACACCGCCAGCCCGACCCCGAGCAGGAACGGGAACGCGATGCTGACGTGGCTGACGACCACGGCGAGCCGCCCGCGTCCGCGCAGCAGCCGCGTGTTCAGCTCCAGCCCGGCGAGGAACACGAAGAAGATCACGCCGAGCTGGGCCACGACGTTCAGCTGGGGGATCGCGGCCTTGGGGAGCAGGACCGCCGCGCCCTGGGGCCACAGGGCGCCGAGCACCGACGGCCCGAGCACGATGCCGGCGACGATCTCCCCCATCACCGCGGGCTGCCCGACCCGCTGGCCGAGCCAGCCGACGATCTTGCAGGCGCCGACGATGACGGTGATCGCCAGCAGCAGCTGGACCAGTGACGGCCCGGCCGCGGCCTTCGCCTTGGCGACGTTGTCGCCGTCGTCCCCGCTGCCCAGCAGGACGATCGCGACCACGACGGGCACCACGACCAGTCCGATGTAGACACCCAGGGTGCGGCCGATTCCGCGCCGCGGCTTCACGTCGGCCATGTGACTCCGATCAGGTTTCGGTGACGTTCGCGATCTCCCGACCGAAGCTAGCAACAGCGGGTCGGGATCCTCTCGAGGAACGAACGATCTTGGGGCCTACCGGCTCGACGGCGGAACCGGCAGCGGCAGCGGCGGACACTCCAGATCGGACCGGTTGCCGGATTTGCGCGCGGGCAGCGTGCCGCCCGACAGGTACTCCGCGATCTTGCCGTCCACGCAGGCGTTGCCGCCCATCAGCGTGTTCGCGTGGTTCAGGCCGCCCGGCACGGCGAGCAACTCGGCGGCCGGGAACCGGGTGCGGGTCTCGAGGCTGCCCTCGAACGGCGTGGCCGGGTCGAGCGTCTCGTCGACCAGCAGCATGCTGTCCAGGCGGTGGCTGCCGATGTTCACCGGCCTGCCGGCCGGGGCGGGCCAGAACGCGCACGGCGCGTTGATCCAGGTGTTCTGCCAGGCGAAGTACGGCGCCTCGGCGAACGCCCGCCAGGTGTCCGCCCGCCACTTCTGCCAGTTCGTGGGCGACTGCGTGTCCGTGCACTCCACGGCCAGGTACGCGGCGTAGGCGTTGTCGTTGCCGCGTCCGCCGATCTGCACGAACAACGTCTTCAGCGTCGCGCCGTCGTGGTGGTTGACCCAGCCGGCGAACGCGTCGGCGACGAGCGTCCAGTGGAGCTGGCGGTAGGCGGCCAGCTGGAAGATGTCGGTCCACTCGTCCGGGCCGACCGCGCCCGCGGCCGGTTCGCGCGCCAGTTTCACCAGCTGCCGGTCGTACACGTTCTTCACGGCGGCCTGGGTACTGCCAAGGTGGTAGACGTCGTCGTGCGCCGCGACCCAGCCGAAGAACGCGTTCAGGTTCCGGTCGTACCCCGAGTCTTGTGACAGGTTGAGCCGGTAGTAGACGTCCCGGGGGTGCACGCTGCTGTCCAGGACCATCCGGCGTACCCGATCCGGGTGCAGCGTCGCGTAGACCTCTTCGACGTACGTGCCGTAGGAGTAGCCGTAGAAGCTCATCTCGGTCACGCCGAGCGCGGCCCGGATGCGCTCCAGGTCCGCCACCTCGTCCGTGGTCTTCATGTTCGCCAGCAGGTCCGGGTCGTTGTGCGCGCCGCAGGCGCGGGCGTAACCCCGGACGCGGTCGAGCCAGGTCCGCTCGAGCTGCGGCGTGACCGGCACGTAGCTCGGCCGGTCGAAGTCCATGTAGCCGGGATCGCAGGACAGCGCGGGCTCGCTCGTGGCGACCCCGCGCGGGTCGAAACCGATCCAGTCGTAGGCGTCCCCGACATGTCCGGGGACCAGCGTGCCCAGCGTGGCCAGTGCCAGCCCCGGCAGGCCGGGACCGCCCGAGACGGTCAGCATGACGCCCTGGAAAGCGCTCTCCGGGACCTTGTGCCGGATCCGGGACACCGCGATCCGGAGCTGCTTCCCGGCCGGCCTGCGGTAGTCCATCGGCACCTGGAGCATCCCGCACTGGGCGCCCGCCGCCACCAGGCTCGGGTCCTGGCACGGACCCCAGGTGATGGTGGCCGGCGCCGCGGTGGCGGCCGGGGCACTCACCGCCGAAAAGGCCGTGGCAACGCCGGCGACCGCGGTGACAATCAGACGTTTCACCTAGTCCACCTCCAGTTGAACCGAACAGGATCTGGTGAGGCTAGGTGGGCAATCGGCGGCCGCACGTCTTTGCCGTTGCCCACTGATCGCCCGGGTGACCAGGCAGATCCTCGCGAATGCCGTTTTCGTTCGGCACGCTGGAATTGCGGCGCACAGGCGGTTACTTTGGCTCGCATGGGACTTCCGATCGACGACCTGCTGGCGACGTTGCCCGCCGATCGCGTGCTCACCGATCCGGAGCTGCTGGCCTCCTACTGCCGCGACGAAGCCGACCTGTGCGACGCGGGCACGCCGCTCGCCGTCGTGCGGCCGCAGAGCACCGCCGAGGTCGCCGCCACCGTCCGGGTGGCCGCCGCGCACCGGGTGCCGGTCGTCCCGCAGGGCGCGCGCACCGGGCTGACCGGCGCGGCCAACGCGGTCGACGGCGCCCTCATCGTGTCGCTGACGGCGTTGAACCGGATCCTCGAGATCGACCCGGGCGAGCGGATCGCGGTCGTGCAGCCGGGGGTGGTCAACGCCGAGCTGAGCCGGGCCGCCGCCAAGGAAGGGCTCGCCTACCCGCCGGACCCCGGCTCCTGGGAGTCCTCGACGATCGGCGGCAACGTCTCGACCGACGCGGGCGGCATGTGCTGCGTGAAGTACGGCGTCACCGGCGAGTACGTGCTGGGCCTGGAAGTCGTGCTCGCCGACGGCGAGGTCCTGCGGTGCGGGCGCCGGACCGTGAAGGGCGTCGCCGGCTACGACCTGACCGGGCTGTTCGTCGGGTCGGAGGGCACGCTCGGGATCATCACCGAGATCACCGTCCGGCTCCGGCCCGCGGCCCGGGAGGCCCGGACCATGGTGGCGGTGTACCCGACGGTGGCCGCGGCCGGGCGAGCGGTCGCCTCGATCATCGCCGCCGGCCACGTGCCGAGCATGCTCGAGCTGCTCGACCGCACGCACCTGCGGGCCATCGAGGCCCACCGCCCGATGGGCCTGGACACCGAGGCCGCGGCGATGCTGCTGATCGCGACGGACACCGGCGACGGGACCGACCTCACCGCGATCGCCGAGTGCTGCCGGGAAGCCGGCTCGAGCGAGCTGTACGCCGCCGAGGACGCGGTTGAGGCCGAGGCTTTGACCAGCGCGCGCCGGCTGGCGCACCCGGCGATGGAACAGCTGGCCGCGCAGGCGTTCCCCGGCGGCCGGGGCGGTCTCGTCGTCGACGACGTCGCCGTGCCGCGGTCCCGGGTCGCCGACCTCGTCGAGGGCGTCGAGGAGATAGCGGCGCGCAACGGCGTCCTGGTGGGCGTGGTCGGCCACGCCGGCGACGGGAACCTGCACCCGGTCATCGTGGTGGACCGGGCGGATCAGTCCAGTATGGACCGTGGGCGGCTGGTGTTCGACGAGATCATGCGGCTGGGGCTCGCGCTGGGCGGCACCTGCACCGGCGAGCACGGCGTCGGCCTGCTCAAGCGGGACTGGCTCGCGCAGGAGCTCGGTCCCGTCGGCATGCGGGTCCACCGGGCGCTGAAGCAGGCACTCGACCCGGACGGGATCTTCAACCCGGGCAAGGTGATCGCGCCCCGCTGACGGCATCCCGGAGGAAGGCAGCCGCCGTCCCGGCTGGAACCATCGGTGGGATGAAGATACTTGCGGGGGAAGGAAAAGCGCCCGCGGTGGCGGTCATCGCCGGCACGCCCTACGACTCCGGTCTCGGCGCCGAGTTGCTGAGGGCCCGGGGACTCACGGCGGATCCGTACGCCATGGCCGGTTCGCCGGACGAGCAGGACTCGTTGCAGTACCAGGATCCCGGCGCGCTCGCGGCGGCGTTCCACGCGCGTCTGCGCGAGCTGCGCGCCCGGGGGACCGAGCAGGCGATGCTGTTCTGCAACTCGCTGTCGGCCGTGGTCGACCACGACCACGCGGCGCTGCCGGTGGTTTCACCCAGCACGGTCTACCGGGAAGTGTTCCCGGAGCTGCGTTCGTCGTTGGTGGTCACCGGGAACGCGCACGCCGTCGTCGGGGTCGAGCGGACCGCGTGGCAGGTCAGCCCCGGCCACCGGCTGCTCGGGGTGTCGGATCCCGCGCTGGTGCGCGGGATCGAGGCCGGCGACCCGGCGGCGGCCTTCGAGACCTCGCACCTGCCGACCACGCTGCGCCTCGCCGAGCGGCTCGGCCTGGAGGCCGTCGTCCTGGCGTGCACGCACTTCACGGCCGTGCTGCCGTTCGTGACCGCTTCCTGTGCCCTGCCCGTCGTCGACGTCGGCAGCAGGCTCGTCGAACTGACCGGCCGGGCGGTCGCGGACCGGACGCTCGCCGCCTGAACGACGAGAACCCGTGCGGTCCGCACGGGTTCTCGTCGGTTCGGAGCGTCAGCCGGCGAAGAGCCGCCGGTTCCACCAGGTCGAGGTCCGGCGCCCGACCACCCCGGTCAGCGCTTCGATTTCCTTCGACAGGACACGGAGGTCTTCGGTCACGAGCGCCTGCGGCCCGTCGCACTTGGCCTCTTCGGGATGCGGGTGGACGTCGACGAGCACCCCGTCCGCGCCGACGGCGATCGCCGCCCGGGACAGGGGGAGGACGAGATCCCGCCGTCCGCCGGAGTGCGAGGGGTCGATCATCACGGGCAGGTGCGAAAGCCCCTGGACGACCGGCACCGCCGAGATGTCGAGCGTGTTGCGGGTGGCCGTCTCGAACGTGCGGATCCCGCGCTCGCACAGGACGATGTCGAGGTTGCCGCGTTGCGCGATGTACTCGGCCGCCATCAGCCATTCCTCGATGGTGGAGTTCATGCCGCGCTTGAGCAGCACCGGCTTGCCCGCCTCGCCGGCGGCCTGCAGCAACGCGAAGTTCTGCATGTTCCGGGTGCCGATCTGCAGCATGTCCGCGTACCCGGCGACCATCTCGACGTCGTGCGCCGCGACTACCTCGGTGACGATCGGCAGGCCGGTCTGCGCGCGGATGTCGGCGAGGATCTGCAGGCCGGCCTCGCCGAGCCCCTGGAAGGCGTAGGGCGACGTGCGCGGCTTGAACGCGCCGCCGCGCAGCAACGTCGCACCCGCGGCCTGCGCCATCCGCGCCGCGGCCAGCGTCTGCTCCGGCGTCTCGACCGCGCACGGCCCGGCGATCAGGGTGACCGTGTCCGGGCCGATCGGCACGCCGCGGACGTACACAGTGGACCGTTCCGGGTGGTGCTCCCGGCTCACCAGCTTGTACTTGGCGGAGATGCGGTTGACGCTCTGCACCCCGCGCATCCCGCCGAGGTTCAGCGTCTCGAACCGGTCGACGTCACCGATGAGCCCGACGATCACCCGGCTCACGCCGCGGCTGACGAAGGCTTCGCCACCCGCCTCCGTCACCCGGTCGACGACGGCCTCGACATCTGCGGTCCCCGCATCGGTAGCCATGACGATGACCATGATTTTCGTCCCTTTCAGCGCTGTGGGGCTCGGCCACCGGCGGGCGCCGGCGGTGACCCGGTGGATCGAGCATCCAGCGGGGCGGCGGAGACCCGCGTCTCCGCGGATGCGCAACCGCCCCCGGGGTCAGGGGAGGCGTCCGGCAAAGTCGCCCGTCCCGGCGCCGGTCGACGGGGTGATGTCCCGGCCAAACGTCTTGAATGAGTCATTCAGGACCTCCCACGCCCTGAATGACTCATTCAAGACAACCGCCGACGAGCCACCGACCCGCGCCGCCGAAGACATCCGCCGGGAACCCGGAGCGCGGCGGGGTTCAGCGGAGGCGTCCGGTGATGAGGGCCGCGAGCCGGGAGACGCCCTCGTCGATCAGGTCCGGGGTGAGCAGGCTGATCGACAGCCGGAGCTGGTTGAACCCGCCCTTGCCGCCGTAGAAGTGGTGCATCGGGGTGAACAGGACGCCGTGGTCGCGGGCCGCGTGGGCCAGCAGGTCGTCGTCGACGGTGAACGGCACGGTCACGGTGATGAAGAACCCGCCCGTCGGCGTGTTCCAGGTGACGCCGGGGCACGCGCCGAGCGTGCGGGAGAGCCCGTCCAGCGTCAGGTGGAGGTTGCGCTGGTAGATCGCCGTCTCGCGGGCGTTGGCCCTGGTCAGGCTCAGGTCGTTGCGCAGGAGCTTGCCCGCGATCACCGCCTGGGCGATGGGGGAGGTGTTCACCGTGAGCATGCCCTTGAGCTTCGAGAGCTGGTCGGCGAGCAGGCCACCGCCGGCCACGGGCTGGTCCGCCACGACGTAGCCGACCCGCGCGCCGGGCATCCCGGTCTTGGCGAAGGAACCGAGGTAGACCACGATCCCCGCGTCGTCGAGGGCCTTCAGCGAAGGGAGGCGATCCGCTCCGAAGAGCCCGTACGCGTTGTCCTCGAGCAGCAGGATCCCGTGCTCCGCGGCGATCTCGAGGAGACGGCGGCGGGCGGGCAGGTCCATGCTGGTGCCGGTGGGGTTCGCGAAGTCCGGTGTCACATAACAGGCCCGGACCCGTTTGCCCGCCTCGCGCGCCAGTTTCAGCTGGTGCGTCAGGTCGTCGAGGTCGATGCCGTCCTCGGTGGACCGCACCGGCCGGACCGGGGTGTCGGTCAGCAGCGCCGCCCCGGTCAGGCCGACGTAGGTGGGGGCGGGGGCGAGCAGCACGTCGTTCTCGTCCGTTCGCAACGCCCGCAGCACCAGGAACATCGCCTCCTGGCAGCCGACGGTGACGACCACGGACTCGGGGGCGGCGACGATGTCCTCGTCCTCGGCGAGGTTGCCGGCGACGAGGTCGGCGATGACGCCCTTCGTGGCGCCGTACTGGAAGAGCGTGCGGGTGACCTCGGCCTCGCTCAGCTTCCGGTCGCGCCGGAGGTGGTCGCAATAAGAGTCGAGGTACTGGTGGATCTGGCCGACGTCGAAGAATTCTTCGTGCGGCCGCCCGGCCGCCATGGAAATGGCCCGCGGATATTCGTCGATCAGCTCGTTGAGCAGGTTCATCGACGAGATGGCCGGATCGGCGAGCGATCCGTGCAACGTTTCCACGCTCAGGGGGGTTTCCAAAGCGAATCGCCTCTCCTGCGGCCGGGCACCGGGTGATCAGTATGCGTCCGGGGACGCTGCCACGGCTTCTCCGGCCATGCGTTGTCCGGCGACCGGCGCGGGCAACGGAAGAGAGGACAATACCGGGCCGATTTTGCGATTCTCGGCGGTGGGACGCGAGACGCCAGGCACCGAATACCCGCCAGTGGAGGTTGGAGACCGTGCAGAACGCACTCCGGGACATGACCATCGATTACGTCGAGCTGTACGTGGACGATATCGAACGGAATCTCGCCTGGCTCGTCGGCGGTTGCGGTTTCGTCGTGCGCGCGGTGTCGGCCCCGGCGGGCGGGTCGACGCGGTCGGTCGATGTCGGGCAGGGCGAGATCGACCTGGTGCTGACCGAATCGGGCGAGGACCACCCCGCGCACGCCTACGTTTCGCGGCACGGGGACGGGATCGGCGACATCGGCATCCGGGTGCCGGACGCCGCCGCGGCGTTCGAGGAGGCCGTGCGGCGCGGCGTGCGGCCGGTCATGGCGCCGGTCGCCCGGGGCGCGGTGACCATCGCGAAGATCGCCGGCTTCGGCGACGTGACGCACACGTTCGTGCAGCGACCGGACGACGCGGTGGTGGCCGACGTGCTCGGCCTCGTCGCGGTGCCCGAAACCGCCACCGCCCCGGGAACCGGGCTGCACAAGGTGGACCACTTCGCGATTCCCGTCGAGGCGGGCCGGATGGACGAGACCGTCGAGTACTACCAGCGGACGCTGGACTTCGAGCTCATCCTCACCGAGCGGATCGTCACCGGCGACCAGGGGATGTTCATCAAGGTCATCCAGAGCAAGTCGCGCGCGGTCACGTTCACGCTCGTCGAGTCGGACACCAGCCTCGCCGTCGGCCAGGTCGACCGGTTCCTCAAGGACAACGACGGCTCGGGCGTGCAGCACATGGCCTTCAGCACCACGGACATCCTGGCCACCGTGCGGCAGCTCACCGTCGACGGCATCGAGCTGCTGACGACGCCGGCCGCCTACTACACGGCGCTCGCCAACCGGGTGCGGCCGGAAAAGTACTCCGTCGACGAGCTGCGCGACCTGAACATCCTGGTGGACGAGGACCACGACGGCCAGCTCTACCAGATCTTCGCCAAGTCCGTGCACCCGCGGAACACGCTCTTCCTGGAGATCATCGAGCGGGCGGGCGCGACGTCGTTCGGCAGCTCGAACATCAAGCACCTGTACGACAGCGTCGAAGCGCACCAGGTGCCGGAGGCGACCGCGGACTGACCGTCCCGGAACCGCAGATCCGATCGCCCGGGGCGACCGCGGAGACGTGGCGGCCCGTGACCGACGTAGTGCCAGCTAGACCGTCCTAAGTGGAGTGAGGTTTACCGTGTCCAATCCGTTCGAGGACGCCGACGCCCTGTACCTGGTCCTGGTCAACGACGAAGGGCAGTACAGCCTGTGGCCCGCCGGCATCGCCGTCCCGGCCGGCTGGAGCACGGCGCGTGCCGCGGACTCCCGCGCGAACTGCGTCGAGTACGTCGAAGCGCGGTGGACGGACATGCGGCCGAAGAGCCTTGTCCGGGCCGAACGGGCGTGACCGGGATGGACGAGGTCGTCGCGGGGTGGAACGACACGGCGCGGGACGTTCCCGTGACGGTGTTGCCGGAGCTGTTCGCGGCGCAGGCCGCGCGGACGCCGGACGCCGTCGCGGTGGAGTCCGGGGGTGCGTCGTGGTCGTACGCGGAGCTGGACGCGCGGTCGAGCCGCTTGGCGCGCCATCTGGTGGGGCTGGGCGTGGGGCCGGAGCGGCTGGTGGCGGTCGCGTTGCCGCGGTCGCTGGAGATGGTGGCGGCGGTGCTGGGGGTGGCCAAGGCCGGCGCGGCTTATCTGCCGATCGATCCGGGCTACCCGGTGGATCGGATCGGCTACATGCTCGACGACGCCGCCCCGAGCCTGCTGATCACCGACCGGGCCACGTCGGCGCGGCTGCCGGAAGCGGCGGCCGTGCTCGACCTCGACGACGCCGCGGTGACCGCGGCCGTGGCGGACCAGCCCGGCGGCCCGGTCACCGACGAGGACCGGCTCACGCCGTTGCTGGCCGCGCACCCGGCCTACCTGATCTACACATCCGGGTCCACCGGGCGGCCCAAGGGCGTGGTGGTCACCCACCAGGGGCTGGCGAGCCTGTCCGCGTTCCTGATCTCGACCTTCGCCATCGGGCCGGAGTCGCGGGTCGGGCAGGTGGCGTCGCTGAGCTTCGACGCGGCCGTCATGGAGTTCATGATGTCGTTCCCGGCCGGCGCGGCACTGGTGCTCCCGCCGCCGAGGCAGCTGGCCGGGGAGGTGCTGGCCGAGGCGCTGCACGAACTGCGCGTCAGCCACGCCCTCGTCGGGCCGGCGTCCCTGGCCGGTGCGGCTCCCGAACAGCTGCCCCTGCTCGAATGCATGATGGTCGGCGGCGAGGCGTGCCCCGGTGAGGTCTGCGCCGAGTGGTCGCGGGACCGGCGGATGTTCAACGCCTACGGCCCGACCGAGGCGACGGTGGCCGTGACGCTGAGCGGGCCGCTGTCCGGCGCGGACGCGCCGCCGATCGGGAAGCCGATCTGGAACGCCCGGGTGCACGTGCTGAACGAACGCCTGGAAGAGGTGCCGCCGGGGGTGCCGGGCGAGCTCTACATCGCCGGTCCCGGTTTGGCGCGGGGGTACCTGAACCAGGCCGGCCTGACCGCGCAGCGGTTCGTGGCGTGTCCTTTCGGTACCGGGGAACGGATGTACCGGACCGGGGACCTGGCGCAGTGGCGGGAAGACGGCGAGCTGGAGTACCTGGGCCGGGTGGACCAGCAGGTCCAGGTCCGCGGGTTCCGCATCGAGCCGGGCGAGATCGAGGCCGTGCTGGCCGGGCAGCCCGGTGTGGCCCAGGCCGTCGTGGTGGCCCGGGAGGACCGGCCGGGCGACCAGCGCCTGGCGGGCTACGTCGTGCCCGCGCCGGGGAGCCGGGTGGACCCGGCCGGGATCCGGGCCGCCGCGGCCGCCGTGCTGCCCGGCTACATGGTCCCCGCCGCGGTGGTCGTGCTGGACGCACTGCCGCTGACGGTCAACGGGAAGCTGGACCGCAAGGCCCTCCCGGCACCGAAGTACGCCGCCGGGACCGGCCGGGAGCCGTCCACCCCGGCCGAGGAGATCTTGTGCGAGCTGTTCGCCGAAGTCCTGGGCGTGGACCGGGTCGGCGTGGACGACAGCTTCTTCGACCTGGGCGGCCACTCGCTGCTGGTGGCCCGGCTGATCAGCCGGGTGCGGTCGGTGCTGGCGGTGGAGCTGGAGATCCGGACGGTGTTCGACCACCCGACGGTCGAGCTGCTGGCCAAGTCGCTCGACGGCGCCGGCCAGGTGTGGCCGGCCCTGGAGCGCGCCGACCGGCCCGAGCGCCTGCCGTTGTCGTTCGCGCAGCGCCGGTTGTGGTTCCAGGCGCAGCTCGAGGGGCCGAGCACCACCTACAACGTGCCGTTCGCGTGGCGGCTGCACGGGCCGGTCGACGCGGACGCGCTGAGCGCGGCACTGGGTGACGTGGTCGGGCGGCACGAGGCGTTGCGGACGGTCTTCCCGGCCGTGGACGGCCAGCCGTACCAGCGGGTGGTCCCGGCCGAGCTGGCCGTGCCGGGATTCGCTGTGGTGCGGGCCGACGAAGCCGGCTTGGACGAGCTGATCGGGCAGGCGGCCCAGCACGTGTTCGACCTGGCCGAAGAGCTGCCGGTGCGGGCGTGGCTGTTCGAGCTGGGGGACGACGAGTGCGTGCTGGAGCTGCTGACGCACCACATCGCCAGTGACGGCTGGTCGCTCGGGGTCCTGCTGCGGGACCTGGGCGAGGCGTACGAGGCGCGGCTGGCCGGTCACCGTCCCGAGTGGACGGACCTGCCGGTGCAGTACGCGGACTACACGCTCTGGCAGCGGGGGCTGCTGGGCGGCGAGGACGCCGGCGACGACAGCGTGCTGGGCCGGCAGGTGGCGTACTGGGAGTCGGCGCTGGCCGACCTGCCCGAGCAGCTGGACCTGCCGTTCGACCGGTCCCGCCCGGCGCATCCCACCCACCGCGGCGGGCACGTCGGCGTCGAGGTCGACGCCGGGCTGCACCGCGGGCTGGTGGAGCTGGCGCGCGAGCACCAGGTGACGGTGTTCATGGTGCTCCAGGCCGGGCTCGCGGTCCTGCTGTCGCGGTCCGGGGCCGGCACCGACATCCCGATCGGCGTGCCGGTGGCCGGCCGCGGCGGGGACGAGGCACTGCACCAGCTGGTCGGGTTCTTCGTCAACACGCTGGTGCTGCGGGCGGACCTCTCGGGCGACCCGAGTTTCGCGGAGCTGCTGCGCCGCGTCCGCGACCGGGACCTGGCCGCGTACGCGCACCAGGACGTGCCGTTCGAACGGCTGGTGGAAGTCCTGAACCCGGTCCGGTCGGCCGCGCACCACCCGCTGTTCCAGGTGATGCTGGCCGCCGACGAGGACACCAGCCGGGAGTGGCGGATCCCGGGCTTGCGGGCGCGGGACCTGGAACTGGCCGGGAGCTCGGCCAAGTTCGACCTGACGCTGACGTTCCGGTCGCGCCACGAGCCGGACGGCGCCCCGGGCGGGATCGGCCTCGCGCTGGAGTACGCGGCCGACCTGTTCGACCACGGCACCGTGCGGGCGCTGGCCGGGCGGCTGATCGCGCTGCTGGGCCAGTTCAGCGCGGACGCGGGGCTGCGGGTCGGCGACGTCGACCTGCTGACGGCGGCCGAGCGGGACCTGGTCGTCTCGCGGTGGAACGACACCGCGCGGGACGTTCCGGTGACCGTGTTGCCGGAGCTGTTCGCGGCGCAGGCCGCGCGGACGCCGGACGCCGTCGCGGTGGAGTCCGGGGGCGTGTCGTGGTCGTACGCGGAGCTCGACGCCCGCTCGACCCGGCTGGCGCGCTACCTGGTCGGCCTGGGCGTCGGGCCGGAGCGGCGGGTGGCGGTCGCGTTGCCGCGGTCGCCCGAGATGGTGGCGGCGGTGCTGGCGGTGGCCAAGGCCGGCGCGGCCTACCTGCCGATCGACCCGGGGTATCCCGCCGATCGGATCGGCTACATGCTCGGCGACGCCGACCCGGTCGTGGTGCTCACGAACCGGCAGGCGGGGGCGGACCTGCCCGGCCAGGACCGGCTGGTCGTCCTGGACGACCCGCGGGTGGCCGCGGTGGTGGCCGACCTGCCCGGCGGCACTGTCGCCGATCAGGACCGGCTCGCGCCGCTGCGGGCCGCGCACCCGGCCTGGGTGATCTACACGTCCGGCTCCACCGGGCGGCCCAAAGGCGTGGTGGTCAGCCACCAGGGGGTGGCCAACCTGGCCGCGTTCATGGTCGCGACCTTGGCCGTCACCCCGGCGTCCCGGGTGGCCCAGCTCCTTTCGCTGAGCTTCGACATGTCGCTGCTCGAGCTGCTCTCGGCGTTGTCGTCCGGGGCGTCGCTGATCCTTCCCCCGCCGGGGCAGCTGTCCGGCGACGCACTGGCCGACACGTTGCGCGAGCTCCGCGTCAGCCACGCAGTGGTGGCGCCGGCCGCCCTGGCCGGAGCGGCCCCGGAGAGCCTGCCCGAGCTGGAGTGCCTGGTCGTCGGCGGCGAGGCCCTCCCGGGCGAGATCGTCGCCGAGTGGTCGGCGGGCCGGCGGCTGTTCAACGCCTACGGCCCGACCGAGACGTCGGTGTGCACGACGATCAGCGGGCCGCTGTCGGGATCCGGTGCCCCGCCGATCGGCGGGCCGAACTGGAACGTGCGGGCCTACGTCTTGGACGGCCGGCTCGCGCCGGTGCCGCCGGGCGTGGCCGGCGAGCTCTACCTGGCCGGCCCGGGCCTGGCCCGCGGGTACCTGAACCAGGCCGGGCTGACCGCGCAGCGGTTCGTGGCCTGCCCCTTCGGTGCCGGGGAACGGATGTACCGGACCGGCGACCTGGTGCGCTGGCGCGACGACGGCGAACTCGAGTACCTGGGCCGGGTCGACCAGCAGGTCAAGGTCCGCGGGTTCCGGATCGAGCCGGGCGAGATCGAGGCCGTGCTGGCCGCGCAGCCGGGCGTGGA
The DNA here is from genome assembly GCF_030182635.1 of Amycolatopsis ponsaeliensis. Taxonomy (NCBI): domain Bacteria; kingdom Bacillati; phylum Actinomycetota; class Actinomycetes; order Pseudonocardiales; family Pseudonocardiaceae; genus Amycolatopsis; species Amycolatopsis ponsaeliensis. The sequence continues at coordinate 74,745 of NZ_JAPZLD010000050.1, forward strand.
CCAGGCCGTGGTCGTGGTCCGGGAAGACCGGCCGGGCGACCGGCGGCTCGTGGGCTACGTGCAACCGCAGGCCGGCCGCGCGCCGGACCCGGCGGAGCTGCGGGCCGCCGCCGCGCGGATCCTGCCCGGGCACATGGTGCCCAACGCGGTGGTGGTGCTGGCCGCGCTGCCGTTGTCGCTCAACGGGAAGCTGGACCGCAAGGCCCTGCCCGAACCGACGTTCACCACCGGGGCCGGCCGGGCGCCGGCCACGCCCCTCGAAGAGCGCCTGTGCGAGCTGTTCGCCGAGGTCCTCGGGGTGGAGCGGGCCGGGGTCGAGGACAGCTTCTTCGACCTGGGCGGGCATTCGCTGCTCGCCGCCGTGCTCGTCGCCCGGCTGGAAGAGCAGTTCGGCATCACGATCAGCCTGCGGGACTTCCTGGCCGACCCGTCCGTGCGCGGCATCACCCAAGGGAGGAACGAACGATGATGGACCTGGCCGCCGGCGGCGTCACCCTCTACTCGACCTGCCGTTCCAGCATCGGGTACAACGAGCAGCACCACCTGCGCAAGCTGCTGGAGATCGCCGGGTGGGCCGATGAGGCCGGCTACCGCGGAGCCTTGATCTACAGCGACAACACGTCGGTCGACTCCCTGATGGCGGCCCAGGCGGCGCTGGCGAACACCGAGAGCTTCGTGCCGCTCGTCGCCATCCAGCCGATCGACCTGAGCCCGTTCGCGCTGGCTCGCGCGGTGTCGTCCCTGGCGCACCTGTACGGCAGGCGGATCGACATCAACTTCGTCAGCGGCGGGTTCAGCCGCGATCTCGCCGTCCAGGGCGACACCGTGTCGCACGACGACCGGTACGACCGGCTCACCGAGTACGCGACGATCGTCCACAAGCTGCTCGGCGGCGGCATGGTCAACTTCGCCGGCGAGTACTACAACTTCCGCCGGGCCCGGCTCACCACCCCGGTGCCCCACGAGCTGCTTCCCAAGGCGTACGTGTCCGGCTCGTCGGCGGCCAGCCTGAACGCGGGCGAGGCGCTGGGCCTGAGCCAGCTCTCGTTTCCGTTGGTGCCCGAGGACTTCGTCAGCCCGGACCTGCGCAAGAACAAGTTCGGCTCGGGCATCAGCGTCGGCATCATCGCGCGGGACGACTCCGCCGAAGCCTGGCGGATCGCGCACGAGCGGTTCCCCGCCGACCCCGAAGGGGCCGCGAGGATGAAGCTGCTGCTCGCCGCCGGGACGTCGTCCTGGCAGCCCCAGCTCGCTTCCGTGCCCATCCCCGACGAAGCGGGACAGCCGTACTGGCTGGTTCCCTTCCGGTACCACCACACGTTCTGCCCCTACCTGGTGGGCAGCCACGACGAAGTGGCGCAGGCGCTGGCGACCTACCTCAAGGGCGGCATCCGCACCTTCGTCCTCGACATCCCGCGGGAAGCGGAAGACCTGTGGCACGCGCGGATCGCGATCGAGCGCGCCGTCACCGCCATCGGAGGCGCGGGGTCGGCACCGCAGCACGCCGCCTGACCGGACGCGATGGTCTCCGCCTTCACCAAAGGCGGCCTGACGGGAAACCGGCGACGCCCACCAGGCGTCGCCGGTTTCCCTATTGCCTTGCCGTTTCCTGGGGCCGGTGGCTACGTTCCGGTGATGCGTTCGCGACTGCTGGCGGTGACCTTCGAGGCGGACGACCCGGCCGGACCGGCACGCTTCTGGGCCGGCCTGCTCGGCCGGGAGGCAAAGGGCTCCGGCAAAGTCGCCCGAATCGGCTGTCCCGGCGCCGGCCGACGGGTGTGGTGCCCCGGGCAAACGTCTTGAATGAGTCATTCAGGACGTCCCACGCCCTGAATGACTCATTCAAGACAACGAAAAGGGCGCCGGGAGTGATCCCGGCGCCCTTCCTCGTGCCCTCGGCTCAGGGGGTGAGGATCGTGAAGCCGTTCGCCGGGTGGGTGCCGTCGGCCAGGGTCCGGAACACCGCCGCGATCGCGTCGGGCCCGGTGCGGGCCGTGACGGTCAGCCAGGACTCGGTCGCGTCGATGAACTCGTCCTCGGCCGCGTGGTAGCGGGCGAAGAACGCGTCTTCACCCTCGGCCTCGATCGTCGCGCCCTCGACCGCGGGGGTGAAGAACAGCTCCGGCGCGGGGTCGGTGAGCTCCGGCGGCGGCTGCGCGCCGTGGGTCCAGCCCAGCAGTGCGATGTGCACCAGGCCGGCGCGGAACCGGCCGTGGATGGCGGTCAGCACCGCGGCGTCCCCGGCGAGGTCGACGCACAGGACCGGACCGGCCGGCACCGCCGGCAGCTCGTCGTAGGTGGCCACCTCGTCGAACAGCCCGAGCCCGGTGAGGAAAGCGGCGTGGTCGCCGCCGGTGAGCCCGATCGTGCGCACGTTCGCGGTGCCGCGCAGGCGGTGCGCGATCCCGATGGCCACCTTGCTCGACGCGGAGGTGATGAGCACGGTGAGCTCGCCGTCACCCGCCTGGCCGGCGACGAAGTCGGCGACGTGGAAGGACGCGGGGTAGATCGGCCGCAGCAGGGTCCGGCGGTCGTCGCGGTGGTCGGCCGCGCCGGCCGGCTGGAACGTCCGGTACCAGGGGTGGGCGAAGTAGCGGTCCGGCGTGGTGTCCACGAACCCGCGCGAGGCCGGCTCCGGCCGGACCACGTGGTGGCTCGACGACGGCAGGAACCCGAAGAACCGGTCGCCGGTCGCGTAGCCGGGGTGGTTCGACCGCGACACGCGGGCGAAGCCCCACAGCGGAAGCCGGCCCAGGACCGGATCCGGGGCGGGGAAAGCACTCCAGAAGTTCAGCGGCGGGATGGCGCCCCACCGCGCGTAGGTCACGTTGTTCATGGTCAGCGCCAGCCGCTCGACCGCGAGCTCGACCTCGCCCGCCTCGAGCTCCGCGGCCGCGACCTCGCGCACCTCCTTGGCCGCGAGGTCATCGCGCTTGAACAGCAGTTCCCATCTTGCCGCTTCGGTCATCCGTGTTCTCCTTGCCGGATCGGCTGGCCGCGTGGCCATCGGTGATGTGCGAGGGCGACGAGCCCGCGGCCGCCGCGGCCGGCCGCGGCGGCGCCGGCATCGGGCTCAATGGTGTCTTCGGCGTCGGCCGCACGCATCTTCCGCAGTGCGATGCGCGACACCGGTTCCGCCCGGCGAACCGGAATTCGCCGGGCGGAACCGGGTCGCGCGGGGTTCGGCGGGATCAGCTCCCGGCCTGCGCCGTGATGAACTCGGCGACCGAACGCGGGCGCAGATCCACCCAGTTCTCCCGGATGTGGTCCAGGCACTCCTCGCGCCGGCCCGGCCCGTGCACGACGGTCCAGCCTTCGGGCGCGGGTGCGAACGCCGGCCACAGCGAGTGCTGGTTCTCGTCGTTGCGCAGGACGGTGTAGTTGGAGTCCGGCTCTTCGAACGGGTTCGCCATCGGTCTCTCCCTCCGGCTCAGGCCGCCGCCGCGGCGGCGTCGTCGATGTGGTCGGCCAGCCCGGCCACGGTGGGGATGTCGAACAGCACGTTGATCAGCAGGTCGACCCCGGCCTCGGCGCGGATCCGGCTGAGCAGCCGCATCGCGGCCAGCGACTGGCCGCCGAGGTCGAAGAAGCTGTCGTCGATGCCGACCTGGGAGACCTCGAGCACCGAGCTGAAGATCGCGCAGAGCTTCTCCTGCAGCGGCGTTTCCGGGGCCCGGTAGGCCGACGCGGCCTCGAAGTCGGGCTCCGGCATCGCCTTGCGGTCGAGCTTGCCGTTCGACGTCAGCGGAAGCGACTCCAGCTGGATCAGCGCGGCCGGGATCATGTAGTCGGGCAACGTTTCCCTGGCGTGCGCGCGCAGCGCCCCCAGGTCGATGTCGCCGGACTCCGGCACGACGTACCCGACCAGCCGCTTCTCGCCCGACTCGAGCACGCGCACCACGACGACGACCTGCGCGAGCCCGGGATAGCTGCTCAGCGCCGCCTCGACCTCGGCGAGCTCGACCCGGAAGCCGAGGATCTTCACCTGGCTGCTCGCCCGGCCGACGTACTCGATCAGGCCGTCGTCGTTGCGGCGGGCCAGATCCCCGGTGCGGTACATGCGGGCGCCCGGCTCGCCGAACGGGTCCGCGACGAACACCTCCGCGGTCAGGTCCGTGCGGCCGAAGTAGCCCCGCGAGACACCGCGCCCGGCGATGTAGATCTCGCCCTCGATGCCCCTCGGCACCGGGGTGAGGCGCTCGTCGAGGATGTGGATCGTGACGTCGTTGAACGCGTCCCCGACCGGCACGAGTGTGCCCGGTTGGTACGACGCGGTCAGCGGGTGGTGCGCGGAGAACAGGGAGCACTCCGTGACCCCGTACATCGCCCGGATCACCAGGTCCGGGCAGGCGTCGAGCACCCGGCGCACCGCGTTCGGGGCGATCACGTCGCCGCCGGTGAGGATCTCGGTCAGGCCGGTGAACGTCTCGAGCGACTCCTCCGCGAGCACCCGGAACAGCCCGGCCGTCAGGTGGATCCCGGTGATCCGCTCGCCCGCGATCAGCTCGCGCAGCGTCGCCGGCGTCAGCTGCCCGGGCGGCGCGACGACGATCCGGCCGCCGTGCAGCAGGGGCATCCAGATCTCATAGGTGGACACGTTGAACGCGTACGGCGCCACCATCAGCACCCGCGCGTGCCGCTCGACCGTCCACTGGGTGTTGAAGATGAGCCGCACGACGTCCCGCTGCGTCACCGCGACACCCTTGGGGTGGCCGGTGGAGCCGGACGTGTGGATCACGTAGGCCAGCTGGTCCGGGTGGATCGGCACCGACGGGTCGGTGGCCGGCTGCCCGGCGGTCGCCGGGTCGTCGTCGACGACCACGACCGGCACCCCGCCCGGCAGGCCGGCGTCCCGCGTGGTGGTGTCGGCCAGCAGCACCGACACCTCCGCGTGGTCCACGACCCACTGCCGGCGCTCGGCCGGGTAGTCCTCGTGCACCGGGACGTAGACGCCGCCGGCCTTGACGGTCGCGAGGATCGCGACCACCAGGTCGATCGACCGCTCCAGCAGCACCGCCACCCGGTCGTCCTGGCGGACGCCGAGCCCGATGAGCCGGTGCGCGAGCCGGTTGGCCCGCTCGTCCAGCTCCCGGTAGGTCAGCGCGGCCGGGCCCGCGGACACCGCCACCGCGTCCGGCGTCCGCGCGACCTGCCCGGCGAACCGCTCGGAGATGACAAATGATTCCATCTGCGTGGTCCCCATCCCTATCCCTAGCCCGCCAGCGTGTCCGGCACGTCCGGCGCGTCGCTGTCGCGGAACGCCCGCAGCGCCAGCGGCCCGTCGAAGATGTCACGCATGCCGGAGACCCCGGACAGCATCCGGGCGAAGTCGATCTTGCGCGGCCGCAGGCGCTTCGGGTCGATGCTCTGCTGCGCCGCTTCGAAGTAGTCCTCTTTGGACTTCGTGCGGTCGTAGAAGAACCGGACGAACTCCAGCAGCGAGGTGAGGAACTCGCGGTAGTTGCGCTCGTAGCGCTCGTAAAGCACCTGCTCCTGGTCCGGGTTGCGCAGCGCGAGGTTCGCCGTCTCGAACAGGCCGAGGGAACCGCGCAGCGTCAGGCCGACGCCGGTGGACAGCAGCGGGTCGATGAACGCCGCCGAGTCGCCGACCAGGGCCCAGCCCGGACCGTAGAACTTCTTGCAGGTGTAGGACCAGTCCTTGATCGTGCGGTAGCCGCTGACGCGGGTGGCCGGCGCGGTGAGCGAGGTGATCTCGTCGGCCGCGGCCAGCTCGCTGGCGTGCAGCTCCTCCAGCGACTTGCCCGCCTTCTTGTACTCGTCGATGGGCGTCACGTAGCCGACGCTCACCGTCGAGTCCGACAGCGGGATGAACCAGAACCAGCCGTGCGGGCGGTTCTCGGTGAGCGTGTCGCCCCACCGCGTCCCGCTGTAGCGGTTGCAGTTCTGGAAGTACGCCCAGACCGCGATGTTGCGCAGGTCGTTGTGGTACTCGATGAGGTCGAGCTTGCGCGGGAGCAGGTGCTGCTGACCGGAAGCGTCGACCACCAGCGTCGACCCGACGGTGGTGGGCTCCGCGTCGCCCTTGCGCTGGAACCGCACGCCGACAGCGCGCTCACCCTCGAAGAGCACGTCCTGGACCGTGGCCTCCTCGATCACCAGCGCGCCGAGCTCGCGAGCCCGTCCCAGCAGGACCGAGTCGAAGTCGGCCCGGCGGACCTGGAAGGTGTACTCGTACTCCGAGGCCTCGGTGAACCGGAAGTCCCAGGCGCCCTGGTTGCGGCCCCACATCAGGGTGCCGCCGTACTTGCGGACGTAGCCCATCTTGTCCAGCCGCTCACGCAGGCCGAGCGCCTCGATCGTCGGCATGGACCCGGTGATGAGCGACTCGCCGATGTGGTAGCGCGGGAACTTCTCCTTCTCCAGCACGAGGACCTTGTGCCCCTGCTGCGCCAGCAACCCGGCGGTCGCTGAACCGCCGGGACCCCCGCCGATGACGACGACGTCGAAATGTTCCTTGTCAGCCATTACCGTGCTTCCTCCGTCACGTCACGTGCTTCCGGTTTCCCAGGGGCGACGCCGCTGGATCTCGACCGCTTCGTACTGGACTTCCGTCCACGGTGACGGAAAGCGCGTCCGGGCCGCATCTCCCGGATTGTCGAGCCCGGCGAACCGCGCCGGAGCGGGGAACAGCGCGTTCCAGGAGACGTGCTTCGCGGCGGAAACCGGCGAGCATTCGCTGGAGCGGACCTTGCGGACAGCAGTACTCAGGCCGCGCTTCGCGCGTTTCAGAGAGCGGGTTCATGATGACTTTCAGTCCTGTCGCGTACGCCAAGGAGCACGTCCCGCCGGCGGGACCCCAGCGGGCGTACGTCCTGGGCTACGCCATGGGGATGCTGGCCAACGGCGTCTTCCTGCCGATCTACGTGCTCTACTGCACCCAGATCGTGGGGATCTCGAATGCGGGGACCGCGCTGGCCATCGCGGTCGGCGGGCTGGTCGGCCTGCCGCTCACCACCTATGCGGGCGATCTCGCCGATCGGCTGGGGCCGCGCCGGGTGGTGTTGTTCGGGCTGGCCGGACAGCTGACCGGGATGGGCAGCTACGTGTTCATCCAGGGATTCTGGTCGCTGATGATCCTCATCGTGTGCATGAACGTCTTCGCGTTCACGTACATGGCTTCCGAAGGCGCGCTGATGCGCCGGATCGGCGGCGCCGAGACCATCACCTTCCGCAGCCAGGTCCAGTCGATCGGGAACATCGGCCTCACCGTCGGCGCGCTCGTCTCCGGTATCGGCATTTCGATCGGCACTCCGTGGGCCTACCGCGCGATGTTCCTGTTCTGCGCGGCCGCCTACGTGGTCGATGTCTTCATCACGCTCAGGATCCCCGACTACAAGCCGCTGCCGAAGCCGGAAAGCACCGGGGAGGCGAAGGTCCGCCGGTACATCGTGTTCCGGGACAAGCCGTTCATCGCCTTCGCGCTGGTTTCCGGGGCCCTGTCGATGTCGATGCTCGTGGACAACATGCTGCTGCCGGTGTGGATCGTGGTGTACACGTCCGCGCCGCCCTGGACGGTCGCCGCCGTCTACGTGCTCAACACCGCGATGGCCATCCTGCTCCAGATGCGGCTCAGCCGGAACGTCAAGACCCTGCGCCAGGGCGGTTCGGCCCTGCTCCGCTGCGGCGTGACGCTGATCATCGGCTACCTGATGATGGCGCTGATGCCGGGGCAGACGCCGATCCTGGCGACGGTCCTGCTCCTCGGCGGGGTCGCGGTGTCCGCCATCGCGCAGATCTGGCTGATCTCCGGCCGGTTCGTGTTCGAGTTCAACCTGCCGCCGGCGCACGCGCAGGGGCAGTACGACGGATTCCTGAACATGATCACCACGCTGAGCATGACGGTGGCGCCGCTGGTGCTGCTCGGGGTCGTGGCCAACCAGGGTTTCGCCGGGTGGATGGGGCTCGGCGTGGCCTTCCTGCTGCTCGGGCTCCTGTGCCCGGCCATCGCGGCGTGGGGACTCCGCACGCGCCCGCCGGCGGTGACCCCCGACGACGCGGTGGCCGGGTCCGGTGCGGCGGACGAAATCATGGCGACAGCCGGAATGGACGACAGCAAATGACCATCGAACAGCACCGCCCGAGCGCCGAAGCGCCGGCCGGGCGCCCGCTTTCGGCCAACGAGGAGTTCCTGTACGCGTTCGACCGGGGCGACGACCTCGGCGTGTTCGGCCCGCGGGGGCTCGTCCTGGGCGGCTGGCGCCTGCACGGGCGGCTGGACGCGGCGGCCGTGCAGCTCGCGCTGGACGACGTCGTCGCGCGGCACGAGGTGCTGCGGACCGCCATCGTCAGGGACGCCGAAGCTCCCTACGCCCGCGTCTACCCGCCGGGCCCGGTGGAGCTGACGGTCGTCGACCTTTCGGCGACGCCGGAAGCCGACCGCGAGCGCCGGGCGCACGAGTTCCTCGACGAGGTCGACCAGATCGGCAGGCTCGCCGCCCACCAGCGGCCGTTGCTGCAGGCCAGGCTGGGCCGGTTCGACGACGAAGACGCCGTGCTCGTGCTCGTCACGCACCACACGGTCAGCGACGGCTGGTCCATGAACGTGCTCATGCGCGACTTCGTCAGCTGCTACGCGACGCGTCGCGGGCTGACCGCGCCCGAACTGCCGGCGATGCGCCAGTACGGCGAGTTCGCCGCCTGGCAGCAGCAGGCCCGCCTCAGCGAGTCCACCGCCCGCGCGCACGAGTACTGGAAGACCACGCTGGCGGGCGGGACGTTCCTCACCCTCCCCACCGACCGGCCCCGGCAGCTCGACGTCCCGCCGGTCTACTCGGTGTACCGGTTCCTGTTCGACCAGGAACTGACCCGGGCCGTCACCGCGCTGGCCAAGTCGCTGCACAGCTCGCCGTTCATGGTGCTCTACGCCTGCTTCAACCTGTTCCTGCACCGCCGGACCGGCGCCAGCGACATCGTCTCGCCGATCATCACCTCCGGCCGGCGGGAGCCCCAGTTCGAGCAGACGGTGGGGGCGTTGTTCAACTTCCTGCCGATCCGGACCGACGTGTCCGGCTGCCCGAACTTCGCCGGCCTGGTGCACCGCACCCGGGCCGCGCTGCTGGAGGCGTACTCCTACGAGCTGCCGTTCAACGACGTCATCGCCCAGTCCGACCCGGAACTGATGCGCGGTCCGACGTCGAACGTGAACAGCGTCATCACGGCGTTCCAGATCTCCCAGTTCCCGCCGGAGCTGGAAACCGAGGGCGTCGGCGACATCAGCTACACCGGGCTCCGCCGGCGGCTGAACTCGTCCGACGACATCTCGGAGATCCCGGACGGCAACCTGTGGGACTTCTACCTGGACCCGGCCGGGGACGTGGTGGGGCACGTGCGGTTCAACAGCCGTGACTTCGACCGGTCGACCATCGTCGCGATGGTCGACGAGTACCGGGAGCTGATGCTCGCGTCGCTGAGGTCCCCGGCTTCGGCGCTGGCGCGGTAGGAATCCCGCGAGAGCACCGGATACGACGATAACCCCGGCCCGGGGAAAGGCCGGGGTTCTCGTCTTTTCCGGTCCGGGGGAACAAAAGAGGGGGGGGGGGTGGGGGGGGGGGGGGGGCCCCCCCCCCCCGGCTCCGGCCGTCAGCTACAACCGGACGTCGCGCCGCAGCCTTCGCACGCGTAGCACGAACCTGCCGGGCGCATCTTCGTTCCGCACG
>NZ_JAPZLD010000051.1:0-82905 GCF_030182635.1 Amycolatopsis ponsaeliensis
GGCCGTTGACTGCGCCCGGGGCGGGGGGGGCCCAACCCCCCACTGGGGGCCGGCGCGGGGCGCCGCCGCGCCCACCCCCCCCGGGGGGGGCCCCGACGGCCATACCGGCTCCGCCCGCCGGTAGTCTCAGTACGTCACCGTCACCGGTCCTCGCCCGCCCTGGGCCGTCACCGTCAACGTCTGCGTGGCCGCGTCCCACTTCCAAGCGCGGGACGGCGCCCAGCCATCGCCGACGTGCACCCGCGAAGGTGCGGCCGTCACGCCGAGGAACTTGACCGTCCACTCCCGCGAAGCGACCTGGGATCGGCCTTGCGCCGGCGCCACCGTCACCGTGTGCGCGCCGCGCCGCTCGGTGTAGGTGATCCGGGTCGTCGAGCTGTGCTTGGACGAAGTCCCGTTGTCCTCGTACAGCGAGAACGACCCCGACGCGCCCGGCGCCACCGTCACCGTCGCCCGGTTCAGCGGGCTCTGGACGTCGTTGGGGACGTCCGCCGTCCGCGTCACCGTGATGCCGCCCGCCCGGACGAACACCGGCATCGTCCCGAGGTCGGACGTCACCTGTTGCGTCGTGCCGCCGGCGTAGGACTTGCCCGTGAAGTAGTCCGTCCACTGGCCCGGCGGGAACCAGACCGATGTCGTCGCCGAGGTCCCGGGGGACGTCACCGGCGCCACCAGCATGTCCGGCCCGTAGAAGTACTCGCTCTGCGCCGCGGTGTACGCCGCCGGCTCGTCCGGGTACTCCACGTACGTCGGGCGGACCACCGGCACGCCCGTCGTCGCCGCCTGCTGCGCCAGCGTGTAGGTGTAGGGCACCAGGTTCTCGCGCAGGTTCAGGAACTTCGTCGCCGACGCCTTCGCCGCGTCGCCGTACTGCCACGGCAGCCGGTCGCTGTGGTTGCTGTGCAGCCGGTCGATCGGCTGGAACGCGCCGAGCTGGACCCAGCGCGCGTACAGGTCGTCGGGCAGCTTGACCGTCTGGTGCTGCTGGCCGCCCGAGGTGTACGTCTCGCTGCCGCGCAGGCCGGTCGTGTCGTTGTGGCCGCCGATGTCGTGGCTGATCGGCGACAGGCCGGTCGCGGCCGACTCCGCCGGGGTGATCCCGACCTCCATCCGCAGCGTGCCCCACGTCGACGACGTGTCGCCGGTGAAGTGGACGGTGCTGCGCTTGTCGGCCCACGGTCCCGTCGGCAGCCCGACCGGGCCGCCGTAGCCCCCGGCCTGCAGCGAGCCGTACGCCCGCGACGTCACGAAGCCGCGTTCGACCGCCGGTGCGGCGAGGTCGGCGTACTTCTGGTTGATCCACGCGTCCGGCGTCACGCCCGGCAGGCTCGACTTCGAGGAGTCGCAGCACCAGTCGAGCCACCAGAAGTCGTTGCCCTGGCTCATCATCTCGCCGTGCAGGTCGAGATAGGCCTTGAGCTGGTCGGGGTCGCCCCAGTCGAAGACGTAGCAGTCCGTGCCACACCCGGACTTCGCCAGCTTGCCCTTCGCCGTCGCCTGCGCGCGGGCGAACTGCGGGTCCGACCCCATGATGCTCGGGTGGGTGTTCAGCGTGTTGTGCAGGCCCTGCGACGCCGACCAGGCGAAGAACCCCGCCGGGTCCGGGAACTTGGTCCGGTCGAACTGCCAGCCGTTCCACGTGTCCGGCGCCTTGAAGTCGGTGTCGGTCACCAGGACGTCCAGCGGCACGCCCTCGCTGCGGAAGCGTGGCAGGATCTTGTCGCGGTAGTCGGCCGCGGTGCGGTCGATGTACTCCGAGTACCAGACGCCGTAGGCCCAGCGCGGCAGCAGCTCCGACGGCCCGGTCAGGGTCGCCAGGTCCCGCAGGCCCGCCTTGTAGTCGTGCCCGAAGGTGAAGACATAGCCGTCCTGGTAAGGGTTCCCGGCGTGCGACGGCCGCTGCGTCACCTTGCCTGCGGCGGTGTCGTACAGGGCCGACGGTGTGTCGTCGAGCAGGTACCAGCCGTCGGAGTGCAGAAGCCCTTCGGTGAGCGACGGCGTCCCGTTGTCGCCGTTGACGCCGTCGAGGCCGCGCCGGTAACCGCCGAGGGTCAGGTGCGGCTGCGGTACCGCCGCGCCGGTGCCGGTGACCGCGACCGTGTCGACGTTCACGTGGCAGCTCGTGTCGTCCGGGCAGCCGAGGACGACGTCGTTCGTGCCGGCCTTGAGGTCGACCGGGACCGACGCGCTCCCCCAGGTGTCCCAGTTCGCGGTGATCGGCAGCGACAGCGTGCGGGTCACGCCGGACGCGGCGACCGTCGCGGTCCGGGTCTCGTGCCTGCCGTCGCCGCCGGTGCCGTTGGCGTAGCGGACCGACAGCTGGTAGGTCCCGGCGGTGGGGACGGCCACGACGCGGTGGGTCAGCGACGAGCCGCGGTTGAGCTCGGCGACGAACCCGCGCCCGGCGTACCCGGCGTGGTCGGTCGCGACCACGGCCGAGCCCGTGCGCAGGCCGGCTTCGGCTTCACAGCTGACATCGAGGGCGCAGCCGGTGAACGCGCGCGCCGACGCGGGCGGGAAGGCCGCGCCGGGCGTCAGCACCGCGAGCGCGTCGACGTTGACGTTGCCGGAGTCGGTCGCGGTGCGCTCGAGGCGGAGGTTGTGGCGGCCGGCGCCGAGGGTGAGCGGCACGGACGCGGTGGCCCAGCTGTTCCAGTCGGCCGTCGTGGGCAGGGTGAGCTTCTGCGGCGTGCCGCCGTCGACGGACACGCTCAGCGTGCGCGTGACGTGCTGGCCGTCGCCGCCCTGGCCGTTGGCGAACCGGGCGGTGACGTTGTAGGTCCCGGCCGTGGCGGCGACGACGTCGGCCGTGGCCGAGTTGCCGGCGCTTTCGAACCCGGCGAGGAAGCCCTCGCCGGTGTAGCCGGTGTGGTCGGTCGCGACGCCCAGCCCGTCGGCGGTCAGGTCTTCGGCCTCGCACAGCGCGCCGGTCGCGCAGGTCAGGTGGCGCCACGGGGCCGCGGTCACCGGCGTGGCACCGGCGTTGGCGCGGATCTGGAGGTTGCCGGAGTCGAACGGCCCGGAGTCCAGCTTGTAGGTCAGGGTCGTCGCGCTGGTGCGGATCGTCAGCACCCCGTTCGCCGTCGTGGACGTGAACGGCGGGGGCGTGAAGGATCCTCGGCCGACGGCGTTGAAGGTGGCGGCGTCGGTGAAGCGGCCGTCGCCCGCGTACTCCGTGCGGATCAGGGTCGGGGAAAGCACCTGGAACCGCGCGTTTCCGGCGGTGACGGTCTGGCGTGCCGCATGCCCGGCTTCGGCCGGGGTCCCGACGGTGATGACGGCCGCGGCGACGGCCAGCACGCTCGCTAGGTGGAGGGTTTTCGTTGTTCTCGTCCGCACGGCGGAACTCCGTTCCGGTCAGGGGGACCCAGCCAGTTTTACAACGTTGGAAAAGGCCGTTCAGATCTGAGCACAGCCGTCGGGCGGATGTCCAGACCACGGGGCGGAACTGTCCGGACAGGCCGGGCTCATTGCCCGGCAGGCCACGCGCACGGAGTATCGGGCCTTCAGCGGCCGGTGACGCCGTCGATCTGCTCCCGCAGGATGTCGGCGTGCCCGGCGTGGCGGGCGGTCTCGCTCGTCATGTGCGCCAGCACCCACCGCAAGGTGTGGAAAGTGCCGTCGATCGCGACGGCCACCGGCCGCTCGGGATCCCCCGCGGCACGAATAGCCGCGTCGCTCTCCCCGATCGCCGCGCGGTATCCCGCCAGCACGTCTTCCGCAGTGAGGCCCTCGGGGACGTCCATCCCCAGGTCCCCGGTGTCCTCGCCGCCCGCGACGTGGTGGCCGAACCAGACGCGCTCCGCGCCGGTCAGGTGGTGGACCAGCCCGAGCAGCGAGGTGCCGGAGCCGACCAGGACCCGGCGCAGCTGCTCCTCGGTGAGCCCGTCCGTCTTCTTGAGGACGCACTCGCGCGCGAAGGTCAGGAACGCCGTCGCGGTGTCGAGCTCGCCACCGTCGTCGCGCGGGACGGGCTTGCGCTGGGTCTCGGCCATGGCGCCGAACCTAGCGGTCAGGCGGAGTCGCGGACCACCAGCTCGGGGTCGAAGATCACCGACTCCGCGCGCCCGGCCGGGTCGGCCATGCGGTCCAGGACCATCCGGGCCATCGCCGCGCCCATCTCCTCCACCGGCTGGCGGACCGTCGTCAGGCGGGGGCGGCAGCTCAGCGCCACCCGGCTGTCGTCGAAACCGATCACCGCGACGTCGCCGGGGACCCGGCGGCCCGCCTCGCGCAGCACCGTCAACGCGCCGTACGCCATCAGGTCGTTGGCCACGAACAGCCCGTCCAGCGCGGGTTCCTCGGCCAGGAGCCGCTCCATCGCCCGCTCGCCGCCGTGCTCGGTGAAGTCGCCCTCGGCCACCGCCACGTACGCGTGGCCGTGGCGGGCCATCGCGTCGCGGAACCCGGCCAGCCGGTCCTGGCCCGCCGGCGTCCCCGCCGGGCCCGCGATCGTCGCGACCCGGTGGCAGCCGCGCTCGACCAGCCGGTCGGCCGCCAGCCGGGCGCCGTCCTGGTGGGCGACGTCGACGTAGCTCACCGGGGCCGAGCGGCCGGGGCGGGCGAACAGCGCCGCCGGGACGCCCGCGTCGGTCAGCATCCGCGGCAGCGGGTCCTCGGCCGGGTGCAGCGAGATCAGCAGCACCCCGCTCACCTGCTCCTGGCGCAGCTTCGCCACGAGCTTCTCCCGCTCCTCGTCGCTGTCGACGAGCATCAGCAGCGGGTGCAGCCCCTGGGGCCGCAGGTGCGCGACCACGCCCTCGACCACCCGGCCGAAGAACGGGTCGCCGAACACGCCGCCGGTGAACGCCTCGACGTGCCGCGCCGGCTCGGACACCACCAGCGCGATCCCGCCCGTGCGGCGCGTGACCAGGGACCGGGCCGCGCGGTTCGGCACGTACCCGGTGGCGGCGATGGCGCGTTCGACGGTCTCCCGCAGCTTCGGGTCGACGTTGCGCACGCTGTTGACCACGCGGGACACCGTGGCCCGCGAGACGCCGGCGACCCGCGCGACGTCCTCGAGGGTCGGCGGCGCCGGGGGCGGATGCGTCGTCACCCCCTCTTTGTAGCACGCTGTGAGAGCGCTCTCCCAGCTCTTTGCCCAGGACATGCCGATGACAAATGTCATCAGCGGCCGCTGAAGGACGACACTGCCGCCCGCGCACCCCGCACGACGACCATTTCTCCCATGACCACCACGACTCGAACCGAAACCGCCGGCTTCCGGCCCGTGCTGCTGCTCACCGGCGGCTACGCCACGCTTTCCGTGCTCACCCTCGTCGCGATCGTCCTTTTCCGGAACGACCACGCGATGGTCACCGACGCGGTCTGGGTGCGCGCCGTCCTCGTCGTCGCCAGTTCGCTGCTGACGTTCGCCTTCGCCCGCAGCGCGGCCCGCGGGTCGAAGAAGGGACTGCTGAGACTGCGGATCGTCTCGGCGGTGATGCTCGTGGCGATCGTCGTCATCGTCGCCCTGCCGGGGCTGTTCCCGCTGTGGCTGCGGATCGAACAAGCCGTCTGCGGGCTGCTCCTGCTCGGGGTGACGGTGCTCGTCAACGGCCGGCGAGCGCGGGCCCGGTAGCGTTCCGGTGATGGACAGGACGGAGCCGGCCGACGTGCAGCGCTGGGTGCGCGGCTGGCGGGTGATGGTGCTCGACGCGGGCATGCTCGTCTACCCGGCGGTGACCGTGCCCGGCGTGCTGCAGCACTCGGCCGGGAACGCCGCGATCGCGGGCTGTGTGCTCGTCGCCGTCTTCGTCGGCTGTTACGTCCTCGCGGCACGTGCCGCGGCGCAGCGGGCGCCGCGGCGGTTCTGGCCACTCCTGGGGGTATTGGCCGTCCTCTTCGTGGCCGCACTCCCCTTCGCCCACGCCGAGGCGTTCTTCCTCGCCACGGTCGTCGTGTCGCTGGCCGTGCCGCGGCTGCCGCGGTACTCCGGTGTGCTCGTGGCCGTCGTCGCGCTCGCGGCGCTGATCGTCCCGTGGGTGCTGTGGGACGCCGCCGGGTGGACGCAGGCGGTCGCGCTGGTGTTCACCGTGCTGGTCGTCTACGCCTTCGCCGAAGCGGTCCGCGCGAACGCCGCGCTCGTCGAGGCCCGGGCCGAGGTCGCGCGGCTGGCGTCCGAGGCCGAACGGACCCGGATCGCCCGCGATCTCCATGACCTGCTCGGCCACTCGCTGACCGCGATCACCGTGAAGAGCACCCTCGCCCGGCGGCTCCTCGACACCGACGGCGCCCGCGCGGGCGAGGAGATGACCGCGGTCGAGACGCTCGCCCGCCAGGCGCTGACCGACGTACGCGCTGCGGTTTCGGGCTACCGGGACGTCACGCTGGCCGGCGAACTCGCCCGCGGCCGCGAGCTGCTGCGCGCGTGCGGCGTCACCGCCGACCTGCCGACCGCGGCCGACGTCGTGGACCCGGCCCGGCAGGAACTGTTCGGGTGGGTCGTGCGCGAAGGGTTGACCAACGTGGCCCGGCACGCGCGCGCGACACGGTGCACGGTCACGGTGACCGAGTCCACTGTGGAGGTGGTCGATGACGGCGTGGGCGGTTCCCCCGAGGAGGGCTCCGGGCTGGCCGGGCTCCGCGAACGCGTCAAGGCCGCCGGCGGGCAGTTCCGGGCCGGGCCGGTCCGGCCGCGTGGCTGGCACGTGCGGGTGACGCTGTGACGATCCGCCTGTTGCTCGCCGACGACCAGGAACTGGTCCGCCAGGCGCTGTGCGCGCTGCTCGCGCTGGAGGACGACTTCGAGGTGGTCGCGTCCGTGGGCCGCGGCGACGAGGTCGTCGCGGCGGCGCGGGAACACCGTCCCGACGTCGCGCTGCTGGACATCGAGATGCCCGGGCTCGACGGGCTCGCGGCCGCGGCGGTGCTCGCCGCGCAGGTGCCGGACTGCCGCGTCGTCATGCTCACGACGTTCGGACGCGCGGGCTACCTGCGCCGCGCGATGGACGCGGGTGCGGCCGGGTTCGTCGTCAAGGACGCCCCCGCCGACGTCCTGGCCGACGCGATCCGCCGGGTGCGGAAGGGCGAGCGGGTGGTGGATCCGGCGCTGGCCGTGGCCACGCTGGCCGCGGGCGAGTCGCCGCTCACCGCGCGGGAACGGGACGTGCTGATCACCGCCCGCACCGGTGCCACGGTCGCCGAGATCGCGTCGCGGCTCTACCTGTCCGAAGGCACGGTCCGCAACTACGTCTCCGCGGCGATCACCAAGACCGGCGCACGCAACCGCGTCGACGCCGTGCGGATCGCGGACGAGCGCGGCTGGCTCTGATTGGCCCGGTCCGGCCCGCCGGAATTGGATCTTCTGCCAGGCCGGTCCCCCGCTTAGCGCTGGCTGCTGGAGGTGGAGGCCGTCCGCGAAGTCCGGACGCGCTTCCACGTGTTCAGCCTGGCGCTGCACAACGAAGGCCGCCCGGTGGACGACTGGTACCGGAAGTGGCTCGACGAACGCTGGGGTCCCGCGCGCGTCGCACTGGCCGCCGCGCACGCGCACGGCGACGAGGTGCTGCGCGACCTCTACACCTCGCTCGGCACGCGTTTCCACCACGACAAGGCGCCGGTCTCGCGCGAAACGATCGTCGCCGCGCTGGCTTCCGTGGACCTGCCCGCGTCGCTCGCGGACGCGGCCGAGTCGCCGGAACTCGACGCGGACCTGCGCGCCGGGAACCGCGCCGCGCTCGACCCGATCGGCGAAGACCTCGGCGTCCCGGCGATCCACGTGGACGGGAACGCCTTCTTCGGCCCGGTCGCCAGCCCGGTCCCGCGCGGCGAGGAGGCCGGACGGCTGTGGGACGGCGTGCTGCTGGTGACCGGGACGCCGGGGTTCTTCGAGCTGAAACGCGGCCGCAGCGCCCCGGTGACGACCTAGGCGTTCTCGTCGAACGGGATCCCGCCCGGCTTCGCCTTGCCGAGGTTGCCGGCGAACTGGTCGTCCTTGATGCCGAAGGTGGCGCTGCCGAAGTTCGCGGCCACGAGCTTGTCGCGGATGCCGGTGGGGTAGCCGTCCCAGCCGACGAGCGTCGGGTACTGCCAGGTGCCCTTGTGGTTCTCGGGCGGGTCGTCGTTGCCGTTGGCCGCGCGGAAGCAGTGCGTCGAGCCACCGTCCTTGTGGTAGACGACCTTCGCGTGCGTGCCTTCGAAGTACATGCTCGCGCGGTCGTGGATGGCGAAGCCGCCGTGCTGCGACGTCGCGACGTACTCGACCTGGTTGTCCTTGACCCACACGACGACGTGCTCCCAGTCGTGGCGGTGCCCGGCGCTGCCGGGGCCGAGGGAGGCCTGGTCCTTCTCGAAGTAGAGGGTGAACATCACGGCGCACCAGCCGTTGTTGCACTTCTGGCGCGAGTAGGAGTTCGTGTTGTCGAGGTCCCAGGAGTCTCGGCAGTGGCCGTTGGTGTCGCCGCCGAGGGAGAGGCCGGGGGCGATGGTGCCGTCCGGGCCGATGGCCGGGGTCGGGTAGCAGCCGTCCTTGTCGTAGTCGAAGGCGGGCTGGAAGGTCTTCTCGAAGTCGGAGGCGTTCCCCGGCAGGGCACTCGGCGGATCGGCGGCGGCGATCCCGGGTGCGATCAGGGACAGGCCCAAGGCGGCGACGGCCGCCACGGTCAGGGTGCGGGTTCGGTGCGCCATCGCGGAACTCCCTCGGGTCTGGGCCGGATCCGTGCTCAGGCTCGCGGCGGGCCGCCCTGGCCCGCAACCGTGCTTCGGGGAGTGTGCCCGGGTTGGGCAGGGAGAAGGGGAAGATCGCGCAGTTGTGTCCGGTGAGTGGCACGGCCGGTCGCCGGTGTCTTGAATGAGTCATTCAGGTCTTGGGAGGTCCTGAATGACTCATTCAAGACGTTTGCCGGGGCGCGCCGGCTCAGTGGGCCAGCCGGGCCTCGGCCGCGTCCCAGTCGGCCGCTCCCGACGGCTCGTAGCGGCGGACCTCCTGGGTCTCGCGCACCAGCGACCGCATCGCCGCCAGGTCCGGCAGGTCCTCCCCCAGTGCCCGGGCCTGGACCAGCACGTTCCCCAGCGCCGCCGCCTCGACCGGGCCCGCCAGCACCGGCACTCCGCACGCGTCCGCCGTCAGCTGGCACAGCAGCTCGTTGCGTGCGCCGCCGCCGACGATGTGGACCACGTCGATCGTGCGGCCCGTGATCGAGGCCGCCGCGCGGAGCGTGCGGCGGTACGCCAGCGCCAGACTGTCCACGATGCACCGGACCACCGCGCCCCGCTCCGCAGGCAGCCGCTGGCCGGTTGCCGTGCAGGCGGCCGCAAGGCGGGCCGGCATGTCGCCCGGTGGCAAGAACTCCGGTGCGTCGATGTCCACGACCGCCGCCAGCCCCGGCGAGGAAGCCGCCGCGCGCAGCAGGCCGGGAAGGTCCGAAGTGGACCACGTCCGCAGCGTCTCCGAGAGCACCCACAGGCCCATCACGTTGCGCAGGAACCGGATCGTGCCGTCGACACCGCCCTCGTTGGTGAAGTTCGCCGCCAAGGCAGCGTCGCCGAGTTCGGGTTCGGGCAGCTCCAGCCCGGCCAGCGACCAGGTGCCCGACGAGATGTAGGCGAAGTTCGTCCCCGGCGAAGCCGGCACCGCTACCACCGCCGACGCCGTGTCGTGCGAGCCGACCGCGACCACCGGCAGCCCGGACAGCTCCGGTGCCGTGCCGACCACCGTGCCCGGGTCGCGCAACGGCGGCAGCAACCGCGGCGGGATCCCGACCTGCGAAGCAAGCGAAGTGGCCCAAGTCCGCGCCCGCACGTCGTAGAGCTGCGTGGTCGACGCGTTCGTCCGCTCGGCGCCGATCTCGCCGGTGAGCCAGTAGTTCAGCAGGTCCGGGATCAGCAGCATCGTCCGGGCCGCGTCGAGCCGGTCGCCCTCGGACACCAGCTGGTACAGCGTGTTGAACGGCAGCTGCTGCAGCCCCGTGACGTCGTACAGCTTCCGGGCGGACACCGAAGCGGCCACCACGGCCGGCACTCCGTCGGTCCGCGAGTCCCGGTAGTGGACGGGGTTGCCGAGCAGCGCTCCCCGCTCGTCCAGCAGCCCGTAGTCGACGGCCCACGAGTCGATCCCGACCCCGGACACCGCGCCGGCTTCCCGGATCCCGGCGAGGGTTTCCCGGTAGAGGCCCAGGACGTCCCAGTACAGCACCGGCCCCGCCCGGACCCCGCCGTTCGGGAACCGCCGCACCTCCTCGACGCTCAACGTCGAACTGCCGACGGTCCCCGCCATGACCCGCCCGCTGGACGCGCCGAGGTCGACGGCCGCCACCCGCGTCACGGGTTCACCACGGTCAGCTCCAGCCCGAGCAGGTCCGCGACGGCCGTCAGCTCGGCGACCCGGTGGCCGGTGCCGAGTGCCCAGTGGTGCGCGATGCCGCTGGCCGACCACGCGTCGGTCCACTCCCCCGGGTCGCACCCGAAGTCGACGCGCGAGGTCGTGTTGCCGATCCGCAGCAGCGGCCCGGGCACGACCGTGCCTTCGGACGCGATGAGCGAGAACGTCCCGTCGCGCCGCTGGCCGAGCCCGCACAGCGTCACCGGCCCCTGCTTGACGTCGAACTCCACCGACACGCCCCAGCCGCGCTTGCCGTGGTAGACGCCGAGGCCGCGCAGCAGCGGCTTGCGCGCGCTGATGCCGAGGTGCGCCGGGCCGTCGTGGCCCATCTCGACGACGCCGTCGCGGAAGTTCAGCGCCTGCAGCTCGGTGAACGACCCGCCCGCGCCGAGCCGGTCCATGACGAGCATCGCCAGGGACGTCCGCAGCTCGTACTCGCCGACCGCCGGGATGCCGCGGGCGGTGAGCAGCGACGCGCCGAGGATGAACCCGGCGCCGACGCGCTCGTGCGTCTCGCCGTCGAGGCCGCGGTGGTAGTAGGCCAGCGAGTCGAGGGAGAAGTCTTCGACGAGCCGGTCGAGCGCCACGGAAACCCTGGCGCCCCAGGCGAAGTCTTCGTCCACCACGGACTCGTCCACCGTGAACACGTCACACGCCACGGCGACCCGGGCCGCCGTCTCGTCGTCGGTGACCTTCTCGACGCGCACCCGCAGGTCGTCGACCTCCAGGATCTCGACGTGGCCGCCGAGCTGGCCGGACACCAGGGTCGGGTCGGTCGAGACGTCCATCATGCCCGGGTAGAGGTGCCCGAGCAGGCCGTGGCGCCCGTGCCGCAGCGCCGCCCGGACGCCGGCCGCCTTGATCCAGCGCTCGATCCGCGCCCACGCCCGCTCGTCCTCGAGGTAGCCGGACACCGAGCGGAATTCGACACCGACGCGGCGGAACGTGTTGGCCATCTCCGGCAGCGGGCAGGCGCCGCAGTAGGCCAGCCACGCGCCGGTGTCGAAGGACTCGTGGTCCATCGCCTCGGTCGGCTGCAGGTTCAGCAGCAGCACCGGCGCGCCCGAACGCTGCGCGATCGGCGCCAGCATGCTGGACGTCAGGTACGTCGTGAGGAACCCGACGATCAGGTCGCACCCGGCCACCCGCAGCTTCTCCGCCGCGGCCGCGCCTTCCTGGGCGTCGGAGACGAACCCGGCGTCGACGACCTCGCAGTCCATTTCGGACAGTCGCGAAGCGACGCGCCGGGCCGAGGCTTCCAGCTGCGGCAACAGCGAAGGGAACTGCGGCCAGTAAGCGCCGAGCCCGCCCGCGACGAGCCCGATGCGAGTTTTACGCGGCGTGATGCGGTCGAGGGTCATCGATCCTCCTTAACGCAGGAACGCGGCGGCCACCCCGGCGTCCACGGGGACGTGCAGGCCGGTGGTGTGGGTGAGGTCGCCGCCGGTGAGGGCGAAGACGGCGGCCGCGACGTGCTCGGGCAGCACCTCGCGCTTGAGGATGGTCCGCTGGGCGTAGAACTCGCCGAGCTTCGCCTCCTCGACGCCGTAGACGGCGGCGCGTTGCGCGCCCCAGCCGCCGGCGAAGATGCCGGAGCCCTGGACGACGCCGTCCGGGTTGACGCCGTTGACGCGGATGCCGTGCGCGCCCAGTTCGGCGGCCAGGAGACGGACCTGGTGGGCCTGGTCGGCCTTGGCCGCACCGTAGGCGACGTTGTTCGGCCCCGCGAACACGGCGTTCTTCGACGAGATGTAGACGATGTCGCCGCCGCTGTCCTGGTCGATCATGGCCTTCGCCGCGGCGCGCGCGACGAGGAACGAGCCCTTGGCCATGACGTCGTGCTGCAGGTCCCAGTCGCGTTCGGTGGTCTCCAGCAGCGGCTTCGAGATGGACAGCCCGGCGTTGTTGACCACCAGGTCGATCCCGCCGAAGGCCAGCACGGTCGCGTCGATCGCGGCCTGCACGGCGTCGGCGTCGGTGACGTCCGCAGTGACCGCGAGGCCGCCGATCTCCGACGCCACCTCTTCGGCCGCGGCGGTGTTCAGGTCGGCGATGGTGACGCACGCACCCTCGGCGGCGAGCCGCAGGGCGATGGCCTTTCCGATGCCCGAACCCGCGCCGGTCACCAGCGCGATCCGTCCGGCCAGCGGCTTCGGCTTAGGCATCCGCTGCAGCTTGGCCTCTTCGAGGGCCCAGTACTCGATCCGGAACTTCTCGCTCTCGGCGATCGGTGCGTAGGTCGAGACCGCTTCGGCGCCGCGCATGACGTTGATCGCGTTGACGTAGAACTCGCCCGCGACGCGCGCGGTCTGCTTGTCCTTGCCGAACGAGAACATCCCGACACCCGGCACGAGCACGATCGCCGGGTCGGCACCGCGCATCGCGGGCGAGTCCGGGGTCGCGTGCCGGTCGTAGTAGGCGCGGTATTCGTCGCGGTACTCGGCGTGCAGTTCCTTCAGCCGCGCGACGACGTCTTCGAGCGGCGCGGAACTGGGCAGGTCGACGACGAGCGGCCGGACCTTGGTGCGCAGGAAGTGGTCCGGACAGGACGTCCCGAGCGCGGCGAGAGGTGCGAGCTTCTCGCGGGCCAGGAACTCGAGGACGACGTCGCTGTCGGTGTAGTGCCCGACGACCCGCTGGTCGGTCGACGCCAGCCCACGCACCACCGGCGCGAGCGCGGCTGCCCGGGTCCGGCGTTCAGCGTCGGGCAGCGCCTCGAAGCCGGGGACGACCGGCCCGAACGGCTCGGCGATCCCGCGCGAGGCGAGGAACGCCTCGGCCGTGCGGATGATGTCGAGGGAGTTGCGCTCGCACTCTTCCGAGGTCGCGCCCCACGCCGTGATGCCGTGCCCGCCGAGGATCACGCCGATGGCCTGCGGGTTCGCTGCCTTGACCGCGGCGATGTCCAGGCCCAGCTGGAACCCGGGCCGCCGCCAGTCCACCCACGCGACGCGGTCTCCGAAGCACTCCTTCGTCAGCGCGGCGCCATCGGCCGCGGTGGCCAGGGCGATGCCGGAGTCCGGGTGCAGGTGGTCGACGTGCGGGGCCTCGACCAGGCCGTGCATCGCGGTGTCGATCGACGGCGCCGCCCCGCCCCGGCCGTGCAGGCAGTAGTCGAACGCGGCGACCATCTCGTCCTCGCGCTCGACGCCCGGGTAGACGTCCACCAGGGACCGCAGCCGGTCCAGCCGCAGCACGGCGAGCCCGGTCTCCTTGAGCGTGCCGAGGTCGCCGCCGGATCCCTTGACCCACAGCACCTCCGTCGGCGCGCCGGTCACCGGGTCGGTGACGGCGCCCTTGGCGGAGGTGTTGCCGCCGGCGTAGTTGGTGTTGCGCGGGTCGGCTCCGAGCGCGTTGCTGCGCGCGATGAGCTGCTCCGGCACGGTCATCGTCATGCTCCCCATCCGGCCTGCGTGCCGCCGGCGCGCTCGGCCACGATCTTCTCCTGGTACCCGCTGCGGTGGTAGGCGGCGACGGGGTCCGGGTCGAGCCCGGACTCTTCGCGCAGCTCGGCCAGCAGCGGCCGGACGTCGGTGTTGTAGGCGTCCATCAGCACGGCGTTCGCGGCCAGGACATCCCCGGCCTGCTGGGCCACGCGCAACGCGGGACGGTCGACGAGCAGTGCCTTGGCCGTGGCCTCCTGGACGTTCATCACCGAGCGGATGATCGCCGGGATCTTGGCCTCGATGTTGTGGCACTGGTCGAGCATGAACGCGATGCCGTAGGCCGGGTCGAGGGCCTCGCCGCGGACGATCTCGTACATGATCCGGAACAGCTGGAACGGGTCCGCCGCCCCGACCATGAGGTCGTCGTCGGCGTAGAAGCGCGAGTTGAAGTCGAACGCGCCGAGCTTCCCGGCCCGCAGCAGGAACGCGACGATGAACTCGATGTTCGTGCCGGGGGCGTGGTGGCCGGTGTCGATGCACACCGTCGCCTTCTCCCCCAGCTCGATGCAGTGCGCGTAGGACGTGCCCCAGTCCGGGACGTCGGTGGCGTAGAAGGCGGGCTCGAAGAGCTTGTACTCCAGCAGCATGCGCTGGTTGTCGCCGAGCCGGTCGTACGTCTCGCGAAGCGCCTCGGCGAGCCGGTCCTGGCGGTCGCGGATGTCGTCCTGGCCCGGGTAGTTGATGCCGTCCGAGAACCACAGCTTGAGGTCGCGCGAGCCCGTCGCGTCCATGATGGAGATGGCTTCCAGGAGGTGGTCGGTGGCCTTGCGGCGGATGCCGGCGTCGGGGTTGGTGACCGAGCCGAGCTTGTAGTCCTCGTCCTGGAAGACGTTGGTGTTGATCGCGCCGATCTCCACGCCCGCATCACGCGCGTAGGCCGTCAGGGCGCCGTAGTCGTCGACGCGGTCCCACGGGATGTGCAGCGCGACGCTCGGCGCGACGCCGGTGAACCGGTGCACGGTCGCGGCGTCGGCGATCTTCTCTTCGGGTGTCCGCGGGACACCGGGTTGCGGGAACACCTTGAACCGGGTACCCGAGTTCGCGTACGCCCACGACGGCGTCTCGATGCGCTGGGCCCGCAGGGCCTGTTTCACGGCCGTCAAGTCGCCCACGGCGATCACTGTCCTTCCGCGACGGTGGGGGTTTCGAGGTGGAAGACCTCGTCCAGGAGCTGAAAGCCTTCGTCGGGCGGGCCGCCGTCGAGGCCGGTGAAGAACTCCGCCATCTCCGCCTGCCAGCGGGCGTTGACCTCGGTCTCGGCCATCGCGGCCTGCGCGGCTTCGAGGTCGTCGGCTTCGACGTAGCCGATCAGGAGGCCGTCCTCGCGCAGGAAGAGCGAGTAGTTGCGCCAGCCGGTGTCGAGCAAGGCCTGCCGCATCTCGGGCCACACCGCGCGGTGCCGCTGCGCGTACTCGGCTTTCCGGTCCGGCTTCACCTGCAGGCAGAAGCAGTATCGGGGCACTGTGCATCCTTTGTGGAACCCGCGGCCGGGCCGGGGCGGCGATCCGGCCCGGCCGCGGAGACTCATCAGAAGTTGAACTTGTCGATGTTGTTCGCGTCGAACGTCGTCGGCAGACCGAGCACGATCTCACCGTTCGCGCCGATGGTGTAGTCGCCGAGCTTGCCGGCCTTGAACTTCTCGCCCTCCTTGCCGGTGATCTGCCCCGAGGACAGCGCGACACCCGCGTACGCGGCCAGGTAGCCGATGTCGGCCGGGTTCCACAGGGCGAACTGCTTGACCGTGCCGTCCTTGACGAAGGCGCGCATCTGGTTCGGCGTGCCGAGGCCGGTCACCGCGACCTTGCCCTTGTAGCTCGACGAGCTGACGTAGCGCGCGGCCGCCGCGATGCCGACGGTGGTCGGCGCGACGATCACCTTGAGGTTCGGGAAGGACTGCAGCAGACCCTGCGCCTCCTGGAACGACTTCTGGTCGTCGTCGTTGCCGTAGGCGACCTTGTCCAGCTTGATGTTCGCGTACTCCGGCTTCTTCAGGGTCTCCTTGAGGACGTCGATCCAGGCGTTCTGGTTGGTGGCGTTGGGTGTCGCGGACAGGACCGCGATTTCGCCGGATCCGCCGGTGAGGTCCTTGGCCTGCTTGGCCAGCGACTCGCCGATGCCCTGGGTGGTGGCCTGGTTGATGAAGACGTCGCGGCAGTCCTTCGCGGCGTCGGAGTCGAAGGCGACGACCTTGATGCCGGCGCTGCGGGCTTGATTCAGCGAGGGGCAGACCGCGTTCGGGTCGTTCGCGGCGATGCCGATCACGTTCTGCTGCTGCTGGATCAGCGTGTTGATGTAGCTGACCTGCGACGACGCGCTCGCGTCGTTCGGCCCGACCAGCTTGTACTCGCCCTTCAGCTCCTCGAGCGCGGCCTTGCCTCCGCTGACCTCGATGTCGCTGTAGGGGTTGTTGAGCTGTTTGGGCAGGAAGGCCATCTTGACGCCTTCCTTGGCCGCGGCGTTCGGGTTCGCCGCCGCCGTGGACTGCTGGGCACCGGAAGACCCGGTGCTGTCGTTCTTCGTCGTGCCGCTGCAGGCGGCCAGCACGAGCACCAGCCCGGCCGACACTGCGCCGGTGATGAACCGTCGGGACATCTTTGTCACCTTTCTGGGGATACCGCGCTGGAAGCTGTGATCCGGTGCCGGCGCCGCAGCGCCGTCCGGGCCGAGGAGAGGATGTTGGGCAGCAGGACCGACACGATCAGCAGTGCGCCGGTCACGATGTTGAGCGCCTCGTTCGAGACGTCCTGCAGGCGCAGCGCGTTCTGCAGGGATGCCAGCAGCACGACGCCGGCGAGCACGCCGGGCAGGGTGCCCTTGCCGCCGAAGATGGACACGCCGCCCAGCAGGACGGCGGCCACGACGGCGAGTTCGAGGCCGGAGCCGTTGTCCGCGCGAGCGCTCGAGTACCGCAGGGTCCACAGCACCCCGGCGACCCCGGCGACCGCGCCGCTCACGACGAAGAGCCAGAACTTCAGCCGTGCGGTGCGGATCCCGGCGAACCGTGCGGCCTGTTCGCCCGCGCCGGCCGCGAAGACGCCCCGCCCGACCGGCGTCGCGTGCAGCACCAGGCCGAACAGCAGGGCCACGACGATCAGCGGGACCAGGACGTTCGGGATCGGGCCGTCGCCGATGGTCCCGGTGACCCAGCTCGTGTAGTCACGCGGGAAGTCGGCCACGGCGCCGTCGCCGAGCACGACGAAGGCCAGGCCCCGGTACAACGCGAGCGTGCCGATCGTGACGGCGAGGGCGGGCAGCTTCAGGACGGTGATGAAGAAGCCGTTCACCGCCCCGAGCACCGCGCCCAGCACGATGCACAGCGGGATGATCAGCTCGATCGACAGGCCCGCGTCCCACAGCGAGCCCATCACCGCGGACGTCAGGCCGAGCGTGCTGGCCACCGAGAGGTCGATCTCGCCGGTGACGATGATGAACGTCATCGGCAGCGCGATCAGCGCGATCGGCAGCAGGTCGAGCAGCAGGAAGGTGAAGTTGCGGCTGGTGCCGAAGTTCTCGACGGCGCCGGAGGCGACCAGCACCACGACCACCGTCACGAGCACGACCGCGGCGTCCCAGCTGAGCAGCCGGCCGAACCGGTTCCCGGTGTCAGACATGGGAATCCCTCTTCTTCAGTGCCTTGGCGACCCGGACCGCGACCAGCCGGTCGGCCCCGATCGCCAGCAGGATCAGCGCGCCGACGATCGCCTGCTGCCAGAACTGGTTGATGTCGAGCACGGCCAGGGCGCTGCCGATGACCGTGAGCAGCAGGGCGCCGAGGCCGGCGCCCCAGACGGAGCCGCTG
Organism: Amycolatopsis ponsaeliensis; assembly: GCF_030182635.1. Classification (NCBI taxonomy): domain Bacteria; kingdom Bacillati; phylum Actinomycetota; class Actinomycetes; order Pseudonocardiales; family Pseudonocardiaceae; genus Amycolatopsis; species Amycolatopsis ponsaeliensis. Next base: position 17,567 of record NZ_JAPZLD010000051.1, read on the forward strand.
CCACCGAAGACCGCGACCCCGCCGACCACCGCCGCGGCGACCACGTTCAGCTCGTAGCCGGTACCCGCCGCTGCGTCCACGGTGCCGAAGCGCGCCGCGAACAGGACGCCGGCGAGCCCGGCCAGCGCGCCGCTGACCAGGAACGCGGCACTGGTGTTACGGCCGACCTTGATGCCCGCGAGTTTCGCCGCCTGGGGGCTGGACCCCATCGCGTACAGCTCGCGCCCGACGCGGTAGCTGCGCAGCACGATCCCGGCGGCCACCAGCACGACCAGCGCGATCAGCACCAGCCACGGGACCCCGAGCACCGACGCCGTGCCGAAGTCCAGGAAGGACGGCGGCAGCTTGTCGGCGTTGATCTGCTGGCCGCCGGCCCAGAAGAAGCTGACCCCGCGGAACGCGTAGAGCGTGCCGAGGGTGACAACCAGGGCGGGCACCTGGCCGAACCGGACGAGCACGCCGTTGAGCAGCCCGCAGACCGCGCCGACGGCGATTCCGGCAAGCAGTGCGACGATCACCGGAAGGCCGGGGTTGTCGCGCATCAGCGAGCCCACCGCGAACGCCGAGAGGCCGAGCACGGACCCGACCGACAGGTCGATGTTGCGAGTGACGATCACGATCGCCTGCCCGACGGCCAGCACCGCGAGGATCGCCGTGCCGAGCAGGATGTCGCGGATGCTCTGCCCGGAGAGGAACCGGGAGTTCTGCGTCGCGGTGAACGCGACCAGGACGACGAGGGCGAGGACGATGCCGGACTCGCGGGCCTTGAAGACGTTCGCGGTCCACGACTGTCGCGTGTGGACGGCCGGTTCCCCGGTCACGGGGGCCTCCTTGGTCGCGGTCATGCTGCGGCTCCCTGGCCCATGGCGGCGAACATGACCGAGTCTTCGGTGGCTTCGGCGCGCGGGAGCTCGGCGACGATCCGCCCTTCCCGCATCACCAGGACGCGGTCGGCCATGCCGAGCACCTCCGGCAGCTCCGAGGACACCATGACGATCGCGACGCCTTCGGCCGCGAGCGCCGACATCAGCCGGTGCACCTCGGCCTTCGTGCCGACGTCGATCCCGCGCGTCGGCTCGTCCACGATGAGCACCTTCGGTGCCATCGCGAGCCACTTCGCGAGCACGACCTTCTGCTGGTTGCCGCCCGAGAGCGTGCCGACGGGGTCGCCGAGGCGGCGGTACTTGGTGCGCAGGCGCTCGGTCCAGTGCCGGGCCTCCTGCCGTTCGCTCGCGCCGGTCAGGAAACCGAGCTTCGAGAGCGCGCGCGACCGCGGCAGCGTCACGTTCCGCTCGATGGAGAGGTCCATGATCAGGCCCTGCTGGCGCCGGTCCTCGGGGACCAGCGCCATCCCGGCGGCCATCGCGGCCCGCGACGAGTGCGCCTTGAGCTTCTTGCCGCCGATCTTCACGACCCCGGCGTCGCGCTCGTCGACGCCGAAGACGGCCTGGACGACTTCCGAGCGCCCGGACCCGACGAGCCCGGCGAACGCGACGATCTCCCCCGCGCGCACCGAGAAGGAGATGTCGCGGAAGACGCCCTCGCGGGCCAGTCCTTCGACCTCGAGGACGACCGCGCCTGGCACGACGTCCTGCTTGGGGAACAGCGCGTCCAGGTCGCGGCCGACCATGCGCTTGACCATGTCGTCGACCGTGACGTCTTCGACCAGGTCCGTGGAGACGTGCTTGCCGTCGCGCATGATCGTGACGCGCTGGCAGAGCTCGGTGATCTCCTCGAAGCGGTGCGAGATGAACATGATCGCCGCGCCTTCCTGGCGCAGCGTCCGCGCGACGGTGAAGAGCCGATCGACCTCGACGCGGCTCAGCGCGGCGGTCGGCTCGTCCATCACCAGCACACGGGCGTCGGCGCTGAGGGCCTTGGCGATCTCGACGATCTGCTGGTCGGCGATCGACAGCCCGCGCGCCGGGCGGCCCGGGTCGATCCGGACGCCGAGCCGGGTGAAGAGCCGTTCGGCCTCGGCGCGGATCGCGGCCCGGTCGATGCGGCCGAGGCCCTTGCGCGGGTGGCGGCCCATCACGATGTTCTCGGCGACCGAAAGGTCCGGGAACAGCGTCGGTTCCTGGTAGATCACCGCGATGCCGGCGGCCTTGGCGTCGGCCGGCGACCCGAACTCCACCGGGTGCCCGTCCAGCAGCAGCGTGCCGTCGTCGGGCTTGTGCACCCCGGCCAGCATCTTCACGATCGTGGACTTGCCGGCGCCGTTCTCGCCGACGAGCGCGTGGGCCTCGCCGGGGTACAGGCCGAAGCTCACCCCGGCGACCGCCGCGACGGCGCCGAACGACTTCGTCACGCCCCGCACCTCCAGCAGAGGCGGCCGGTCCGAGTCCTGCCGCGTCATCGCGACCTCCGGATTGAAAGGTTTCACAAATCTGGTGCGGTGACGCTACTATGCGAGCGAAGAGCAAGTCAATGAATCCACCGAACCGTGGCCGAACGTCTTCAAGGCCGGACTGTTCGTGGCGATGTTACGTTTCAATGAGGGGGTTCCATGACGGTCCAGGAGTCCGGTGCCGAGCCGAAAGCGGCCGGCATGAAGGACGTCGCCGCGGCCGCCGGCGTCTCCCTCGGCACGGTGTCCAACGTGCTCAACCGGCCCGACCGCGTCAGCCCCGCCACGCGCGCGAAGGTCGAGACCGCGATGGCCGAGCTCCGGTTCGTGCGCAACGAGTCCGCGCGGCAGCTGCGGGCCGGGCGCAGCCGCGTGCTGGCGTACGTGATGCTCGACGGCAGCAACCCGTTCTTCACCGACGTCGCGGCCGGCATGGAAGACGCAGCAGACGCTGGCGACCTCTCGCTGTTCCTCTGCAACAGCGCCCACCAGCCCGCGCGCGAAGCGGCCTACCTCGGCCGCCTCGAACAGCAGCGGGTGCAGGGCATCCTCATCACGCCGGTCGACCCGGACGCGCCGCTGCTGGGCGAGATCGCGCACCGCGGGACGCCGGTGGTGGTCGTCGACCGCACGCCCGGCGGGACCGCGCACTGCTCGGTCGCGGTCGACGACGTCTACGGCGGCGAGATCGCCGTGCGGCACCTGATCGAGCAGGGCCACGACCGCATCGCGTTCATCGGCAACCACACGACGGTCGGCCAGGTCCGCGACCGGCGGCTGGGCGCGTTGCAGGCTCTTCGCGCCGCCGGGCTCGGGCCCGACCACCTGGTCGACCTGACGACGACGGCGTTGACCGTGGCCGACGGCCGCGGCGCGGGCGAGCGGCTGGCCGGGCTGCCGGCGTCGATCCGCCCGACGGCAGCGTTCTGCGCCAACGACCTGGTGGCTCTCGGGCTGCTGCAGACCTGCGCGAACCTGCGCATGAGCGTCCCGCAGGACATGGCGATCGTGGGCTACGACGACATCGAGTTCGCGGCGGCGGCCGCGGTCCCGCTGACTTCGGTCCGCCAGCCCCGGCGACGCCTGGGCCGCACGGCGGCGGAGCTGCTGCTGGACGAATCCGAACCGGGCCACGAGCACCGGCAGGTCGTCTTCACCCCCGAGCTGGTGGTCCGGGCTTCGACTCTGCGCTGAGAGCCAACCCTTTGCTCGCTTGTGACGTCTTAGCCCTCGGATGCGATTCCCCGGGTGGGGCACCGAGCACGGAGGTCGTCGATGGCCGAGGAGAAGCCGCGCGTCTCGCGGCGCGGGTTCCTCGCCGCGAGCGGGGCCGCGCTGCTCGGGGTGGCCGCCGTCGCGACCGTCGCCGGATCGGCCGGGCTCGGCGAGCCGGACCCGGATGCCGTGCGGCTGGGCGATTTCTGGCTGTTCGGGCGCTATGAGGACGGGTGCGCGGACCTCGGCTTCGACGAGATCGACCTCTCGCCGGTGCAGCTCCCCCACTGCGTGACGCCACTTTCGTGGACCGGCTGGCAGCCGTCGTCGTGGCAGGACCGGTGGATCTACCGCAAGCACTTCACCGTGACGGCGACGATGACCGCCGACCGCGTCCGGGCCCGCTTCGACGGCGTCATGACGAACGCGGAGGTCTATCTCAATGGCACGCTCGTCGCGACTCACGAAGGCGGCTACCTGCCCTTCGAAGTCGAATTGCCGCAGGTCACCGTGGGCGACAACGTCCTCGCCGTGGTCGTCGACGGACGCTGGCAGCTCGACGTCCCGCCCAACCTGCCGGGGTCCGGCCCGACGGCGATCGACTTCTACCAGCCGGCCGGGATCTACCGGCCGGCCTCGATCGGCACCGTGCCGCGAACCCGGCTGGCCGACGTCTTCGCCCGCCCGGTCGACGTCCTGGGTCCCGCCCGGTCGCTGCACCTGACGTGCGAACTGGACACGACGGTCGCGATCGGAGAGCCGGTGCAGGTGACCGCGTCCGTGCGGCAAGCCGGCCGGGAGATCGCGCGCGGCAGTACTGACGTGGCGCCGATGCCGGTCGGCACGAAGACCGTCGAGTTCGACGTCCAAGGGCTGGGCGCGGTCCGGCTGTGGGACGTCGAGGACCCGGCGCTCTGCGACGTCGTGGTGAGCGTCCGGTCCGGGCCGCGGGCACTCGACCAGCAGGTCGTGCGGGTCGGGTTCCGCGAAGCCGCGTTCACCCCGGACGGTTTCTTCCTCAACGGGCGCCGGCTCAAGCTGGTCGGCCTGAACCGGCACCAGTGGTATCCGTTCGCCGGCGGGGCGATGCCGGACCGCGTCCAGCGGCGCGACGCCGAGATCCTGCGGCGCGAGCTGAACTGCACGATGGTCCGCTGCTCGCACTACCCGCAGTCGAGCGCGTTCCTGGACGCGTGCGACGAGCTGGGCCTGCTCGTGTGGGAGGAGATCCCCGGCTGGGGCCGGATCGGGGACGCCGCCTGGCAGCAGCAGAACTTCCGCGACGTCTCGGCGATGATCACCCGGGACCGCAACCACCCCAGCATTGTCGTGTGGGGCACCCGCGTGAACGAGGCGAACGGCACGACGGCGATGTACGGCCGGACCGGGCGGCTCGCCCGCAAGCTCGACCCGTCCCGCCCGACGAGCGGCGCGCTGGCCAGTTCCACGGGCGCGCGGTTCGCCGGCAGCGACGTCGAGGTCCTGGCCTACAACGACTACACGGCCCGCCGCGGCGCGCCCTTTCAGCTGCGCCCGCCGCGCGCGGGGGTCCCGTACCTGGTCACGGAGACGATCGGCACGCTGGCCGGCGCCCGCACGTACCGCCGGACGGATCCCGCGGCGACCCAGCAGCTGCAGGCCGAATTGCACGCGAAGGCCCACGACCTGGCGGCGGCCGACGACCGCTACTGCGGGCTGCTCGCGTGGTGCGCGTTCGACTACCCGTCGGGCTGGCAGCGCTCGATGGGCGGGTCGAAGTTCTGCGGGGTGTCGGACTTCTTCCGGATCCCCAAGCCCGCGGCCGCGTTCTACGCGTCACAGGGCGACCCGCGGGCGCGCGCGGTCGTCGAGCCCGGGTTCGCATGGGACTTCACGGCGTCCCCGACCGGCCCCGGACGCGCCGCGACGATCTGGTCCAACTGCGACCGGCTCGAGCTGTTCCTGGACGACCGGCCGGTGGGTTCGGCGCGCAGCCGGCGGGCGGAGTTCCCGCACCTTCGGTATCCGCCGTTCGCCGCCGATCTGACGGTGCCGCGCGGGCAGCGTCCCCAGCTGCGGATCGACGGTTACGTGGGTGACCGGCTGGTGGTGTCCCGGCGCTTCAGCGGCGACCGGAGCCGGGATGTGCTGGCCTGCGTCCCGGACGACTCGCAGCTGCGCGCGGACGGCGGCGACGCGACCCGGGTGGTGGTGTCGGCTTTGGACCGTTTCGGGACGTTGCGCGCGGGCGCGACCGGCACGGTGACGCTGGCCCTGACCGGCCCGGGCGAGCTGGTCGGTGATCCGACGATGGACCTGGGCGCGACGGGTGGTGCGGCGGCGGTGTGGCTGCGGCCGTTCGCGGGCCCGCCGGGGACACTGACGCTGACTGCCCGGCACGACACTCTGGGGTCGGCGACCGCGACGGTGACGACGACCGCGAGCGGTTCGGACGGCGGGTCGCGGACATGACTGCCTCGGGCCGCGGCGGAGCGGTGAACGACTTCGCAGGTGGCCGCCGCGACCGGGCTTGGCCGGCAGGCCTCGCCGGCAACTATCGCGGGCGGCCAATCACCGCAGCGGCAGCTCCCACCGGCCGACACGGCAACCCCCGCAGCCTGCCAATCACCCTCGCCCGCGAGCGGTTCGGAAGGCGGGCTGCGGACATGACCGGCTCGGGCCGCAGCGGAGCGGTGACCTCGGACCGGCGGGTCGCTGCGGCAGCTCCCACCGACCAAGGCACCCCGCGGACCGCTCCCCCGTCACCTCTCGCCGGTGAGGATCTCGGCGAGCACCGCCGCCTGGCTGATCAGGGGCGAGCCGCTCGCCGTCAGCAGCGTCACCGGCCCGCCCGCCGCCAGCTCCCTCAGCCGCTCCAGCGCCGCCGCTCGCTCCGGCTCCCTCAGCTCCGCGCGGTACCTCTCGGCGAACTCCGCGAACCGCTCGGGATCGTGGCCGTACCAGGTGCGCAGCTCGTCGGAGGGTGCCAACCCGCGGTACCAGCCGTCCAGGACCACCGCCGTGCGAGCGGTCCCGCGAGGCCAGAGCCGTTCCACGAGCACGCGGACGCCGTCGGCGGGTCCGGCCGGGTCGGCCAGGCGCGCCACCCGGACGAGCGTCGGCTGCATGCGCGCATTCTGCGGTGTGCCCGCGCGCCCCGCCACTCCGGCAAGCTCTCCCCATGCGCAACCGTGTGACCCCCACCGGGGACATCGTCGACATCCCGCTGCGCGGCGCCTGGACCGGCAACCGGGGCGTCCTCCACCGCGGCCACGAGATCGTCCGCTTCCACGGCGGCGACCTGTGGATCACCTGCGCCCTCACCTTCAACGACCGCTGGCGCGAGCAGTGGCTGCCGAACCGCTACACGCACCTGTACTTCCACGACGAAGCCGTCTCGTTCGCCGCCGGGCACCGGCCGTGCGGGGAGTGCCGCCGTCCCGCGTACACCGCCTACCGCGACGCCTGGCCCGGCACGCCGTCGGCCACCGCGATGAACCGGCAGCTGCACACCGAACGCCTGGTCCGCGGCACCCACACACGCCGGCTCCACGAGCTGAGCTGGGCCGACCTCCCAGACGGCGTCTTCGTGCTCCGCGGTCCCGACCCGGAACTGAAGCTCGACGGGCACCTCACCACCTGGACGACCGCGGGCTACGGCCGGAAGCAGCAGCTGCCCACGGCAGGGACCGTCCCGGTCCTGACCCCGCCGGCCACGATCGCCGTCCTGCGCGCCGGCTACCCCGTGCAGATCGACGACAGCGCCCGCTGAACTGGGGTGCCGGCCTCTTCACACACGAGCGGCGCGGGTTCTCGAGAACTGCCCGCCCGAAGAGCCCTCCCGTGGTGTCTTGAATGAGTCATTCAGGGCGCGGGAGGTCCTGAATGACTCATTCAAGACCACTGAGCCGGATCGGCCGCCACGCTTGCGAGTTTCCGCGCCCCGGCCGAGACTGCCGGGATGGATCAGTACCTCGTCGACCGGGCCCGGCAGCACTCTCTCGGCGACCTGCTCCGCCGCACCGCGCTGCGGCTGCCCGGCAAGCTCGCCGTCGTCGATGGTGGTACCAAGCTCACCTTCGCCGAGTTCGAAGCCGCCGCCAACCGCTGTGCCCATGCCCTCGCCGCGCGGGGGCTGCGCAAGGGTGACCGGCTCGCGCTGCTGAGCCACAACTGCTGGCAGTACGGCGCCCTCGCCTTCGCCACCGCCAAGCTCGGTGTGCTGCTAGTGCCCGTCAACTTCATGCTCGGTGCCGACGAGATCGCCTACATCCTCCGCCACGCCGAAGTCGCAGCGTTCGTCGCCGAGGACGCCCTCGAACCGACCGCCGCCAAAGCCCTCGAACTGGCCGAGCGACGGGAGGTGGTCACAGGCCGCATCCCGAAAACCGGCGGCGGCGACTGGGAGGACATCGGCACCTGGCTGTCCGAAGGGGACGCCACGGCCCCCGACATCCTCGTCGCCGACGACGACCCGCTGCGGATCATGTACACCTCCGGCACCGAGTCACGTCCCAAGGGCGTGCTGCTGTCGAGCCGGTCGCTGCTCGCGCAGTACGTCTCGTGCGTCATCGACGGCGGCATGAGCGCCGACGACGTCGAGGTGCACTCGCTGCCGCTCTACCACTGCGCCCAGCTGGACTGCTTCTTCTCCGTCGACGTCTACCTCGGCGCGACCAGCGTGATCCTCCCTGGCCCGGACCCCGCCGCGCTGCTCGCTGCCGTCGAACGGGAGCGCGCGACGAAGCTCTTCGCGCCGCCGACCGTGTGGATCTCCTTGCTGCGCCACGAAAACTTCGACCGGACCGACCTGTCCAGCCTGCGGAAGGGGTACTACGGCGCGTCGGCGATGCCGGTCGAGGTGCTGCGCGAACTGCGCCGCCGGCTGCCCGAGGTCGAGCTGTGGAACTTCTACGGCCAGACCGAGATGGCGCCGCTGGCCACGATCCTGCGCCCGCACGAACAGCTCGACCGCGCCGGTTCGGCCGGGCGGCCCTCGCTCAACGTCGAAACCCGCATCGTCGACGACGAGGACAACCCCGTGGCGCCGGGCGAAATCGGCGAGATCGTGCACCGCAGCCCGCACGCCACCCTCGGCTACTACCGCGACGAAGCCAAGACCGCCGAAGCGTTCCGCGCCGGCTGGTTCCACTCCGGCGACCTCGGCGTCGTCGACGAGGACGGCTACCTGTCCGTCGTGGACCGCAAGAAGGACATGATCAAGACCGGCGGCGAGAACGTCGCGAGCCGCGAAGTCGAAGAAGCGCTGTACCTGCTCGACGGCGTCGCCGAGGTCGCCGTCTTCGGGATCGGTCATCCACACTGGATCGAAGCGGTGACCGCGGTCGTCGTGCCGCGCGAAGGCGTCATTCTCGACGCTGCGCAAGTGGTTGACCACGCAAAGGCACATCTCGCCGGTTACAAATGTCCCAAGTACGTCGTGTTCGCGGACCGGCTTCCCAAGAATCCCAGCGGAAAGATCGTCAAGCGCGAATTGCGGGAACGACACAAAGGACTCGCGACCGAGGGCTGAGCCACCGAAAACTCCTTGCGTGACAGGGAAGACGACGGATACCGTCGGCTTGCCACCGCCGCCTTCCGAGGAACGCGGGACGTGCGTCCCACCAGGGCCGACCGGCCCGGAAACGAGATTGCCAAAAGCCATGGCGCGCGACGTCCGTCGGGTCTAGTAATGAGGCCGTTCCTCGTTCCCGAACCCGAAAGGATCTCTCGTGTCCATTTTCCTCGCCGTTCTGCTCGCCCTGGCCGCGGGGCTGCTCGTCGGCAGCCGCGTCCACAGCGCCCGCGAGGCACGCTCCAACTACTCCGCCTACCGGGCCCGCACCGCCAAGGGGTTCGGGGAGATGATCCGGTCCGCGGTGTCGGCTCTGGTCGCGGTGGTCGGTGCTCTCGTGCTGCTCTTCATCCTGCTCAACGTGCTCCAGCAGGCCTGATCGCGGAACCCGACTCATGGCGGGTTGTTGCCGCCCCGGCGGCAGCGCACGCTTTCTCCTGGCCCCGACGGACGGGGCCGGGAAAGGACTCCCCCCATGAGATCGAGGGTGCTTTCTGCTGCGCTCAGTGCGGCCGTGGGCCTGCTGGGCACAGTCGTCGTCGCCGCGCCGGCCGAGGCCGCCGCGGTCTGCGGTGACCAGGTCGTCGGCAACGGCGGGTTCGAGAGCGGTACCGCCCCGTGGACCCAGTCCAGTGGCGTGATCTCCGCCGCCACCTCGGCGGAGCCCGCGCACGGCGGGACGATGGACGCCTGGCTGGACGGGTACGGCAGCACGCACACCGACACCCTGTCCCAGGCGTTGACGCTCCCCGCCGGCTGCGCTTCCGCGTCACTGTCCTGGTGGGCGCACGTCGACACCAAGGAGACGACGACCAGCACCGCCTACGACAAGCTGGTGGTGCAGGCGGGTACCGACACCCTCGCGAGCTACTCGAACCTCGACAAGAACGCCGGGTACGTCCAGCGCACCGTCGACGTGTCGCGCTACCTGGGCCAGACCGTGACGCTCAAGATCACCGGCACCGAGGACTCGAGCCTCGCGACCAACTTCCTCCTCGACGACTTCTCGCTGACCACGACGGGCACGAGCAACCCGCAGTCGCCGGTCGTCACCTCGCCGGGCGCCCAGTCCAGCGCCGCCGGCCAGGCCGTGTCGCTGCAGGTCCAGGCCACCGACCCGCAGAACGACGCGCTCACCTGGACCGCGACCGGCCTGCCCGCCGGGCTGGCGATCGGCGCGGGCACCGGCAAGATCACCGGCACCCCGACCACCGCCGGGACGTCCTCGGTCACCGTCACGGCCAAGGACCCGGCCGGCAACAGCGGCAGCGCCACCTTCGCCTGGACGATCACGGCCGCGCCCGCGGACTCCACCCGCACGCCGATCAACCCGGCGTACACGGTCAACCTGACTTCGAACACCGCCGGCACGACGTGGACCGGCCACCAGAGCGTGAGCTTCACCAACGGCTCGGCGACCGCGCTGCCCGAGGTCTACCTGCGGCTTTGGGACAACTACCACGGCAGCTGCCCGACGACGCCGATCACGGTCACGAACGTCACCGGCGGCACCGCGGCCGCGCTCAGCGTCAACTGCACGGCCATGAAGATCACGCTTCCGAGCCCGCTGGCCCAGGGCCAGTCGGCGACCATCGGGTTCGACCTGAGCATCGTCGTGCCCAGCGGCGCCGACCGGTTCGGCCACGACGGCGCGTACAACATGATCGGCAACGCGCTGCCGGTGCTGGCCGTCCGTGACGGCGCGGGCTGGCACCTCGACCCGTACACCAACAACGGCGAGGCGTTCTACACGGTGATCGGCGACTTCGACGTCACCCTGGTGCACCCGACGTCGCTGCTGACGCCGGCCACCGGCAGCTCGACCGAGACGACCAGTGGCAGCACGACCACCACCCACGCGACCGCCGCGAAGGTGCGTGACTTCGCGTGGGCCGCCGGGCCGTTCGCGAAGATCACCACGACGTCCGGCAAGGGCGTGCGGGTGAACGTCTACTCGGTCAGCGGGATCTCCACCAGCAGCGCCAACCAGATGCTGACGCTGGCCGCCGACTCGATCGACGTCCACTCGGGCCGCTTCGGCGACTACCCGTACGGCGAGGTGGACGTCGTGCTGGACAACAACTTCTGGTTCGGCGGCATGGAGTACCCGGGCTTCGTGCTCGACCTCGTGTCGACCACGGCGCTCCCCCACGAGCTGGCGCACCAGTGGTTCTACGGGATCGTCGGCGACGACGAGTACAACTCCCCGTGGCTGGACGAGAGCTTCACCGACTACGCCACCGACCTCTACCGCGGGATCACCGGCAGCGGCTGCGGCATCACGTGGCAGTCGAGCGCGGAGAAGCTGACCAACTCGATGGCCTACTGGGACGCGCATTCGTCCCGGTACTCGACGGTGGTCTACAACTACGGCAAGTGCACGCTGCACGACCTGCGGCGCACCATCGGCGACACGGCGATGGCGAACCTGCTGAAGTCGTACGCCCAGTCGCACTGGTACGGCGTGTCCACGACGGCCGAGTTCAAGGCCGCGGCGCAGGCGGCGGCCGGGTCGACCGACCTGACGTCGTTCTGGGCCTCGCACCGTGTCGAGGGATAGCGCTGCAGGCTGATAATCGGGTTTCGTTCCCCGTCTGTGTCCGGCACAGTGCGGGCATGGACGGGGAACGGCTCTTCTGCGACACCGCGCTGGCCGAGCGGATCGAACGCGCCGAAGCGCGGCTGATCGCCGAAAGCAGCGACGCCGCGCGGATGCGGCGCGGGGACGCGATCGGGTTCGCGCGTCCGCTCGTCGGCGGCGTCGCCAGCTTCGCCGAGACGGACTCGCCGTTCAACAAGATCGCCGGGCTCGGTTTCGGCGGCCTGCCGGACGCGCTCGACGAGGTCGAAGCCGCGTTCGCCGAGCTGGGCGCGCCGGTGCAGGTCGAGCTGTGCCAGCTCGCCGACCCCGCGCTGGGCGTGTTCTTCACCGAGCGCGGGTACCGCCTGGAGTCGTTCGAGAACGTGCTCGGCCGCCGGGTCACCGACGCCGGGGTTCCCGAAGACGTCCGGCTCATCCGCGACGACGAGCTGGAGCTGTGGCTGTCCGAGGTCGCCGACGCGATCGCCGTCGCCGACACCGAAGGGCTGCCGTCCCACGAAGACTTCCCGCGGCAGACCGTCATCGACGCGATGGCGGACATGGCCGGGGTGACGCGGTACGCGGCGTGGCGCGGCGGCGAGTTCGCGGGCGGCGCCAGTTTCCGCGTCACCGACGGGATCGCGCAGTTCACCGGCGCGGCGACCGTGCCGGCCCACCGCCGTCGCGGCGTGCAGACGGCGCTGCTGCGAGCCCGGCTCACGGCGGCGGCCGCGGCCGGGTGCGACGTCGCCGTCGTCACCACGCAGCCGGGGTCGAAGTCGCACCGGAACGTGCAGCGGCAGGGCTTCGACCTGCTCTACGCCCGGGCGATCCTGGTGAAGGGGACTTCGGCGACGAGCTCCTCCGGCGCGGACAGCCGCCAGGCCTCGTAGAGGAGCTCGGCCAGCTCGTCGGCGTCGATGCCGTCGAGGTACACCACGACCCAGCCGAAGCCGCCCATGGTGAACTGGACCTCGAAGACGTCCGGCCGTTCGGCCACCAGCGCGAGCTGTTCGGAGATCGTCTGCTTCAGGCCGACGGTCCGCGTCCGCGGCCAGAAGTAGCCGAACCGCTTGCCCCGCACGCCGAACGCCGAATAGTCGCGCGCCTCGGAGCGCTCGACCTCCGTCAGCTCGCCGAGCACCCGCTCGAATTCCTCGACCCGCACCGTCACCGCCGCTCCTTGTGTCTGCGACAGCCACCGTAGCGCGCCGGTACCGTGCGGGACATGACCGAGCCCGTGGCCCGGCTCACCGGGCACACCGTCACCGAGTGGCGCCCGATGCCGGGATACCTTCGCGAAGCCGTCCTCGACGACGGCCGGGTGGTCGTGGTCAAGCGCGGGCACGAGCCGGGCGCGACCGCGGCCGAAGCGGCGGGCCTGCGCTGGCTGGCCGCCGCGAAGGCGGTCCCGGTGCCGTCCGTGGCCGGCCACGACGAGGACTGGCTGGTGGTCGACCGCGTGCTTTCGGGGCGGTCTTCGGCGGCGGCGGCCGAACGGCTCGGGCGCGGGCTCGCGCGTCTGCACGCGGCGGGGGCGCCGGCGTTCGGCGCGGCTCCCCCGGGCGGGCCCGCCGAGGCGTGGATCGGCCTGGCGCCGATGGGCTGCGTCCCCGCGGACGACTGGGCGTCCTGGTACGCGTCGGACCGCGTGCTGCCCTACGTCCGGCGGGCGGTCGACGCGGGGACGTTCGACGCGGCCGACGCGGCGGTGTTCGAGCGCGCGTGCGACCGGATCCCGGCGTCGGCCGAGCCGCCGGCGCGCCTGCACGGCGACCTGTGGACGGGCAACGTCCTGTGGGACGGCCGCGAGGCGTGGCTGATCGACCCGGCCGCCCACGGCGGGCACCGCGAGACGGACCTCGCGATGCTGCACCTGTTCGGCTGCCCGCACCTCGGCAGCGTGCTGGGCGCGTACGAGGAGGTCGCACCCCTGGCCGAGGGCTGGGCCGGGCGGATCGGGCTGCACCAGCTGTTCCCGCTGCTGGTCCACACCGTCCTGTTCGGACGGTCCTACGCCGGGCAGGCGGTGGCCGCGGCCCGCTCGTTCTAGCAGTGCTGGAGCATGCTTTCGAGGGCCGTCTTCTCGGGGACGGTGATCGTGAGACCGTAGTTGCTCTTGACCACGATCCAGTCGGTGGCGTAGGTGCACCAGTAGGAGACGAGCGGCGGTTTCCACTGGTCCGGCGCCTTGTCGCTCTTCTGCTCGTTGAGGTTGTCGGTGACCGCGTGCAGCTGCGGGCGGATCAGGTCGTTCGCGAACTGCTCACGGCGCTCCTGCGTCCACGCCTTCGCGCCGCTGACCCAGGCCTGGCCGAGGGGCACCATGTGGTCGATGTCCACATCGGACGCCTTCTTCCAGGTCTCGCCGTCGTACTCGCTGACCCAGGTGCCGGACTTCGGGGCGCAGTCGGCGTTGGTGGTGACGTCCTTGCCGTCGCGCTTGAGGACCTGCTCGCGGGTGTCGCAGGCGCCCTCGACCTTGTCCCAGTGCGGGAACTTCTCGCGGCTGTAGCCGTCCATGGTGCCGCGCACGGCGACCTTGAGCTGCGCCAGCTGCGCCTTGGCCTCGCCGGGCGCGATCGGCGGCGCGGCGGCGGTCCCGGTGGCCTGCGGCCCGGACGCGAGTCCGTCGGGCACCTTGCAGCCGGTGAGGGACGCGCCCGCGAGGACGGCCAGCAGAACGAGCGCTCGGGTGCGCGGCATCGTGAACCCCTTTCACGTCTACCGGGAGGTGCCCAGTCGACGCGTCGGGGAAACGGTGCAGATGGCGTAGTTGGCGCGAAACTCACGAGCCGTGGAAGACCTGCGCGACGAAAACGGCGGCGATCACGCCGATGGTGACGAGCAGGGACAGCACGAAGACCAGTCCCCACGGCACCTGCCGGATCGGCCGTTGCCGGGGGAAGGTGGTATGCCCCCGCGGCCGCGGGATCCGCGGACCGTGATCGTCGTCGGCCGGCGGAGGCGGATCGGGCGGCAGCGGCAGGACGGCGGGGAGCACGGGAACCCGCTCGAGCGCCGGAAGCCGAGCGGGGAAGCCATCGGCGAGCAGCGCGGCGCGCGGCGGGGCGAGGTGGGCGAGGGAGAGGGCGTAGCAGGCGTCGAGGACATCGTCGGCCGTCCAGACGGTCCGCCACCGGTTGTGCTGGCCGATGATCCGCCGCAGTCCGCGGGGGTCGGCTAGCACGACGGCTACGCCGGGGAAGGAGTCGGTGCCTAGCCAGGGCAGGTCGGGGTGGCCCCAGGTTTGGTCCGGCTCGCGGTCGGCCGGGGGCGGTTCGTTCCAGGCCGGGGTCGGCTCGGGTGCGCCCGGATCCCGCTCGCCCCAGGGCTGGTCCGCCTTAGGCTCGGCGGTGGCCTGCTCGCGCCAAGCCCGGTCGGACGCAGGTTCGCCTGGATCGGGTCCACGCCAGACCGGATCCGGCTCGCGGGCGCCCGAATCCGACTCGTCCCACGCTCGGACTGGCTCGCGGGCGCCCGAATCCGACTCGCCCCACGCTCGGTCTGGCGCGCGGTCGTCCGGCACCTGCTCGCGCCGCGCGGACTCCGGCCGGCGCCACACCGCGTCCGAATCAAGCTCACCCGGATCCGGCTCACGCCAAGCAGAATCCCCCTCCG
Source organism: Amycolatopsis ponsaeliensis (assembly GCF_030182635.1). Classification (NCBI taxonomy): domain Bacteria; kingdom Bacillati; phylum Actinomycetota; class Actinomycetes; order Pseudonocardiales; family Pseudonocardiaceae; genus Amycolatopsis; species Amycolatopsis ponsaeliensis. The sequence goes on from NZ_JAPZLD010000051.1 coordinate 32,888, forward strand.
GCGAACGCGACTCCGCCACCGGCTCGCGCGGCGCCGGCACCGTGACCGCCTCAAGCCCGGGCAGCCCCGCCGCACCAAGACCCGCAGCCCCAAGACCCACCGGCTCGGCCAGCCGGTCCCGCTCCTCCGCCACCGCCTCCTGCACACCACCCGGCACCACTGCGACCAGCCCCGTCACGTACCGCCCACCGTCGTGCGCGGCCAATGCTCCCTTCGCCGCCGCCACTCCCGCACCTGCCCGTTCGGCCGAACCCGGCGAAAGACCCGGTGAGTGCGCCGCGATCACCACTACCCCCGACCGGGTGAACACCAGCGCGTCGACGAAGCGGGGGCCGAGGCGGCTCGGGACCGTGATGCCGGTCAGCGCCAGACCCGTCAGGTGGTCCGGTCCCGGACCCCAGGAACGCAGCAACCCCACGAGGTGCGCCGCCGCCGCGGGCAGGCGCCGCTCCTCGCCGGTGCGCTGGAATGCCACGAGCACCGCCGGTCACTCCTCCCACGAGTAGAGCTCCCTCGACGGTAAGAGCCGGACGGGCCGCCACCCAGCAGCCGAACGAGTGGTCGAACGCCACCGTGCGTAGCCGGGGCATCCTGGGAGCCCCATCCAGCACGAGGGAGACCCGATGCCCCCACCCGCCTACCAAGGCCGCGCGCTCGACGTCGACCGGCCGTTCTACCGGCGGCTCGCCGAGGACGAAACCCGCGAACTCGTCGACGCCTTCGAGATCCCGATCCGCTCGGGCCGCGCCTGGCGCGTCCCGAAGGGCCACCTCTGCCGCCTCACCACCGTCGACGGCCCGCAGGTCGGCGACCTCAACCTGTGGAACGCCGACGACCCTCGCGAACGCTTTTGGGCCGCGCGCACCCGGCAGCTGCAGCGCGCCCACGTCAGCACCTTCGACCGGCTCTGGTCGACGCTGCCCTTCCTCCGCCCGCTCGCGACGATCACCGCCGACACCCTCGCGAACTACGGCCAGGACGACGACGGCGGCCGCGTGCACGACCTGCTCGGCACCCGCTGCGACCCCTACGTCAACCGCCTGCTCACCGGCGAGGACTTCGACTTCCACTGCCACTCGAACCTCGTGCGCGCGGTCGCGCCGTTCGGGCTCACCGAATTCGACGTGCACGACGTCCTGAACGTCTTCCAGTGCACCGGTCTCGACGACGAGGACCGGTACTTCATGAAGGCCTGCCCGGCCCGCCCGGGCGACCACTTCGAGTTCTTCGCCGAGATCGACCTGCTGTGCGCGCTGTCCACCTGCCCGGGCGGCGACCTCTCCATCCCGCTCTGGGGCCCGGACGCGCGCGACCCGATCGACGTCTGCCACCCGATCGGCGTCGAGGTCGTCAAACCCCGCCCCGACCTGCTGGAACACTGGCACGAGCCGGAGCGCGCGGCCTACCGGGGCCTGCACGGCGTCCGGCTGCCGGAGTGGGATGCTCGGGCCTAATCGTTGTCCCGCAACGGAAATCGACGCGAAGGTTCTCCCCGCGCCCGCCCCGTGTGATGATGGAAGTCCGGGGACACCGATCGGCTCGGCGAGGAGTGCGAGTGGACCTGCGGACCGAGATCGCGCAGTCGTGGCGGCGGGCGGAGCTGTCCGGGCTCTCGCCGGCGTCGTCGGTCGAGCGGCTGAAGATCGCCGACGTCGACAGTCGCAGCCGGCTGCTGCGGGCCGCTTCGCCGGTGCTCGACGAGCTGGCCCGGCAGCTGGCCGGCACGCGGTTCTGCGTCGTGCTCGCCGACGACGACTGCCGGATCGTGGCCCGGCGGTTCTCCGAGCGGTCGGTCGAGGTGGCGCTGGAGAACATCAGCGCGGTTCCCGGCTGCCAGTTCCTGGAGGAGCAGACCGGGACGAACGCCCTCGCGACGCCGTTCGAGACCCGCCGCGGCGTCTCCGTCGACGGCGACGAGCACTTCCTCGAAGCCATGAAGCAGTTCACCTGCTACGGCCACCCCGTGGTGTACCCGACGACGCGGCGGCTGGCCGGCGTCCTCGACATCACCGGCCCCGCGGGCGACGCGAACCCGCTGCTCGGGCCGTTCCTGCGGCGCGCGGTCGCCGACATCGAACGGCGGCTGCTCGACGGCGCGAAGCTCGCCGAGCAGCAGCTGCTGGCCGCGTTCCAGTCGGTGCAGCACCGGGCGTGCGCGGTGCTGGCGCTCGGCCAGGACGTCGTGCTCGCGAACACCGCGGCGACCGAGCTGGTCGACACCGCCGACCACCGGCTGCTGCGCGAGCTGGGCCGGACGCAGCGTGGCCTCGGCCGGCTCCGGCTGACGTCGGGCACGCCGGTCGAGGTGCGCGTCGAAGCGGTGTCGGCGAGCGCCGGGCTGCTGTTCGAGCTGGCGCCGGTGCGGACGTCGAGCCCGGTCGTGTCGCGGCCCCGGAGTTCACGTGGCCTGTTCCCGGCCCAGGTCGACGAGCGGCTCCGCAGCGCGGGGCGCGCCCGGCGGCGCGTGCTGATCTCGGGCGAACCGGGAGCCGGCCGGACGACGGCGGCGCACGTCGTCGCCGGGGACGAGCCGGTGCACGAGTTCGACGCGTCCGACGTCGTCGACGGCGCGGCCGAGTGGTGCGCGCGGGTCGAAGCCGCCGCTTCGGCGCCCGGCCTGCTGGTGATCGACGGCATCCAGCTGCTGCCCCCGCTGGCGGCGGTCCGCCTGGCCCGGCTCCTGGACACGACGGCGGCGTGGTTCGCGCTGCTCAGCGGGCCGTTGCCGGAGCTGCGCGGCGAGCAGGCGACCCTGGCGGCGCGCATGCACCGGCGGATCGAACTGCCGCCGTTGCGCGAGCGCCGCGACGAGATCCCGGCGATCGCCCGAGCGTTGCTGCGCGGCTCGCTCCGCTTGACCCCGGGCGCCCTGGAGCTGCTGAGCTCCCAGCAGTGGCCGGGCAACCTGCGCGAGCTGGAGGGAGTCCTGGCGGGCGCGGCCGACCGCCGCTCGGCGGGCGACCTGACGGCGGCCGACATCGCACCGGGCTGCTCGGACACGGCCCCGGGAGCGGCGTTGAGCGGCTGGGAGCAGGCGGAGTACGACGTGATCGTCCGGACGTTGCGAGCGTGCGACGGCAACAAGGTGCGGGCGGCGAAGCAGCTGGGCATCAGCCGCTCCACGCTCTACAACCGGATGCGGGCGCTGCGGGTCCGCTGAGCGCGGTGTCCGGGATTTGGACACTCCACGGACGCCCGGTCTCCACACAATCGAGGCACGAAGGGTGCACCGCCGCACGTGGAGGAGATGGCCGTGAAGACCAAGGCAGCCGTACTGTTCGATGCCGGAAAGCCGTTCGAGATCATGGAGCTGGACCTCGACGGCCCGGGTCCGGGCGAGGTGCTCATCAAGTACACCGCCGCCGGGTTGTGCCACTCGGACCTGCACCTCATCGACAACGACCTCGTGCCGCGCTTCCCGATCATCGGCGGGCACGAAGGCGCCGGGATCATCGAGGAGGTCGGCCCCGGCGTCACCAAGGTGCAGGCCGGTGACCACGTCGTCTGCAGCTTCATCCCCAACTGCGGCACCTGCCGCTACTGCTCCACCGGCCGCCAGAACCTGTGCGACATGGGCGCCACCATCCTCGACGGCCACATGCCCGACGGCACCTTCCGCTTCCACGGCGGCGGCCAGGACTTCGGCGCCATGTGCATGCTCGGCACGTTCTCCGAGCGCGCCACCATCTCGCAGCACTCCGTCGTCAAGGTCGACGACTGGCTGCCGCTGGAGACCGCCGTGCTGGTCGGCTGCGGCGTCCCGACCGGGTGGGCCACCGCGAACTACGCCGGCGGCGTCCGGGCCGGGGACACCACCGTCGTCTACGGCATCGGCGGCATCGGCATCAACGCCGTGCAGGGCGCCGCGCACGCCGGCGCCAAGTACGTCGTCGCCGTCGACCCCGTCGAGTTCAAGAGGGAGGCCGCGCTCAAGTTCGGCGCCACCCACGCCTTCGCGACCGCGGCCGAAGCGGCCGAGAAGGTCAACGAACTGACCTGGGGCCAGCTGGCCGACCAGGCGCTCATCACCGTCGGCACCGTCGAAGAGGACGTCGTCAGCGAGGCGTTCAACGTCGTCGGCAAGGGCGGCACGGTCGTCATCACCGGGCTCGCCAACCCCGAGAAGCTCACCGTGCACGTCTCCGGCGGCGTGATGACGCTGTTCGAGAAGACGATCAAGGGCACGCTGTTCGGCTCGGCGAACCCGCAGTACGACATCGTCCGGCTGCTGCGGCTCTACGACGCCGGGAAGCTCAAGCTCGACGAGCTGGTCACGCGCAAGTACACCCTCGAGCAGGTCAACGAGGGCTACCAGGACCTGCGCGACGGCAAGAACATCCGCGGCGTCATCGTCCACTCCGCATAGCCGGTGCCGCGGAGTCCACAATGGACATCGACGCCGCGTACCGGTTGAACCCGCTGGTGGCGTTGCGCCCCGAGCCGTTCGGGGCGCTCGCCTACCACACCGGCAACCGGAAACTGTCCTACCTGACCTGCCCGGAGCTGGTGCGGTTCGTCCGCGCGCTGGCGATGCACGCCTCGCTCCGCGACGCACTCGACGCCGCGGAGCTGGGCGGCACCCGCCGGGCGCGGATCCTCGCTTCCCTGGAAGCCCTGGCCGACTCCGGCGTCATCGTCGTGGACCCCTAGGGACGCGGCGCGTTGCGCAGGTTGGTGCGCGCCAGGTCGACCATCTTGCCGACCCCGCCGTTGAGCACCGTCTTCGTGGCGCCCAACGCGAACCCGCGCACCATCTCGCCGGTGATCCGCGGCGGGATCGACAGCGCGTTCGGGTCGGTCACCACCTCGACGACCGCCGGGCCGGGGTGGGCGAACGCCTTCTCCAGCGCGCCGCGGACGTCGGCCGGATCCTCGACGCGTTCCGCGAAGATCCCGCACGCGGCCGCGATCGCCCCGAAGTTCACCGGCGGGTGGTCGGTGCCGAAGTCCGGGAGTCCGTCGACGAGCATCTCCAGCTTCACCATGCCGAGCGTGGCGTTGTTGAACACCACGACCTTCACCGGAGCGTCGTAGGCGGGCAGCGTCAGCAGGTCGCCCATCAGCATCGCGAGCCCGCCGTCGCCCGAGAGCGACACGACCTGCCTGCCCGGTTGGGCGAGCTGCGCGCCGATCGCGTGCGGCAGCGCGTTCGCCATGCTGCCGTGCCGGAACGAGCCGAGCACGCGGCGGCGGCCGTTCGGGGTCAGATAGCGCGCCGCCCAGACGTTGCCCATGCCGGTGTCCACGGTGAACACGGCGTCATCGGCGGCGACCTCGTCGAGCACCGAGGCGACGTACTCCGGGTGGATCGGCCGGCGGTGCTCGATCTTCGTCGTGTACGCGCCGACGACCTTCTCAAGCTTCCGCACGTGCTCGCGCAGCATCCGGTCGAGGAACGCGCGGTCGGTGCGGGGACGCAGCAGCGGCAGCAGCGCCCGCAGGGTTTCCTTGACGTCGCCGTGCACCGCCAGCTCCAGCGGGGTCCGCCGGCCGAGGCGCGAAGCGTCGTGGTCGAGCTGGATCGTGCGGGCCTGCGGGAGGAACTTGTCGTACGGGAAGTCCGTGCCCAGCAACAGGATCCGGTCGGCCTCGTGCATCGCGTCGTAGCAGGCGCCGTAGCCGAGCAGGCCGCTCATGCCGACGTCGAACGGGTTGTCGTACTGGATCCACTCCTTGCCGCCGAGCGAGTGCCCGACCGGCGCGCCGAGCTTGTCCGCCAGCGCCATGACCTCCTCGTGCGCGCCGCGGACGCCCGCGCCGGCGAAGAGCATCACCTTCTCGCCCGAGTTCAGCAGGCCGGCCAGCTCCTCGACGACTTCGGCGGGCGGCACGGCGGGCGACGGCGTCACCAGCGGGAGGCGCTCGGTCAGCGGGCCGGTGGCCTTGCGGTCGGCGAGGTCGCCCGGGATGGTCAGCACCGCGACGCCGCCCTTGCCGACGGCGGCCTGGGTGGCGATCCGCAGGAGCCGCGGCAGCTGCGCCGGGTCCGCCACGACCTCGCTGAAGTGGCTGCATTCGGTGAAGAGCCGGTCCGGGTGCGTCTCCTGGAAGAAGCCGGTGCCGATCTGGTTCGACGGGATGTGCGACGCGATGGCCAGCACCGGCGCGCCCGAGCGGTGGGCGTCGAAGAGGCCGTTGACCAGGTGCAGGTTGCCCGGCCCACAGCTGCCCGCGCACACCGCGAGCTTGCCGGTGACCTGCGCTTCGGCCGCCGCGGCGAAGGCGGCGGTCTCCTCGTGGCGGACGTGCACCCACTCGATGCCGTCGGTGCGGCGGACCGCGTCGACGATCGGGTTGAGACTGTCGCCGACGATGCCGTAGATGCGCTCGACGCCCGCGTCCCGCAGGGTCCTGACCAGCTGTTCTGCCACGGTTGCCATACCTCCAGCGTGGCCCGTGCCGACCGATGCGTCCAATGCCTGATTGGATGAAAATCCATACACTGGAGGCATGGACGTCCAGACGCTGCGGCTCTTCCGCGAGGTCGCCGGCGGCGCGACCGTCACGGAGACCGCGGCCGGCGCGCACCTGACCCAGCCCGCACTCTCCCGCGCCCTGCGGCGGCTGGAGCACGACGCCGGGGCCGAGCTGTTCCGCCGGTCCGGGCGGGTGCTGCGGCTGACCCCGGCCGGGCACGCCTTCAAGCGGCACGTCGACGTCGTGCTCGACCAGCTCGACCAGGGCCTGCGCGAGGTCGGCGAAATCGTCGCGCCGGGCACCGGGGTCGTCCCGCTGGCCTTCCTGCACACGTTCGGCACGTGGCTGGTGCCCGAGATCCTGCGGGGCTTCCTGCGCGAGCACCCCGGCGCCCGGTTCGAACTGCGGCAGCACGGCGAGGCCGGGCTCGAGGCGGAACTGCTCGACGGCACCGCGGACCTCGTCGTCACCAGCGGCGACCCGGGGCACCCGCAGCTGCACTGGGAACGTCTGCTCGTCGAGCCATTGCGGCTCGCGGTCCCGCCGCACCACCGGCTCGCCAAGCGCCGGCGGGTCCGCCTCGCCGACCTCGCGGACGAGACGTTCATCCTCCTGCGGCCGGGTTACGCGCTGCGCGAAACCACCGAGCGCCTGTGCGCCGAGGCCGGGTTCACGCCGCGGATCGGTTTCGAGGGCGACGAGGTCGAGACGCTGCGCGGGCTCGTCACCGCCGGGCTCGGCGTGGCCGTGCTGCCGCTGCCGCACCCGGCCGCCTTCCCGGCACCGCACCTCGAACTGACCGATGTGGACGCTGCGCGCGACATCGGCCTCGCCTGGGCGGCGGGGCGGACTCTGCCGCCGTTGAGCGAAACCTTCCGCCGGCACGTCCTCGCCGCCGACCTCGACCGTCCACTTGGGACAGTGCCGGAAATGTGAGAAGTCCCTTACGACCACGCATCGTGACCACTACTGTGCGAAAGTGGTGTCATGGTCGCCGCGCTGAGATCCTTCCTGACGTCCTGGACCTCCGTAACCCCCGTGCTCGGCCTCCTCGTGCTGGCCTTCGCCTGGGGCCGCGACCTCGGCCCGGTCTTCGTGGCCGTCGTCGCGATCGCGCTCGGCGCGACGGTGCTGGCCGCCGTGCACCACGCGGAGGTCGTCGCGCACCGCGTCGGTGAGCCGTTCGGGTCGCTCGTGCTCGCCGTCGCGGTCACCGTCATCGAGGTCGCGCTGATCGTCACGATGATGGTTTCGGGTGGGCCGGAGGCCGGGTCGCTCGCGCGGGACACCGTGTTCGCGGCCGTGATGATCACGACCAACGGCATCGTCGGCATCTCGCTGCTCGTCGGCGCACGCCGCTACGGCGTCACCCTGTTCAACTCGGAGGGCAGTGGCGCCGCGCTGGCCACGGTCGCCACTCTGGCCACGCTGAGCCTGGTGCTCCCGACGTTCACCTCGACCACCCCCGGCCCGGCGTTCTCGACGGCGCAGCTGACCTTCGCGGCCATCGCGTCCCTGGCGCTGTACGGGACGTTCGTGCTGACCCAGACCATGCGCCACCGCGACTTCTTCCTCCCGGTGGCGGCCGACGGCGAGGTCAAGGAGGACGACCACGCCGAACCGCCGTCGAACCGGGCGGCGCTGGGCAGCCTCGCCCTCCTGCTGGTGGCGCTGGTCGCGGTGGTCGGGCTGGCGAAGGTCGAGTCACCGGCGATCGAGGCGGGCGTGCGCGCCGCCGGGTTCCCGCAGTCGTTCGTGGGCGTGGTGATCGCATTGCTGGTGCTGCTGCCCGAGACGCTGGCGGCCACGCGCGCGGCGCAGCGCGACCGGATGCAGATCAGCCTCAACCTCGCCTACGGTTCGGCGATCGCGAGCATCGGCCTGACGATCCCGGCGATCGCGCTGGCGTCGGTGTGGCTGCCGAGCGAGCTGCTCCTCGGCCTCGGTTCGACGCAGATCGTGCTGCTGGCGCTGACGGTCGTGGTGAGCGTGCTGACGGTGGTGCCCGGCCGCGCGACCCGCCTGCAGGGCGGCGTGCACCTGGTGCTGCTGGCCGGGTTCCTGGTGCTGGCCGTCAACCCGTGACCCCGTGTCGACCCGCCCATCACGAGTGATGCCCTCCCAGTCACGCGTGATGCCCCGCTGATCACGCTCGATCCCCTTCCGATCACGGCTGATGCCGGGCCGCCCGGGGTCGGAAACGGCCTCTCGCGTGATCGGGGAGGCATCACGCGTGATTGAAGGGGCATCACTCGTGATCGGGCGGTCGGCACGGCGGGCCGGTTACGGTGAAGTGATGCGGATCGTCTCGCTGCTGCCCGCCGCGACGGATCTCGTCGCGGTGCTCGGCCGGCTGCCCGACCTCGTCGGCCGGACCCACGAGTGCGACTGGCCGCCGGGGCTCGTCGAGCGCGTCCCGGTGGTGACGCGGGCGGAGTTCGACCCGGACGCGTTGTCGAGCCGGGAGATCTCCGAGGCCACCCACCGTGGCTCCGGGCTCTACACGCTCGACAGTGCGCAGCTGGCCCGGCTCGCCCCGGACGTGGTGCTCACGCAGGACCTGTGCGAGGTCTGCGCGGTGTCGTACCGGCAGGTGTCCGAAGCGGTGCGCACGCTCGACACCGGACCACTGGTGGTGAGCCTCGAACCGGCCACGCTGGACGGCGTCCTGGACTGCCTCCGTCAGGTCGGCGAGGTCCTCGGGGTGCCTTCACGAGCCGCGGCCGAGATCGCCGCACTCCGACAACGGCTGGACGCACTCGGTTCGCCGGCCCCCGGGCGGGGGGTCGTCGCCTTGGAATGGCTGGACCCGATCTGGCCCGCCGGCCACTGGGTGCCCGAGCAGATCGCCCTCGCCGGGGGTGAAGCCTTGCTTGCCCAGGCGGGCGAACACACGCGGCCGGTGCCGTGGGAAGCGGTGGTCGAGGCTCGCCCGGACGTGCTCCTGCTGATGCCGTGCGGGTTCGCGCCGGAGCGCACCCTCGCGGAGGCACCGTCGCTGGCGAACCTGCCCGGGTGGGCGGACCTGCCGGCGGTCCGCGCGGGTGAGGTGTGGGTGCTGGACGGCCCGGCGCACTTCAACCGGCCCGGCCCGCGAGTGGTGCGAGGAGCGGAGATCCTGGCGGCCATCCTCGGCGGCGAGACCCCACCGCCCGACGAGGCACGGCGGCTGACGCCCACGCGGTAACCCGCCAGAGCGCTGCTTTCACGTGAAAGCAGCGGTCACTTTCCCGACGTGACCTCGATCCCCACCACGCACGTGTCGTCGTCCGTGTCGGCCGTGCTGTAGGTCAACAGCGTGTCCAGCTGGTGCTCCAGCCCGCCGTCATGACCCTTCACGAGGCTCACCAAGCGGGACACCGTCTCCTGGACCGGCCGGTCGCGGCGCTCGATCAGGCCGTCGGTGTAGATCAGCAGGATGTCGCCCTCGTCGAGCTGGAGCTCCTCCTCCTGGTACGTCACGTCGCGGACCGCGCCCAGCAGCGACCCGCGCAGCAGCGGCAACGTCGACGCGCCGCCGTCGCGGTGGCGGACGATCGGGGGCAGGTGTCCCGCACGCGCCCAGCGGAGCTTGCGGGTCGCCGGGTCGTACACCGCCGCCACCGCCGTCGCCGTCACGTGGTCGGTCAGGTGGTAGGCCACCAGGTTCAGCCACGTCAGCAGCTGCGCCGGTCCGGCGCCGGTCGCCGCCAGGCCGCGCAGGGCGTTGCGCAGGCTCACCATCCCCGTCGCCGCGTCGATGCCGTGCCCGGCGACGTCGCCGACGCACAGCAGCACCTCGCCGGTCGGCAGCGCGACCGCGTCGTACCAGTCGCCGCCGACCAGGTGCTCCTTCTCCGCGGGCCGGTAGCGGACCGCCGCGCGCAGGCCCGGCATGTCGATCGGGCCCTTGGCCGGCGGCATGATCGCGTGCTGCAGCTGCAGGGCGAGCCGGTTGCGCTCGATCGCCTCCTGCTCGGTCTCGGCCAGCCTGTCCCGCGTCGCGGCCAGCGCCACCTCGGTCCAGTGCTGCGCCGAAACGTCCTGGTAGGCCCCGCGGACCGCGACGAGCTCGCCGCGGCCGTCCACGACCGGCTCGGCGACCACCCGGATGTGCCGGGCGACGCCGTCGGACCGTTGCAGCCGGAACGCCGTCGACGACGGGCGCCGGTGGTGCAGCAGCGCGCGCAGGAACCGGCCGATCCCCTGCGCGTCGTCCGCGTGCGCGTGCGACGCCAGCTCGTTCAGCGACAGCGGTGTCGCGGTCGGTGGCAGCCCGTACAGCGAGAACAGCTCGGTGTTCCAGGTGATCGCCCCGGTCACCACATTCTCCTCGAAGCCGCCGATGCGGCCGAGCCGCTGGGCGTGCTGCAGCAGCACCGCGAGCTTGGCCGCGTCGTCCTGGATGCGCAGGATCAGCAGCACATTGCCGGCGAACCGGGTCACGCTGATGTCGGTGAGGACGGTCAGCGGCACCTGGTCGACGAGGGTGGTGACCGCCATGCTCTCGGCGCGGAACGGCTCGCCGGTGGCGTAGACCCGCTGGATCATGTCGAGCAGGCCGCTCTCCTCGGCCGCGAGCGGGTACGTCTCCAGCAGCCGCGTGCCGACGATCCGGCTGCGAGGGCGCCCGCCGGGGTCGGCGAACCGGACGTTGGCGTGGTGGATGCGGAAGTCGGTCAGCCGGCCGCCGTCGAGGCACGGCGAGAGCAGCACGGCCGGGTCGTGCAGCCCATCGACGAAGTCCACCAGCTCGCCGAGAAAGTCCCCCGAGCCACCGGCGGCCACCGGGGCGACCACGCCGTCCCAGGTGTCGAGCGTGTGCGCGCACAGCTCCGCCAAGGCCTCCAGCTGCCGACGCTGGCGCCCGGGCTCGGCGGGCAGCGGGTCCGGCCAGCACATCTCGACGACGCCGATGATCCGGCCGCCGGTCCCGGTGGGCACCGCGACGCGGCCGCCCTCGCCGAGCGTGTGCTGCCCGATCGACGGCAGCCCGCCGCCGGCCAGGGTCGGGTACCAGACCATCTCGCGCTCGAGCAGCGCGCTGCGGGCGGGGGTCGCGACGCCGGGCGGGACGTAGCGCCAGCGGGCCGCTTCCTCGGCCGAGAACCCGGCCGACCCGGCGAGCGTCAGCGACCCGTCGGGCCCGGCGAGCCACACCGCGACCGCCGTCGCGCCGAGCGGCCGCAGTGCATGCTCCAAAATGGACTCCGCGACGCGCTGGGTGTCCCCCGCCGCGAGCACGCCGCTTTCGGCGGTGCGCAGCCGCACCGCGACGGACTCCTCGCCCTCGGCGCGGGCCAGGAACTCCTGCGTCACCTCGGTGATCCGGTCCTCGGCCGCTTCGCCGACGACGTCCGCGGCGAACTCCAGCGGCGTCAGCCCCGAGCGCTTCGCCAGCGTCTCCAGCTGCCGGGCGGCGTCGGCGGGCGTGCAGTGCAGGCGTTCCATCAGGACGCCCTTGGCCAGCTCGATCAGCGCGCGGCCGTCGGCGACGGCGTGGGCGTGGTCGACCTCCCCGCGCAAGCGCGCGACGGTGTCGGCGAGCCGCGCGAGGTTGGCCGACACCTGAGCCGCCGGTATCGGGACGATCTGCTCTTCTGCGGTCAAGCTCTCGTCGCCGATCACGCCGTCACGTGCCGCTTGATGCGGGCGATGAGATCGTCCGCGTCCACCGGCTTGGTCACGTAGTCGGTGGCCCCCGACGCGAGGCTCTTCTCGCGGTCGCCGGGCATCGCCTTCGCCGTGACCGCGACGATCGGGATGCCGGCGTGCTCGGGCATCGCGCGGATCTTCGCCGTCGCGGTGTAGCCGTCCATCTCCGGCATCATCACGTCCATCAGGATGAGGTCGATGCCCGGGTGCGCGGCGACGGTCTCGACGCCCTTGCGGCCGTCCTCGGCGTGCAGCACCTGCATCCCGTGCAGCTCCAGGATCCCGGTCAGCGCGAAGACGTTGCGCGGGTCGTCGTCGACGATCAGCACCGTGCGCCCGGCCAGGGTCGTGTCGACGTCGGCCGCCCGCACCGGCGCGGCCGGCTCGTCCGGGCGGACCAGCGGCAGCACCGCCCCCGGTTCCTCCGCCGACAGGTGCAGCGCGATCCGCTCCCGCAGCTCGTCGAGACCGGACAGCACTTCCAGCGACGGCACGTCCGCGCGGGACTGCACCAGCTGTTCCAGCTCGCTGTCGAGCCGGCGGCTGTTGTGCGCGAGCACCGGCACCATCCGCAGCGCGCTGTCGCCCTGCATCGCGTCCAGGAAGCCGAACGCCGTGCGGTCCGGCAGATCCAGGTCCAGCACGACGCAGTGGTAAGCGTCGGTGGCGAGCGCGGCCGCGGCCTCCTGCGTGCCGACCGCCGTCACCACTTCGACCTCGGCCGGCGAGATCCCCATGTCCCGGCCTTCGGCCAGGTCCGCGGCGGCGCTCTCGGCGACGAGCGTCAGCAGCCCGTGCTGGCGTTCTTCCACGACCAGCAGCCGCCGGTGGGTGCGCGGCACCGAGGTCGTGACGGCGGTCCCCGCGTCCCCGACCGCGACGGCCGTGCCGGGGTGCTCGCCCGCGGGCAGCGTCGCGAAGTCCGGTCGCGCGACCGGCAGGGAGAACGTGAACGAGCTGCCCTCGCCGGGGGTGCTCTCGGCGGTGATGAACCCGCCGAGCAGCTGGGCGATCTCGCGGCTGATCGACAGGCCGAGCCCGGTGCCGCCGTACTTGCGGCTGGTGGTGCCGTCGGCCTGCTGGAACGCGCCGAAGATCGACTCCAGCTGGTGCTCGGCGATGCCGATGCCGGTGTCGGTCACCCGGAACGCGACCGCGGGCCCGTGCGCGCGCAGCGGCCGGGGCAGGTTTTCCGCGTCGACCGGCTCGATGTGCAGCTCGATCCCGCCGACCTCGGTGAACTTGACCGCGTTGGACAGCAGGTTGCGCAGCACCTGCCGCAGCCGGGAGTCGTCGGTGAGCAGCTCGACGGGCGAACCGGGGGCGACGGTGATCCGGAAGTCGAGGGTGCGCTGCGACGTCATCGGCCGGAACGTCGCCTCGACGTAGTCCAGCAGGCCGCGCAGCGACACCTGCTCCGGGGTGACGTCCATCTTCCCGGCCTCGACCTTCGACAGGTCGAGGATGTCGTTGATCAGCTGCAGCAGGTCCGAGCCCGCGGAGTGGATGATGCCCGCGTACTCGACCTGCTTCGCGGTGAGGTTGCGGGTCGGGTTCTGCGCGAGCAGCTGGGCGAGGATCAGCAGGCTGTTGAGCGGGGTGCGCAGCTCGTGGCTCATGTTGGCCAGGAACTCCGACTTGTACTTCGACGCGATCGTCAGCTGCTGGGCGCGCGCCTCCAGCTCCTGGCGCGCCTGCTCGATCTCGAGGTTCTTCGTCTCGATGTCGCGGTTCTGCGTGACGAGCAGCGCCGCCTTCTCCTCCAGCTCGGCGTTGGACGACTGGAGCTCTTCCTGGCGCGCCTGCAGTTCCTCGGACCGGGTCTGCAGCTCGGCGGTCAGCCGCTGCGACTCGCCGAGCAGCTCGTCGGTGCGGGCGTTGGCGACGATGCTGTTGACGTTGACGCCGATCTGCTCCATCAGCAGCTCTAGGAAGGCCCGGTGCACCGCGGTGAAGCCGTGCACCGACGCCAGCTCGAGCACGCCGAGGACCTGGTCCTCGACCACGATCGGCAGCACGATCAGGCTGGCCGGCACGGTGCTGCCGAGCCCGGAGGAGATCGTCGCGTAGCCGGGCGGCACTTCGTCGACCGCGATCGGGCGGCGGCTGCGCGCGGCCTGCCCGACCAGCGACTGGCCGATCCGGAACCGGACGGCGGGGCCGTCACCGTCGTCCGGGTGGCCGTAAGCGCCGACGAGCCGCAGCTCGGGGACCTCGGCGGTGTCGTCGGCCAGGTAGAACGCGCCGAACTGGGCGTTGACCAGCGGGACGAGCTCGTCCATCACCGCGGCCGCGACGACGGCGAGGTCGCGCCGGCCCTGCATCAGCCCGGTGATCGTGGCCAGGTTCGACTTGAGCCAGTCCTGTTCCTGGTTCGCCCGCGTCGTCTCGCGCAGCGACTCGACCATCGAGTTGATGTTGTCCTTCAGCTCGGCGACCTCGCCGGAGGCGTCGACGGTGATCGAGCGGGTCAGGTCGCCCTCGGCGACCGCGCTGGTGACCTCGGCGATCGCCCGGACCTGCCGGGTGAGGTTCCCGGCCAGCTCGTTGACGTTCTCGGTGAGCCGCTTCCAGGTGCCGGACACGCCCTCGACCTCGGCCTGGCCGCCGAGGCGGCCTTCGCTGCCGACCTCGCGCGCGACACGGGTGACCTCCGCGGCGAACGCCGAGAGCTGGTCGACCATGGTGTTGATCGTGGTCTTCAGCTCCAGAATCTCGCCGCGCGCGTCGACGTCGATCTTGCGGGTCAGGTCGCCCTGGGCGACGGCGGTGGTCACCTGGGCGATGTTGCGGACCTGCCCGGTGAGGTTGTTCGCCATCGAGTTGACGTTGTCGGTGAGGTCCTTCCACGTGCCGGCGACGTTCGGCACGCGGGCCTGGCCGCCGAGCATGCCCTCGGTGCCGACCTCGCGCGCCACGCGGGTGACCTCGTCCGCGAACGCGGACAGCGTGTCGACCATCGTGTTGATGACGTCGGCCAGCGCCGCGACCTCGCCCTTGGCCTCGACGGTGATCTTGCCGGACAGGTCGCCGCGCGCGACGGCCGTGGCGACCTGCGCGATCGAGCGGACCTGGCCGGTCAGGTTGGACGCCATCACGTTGACGTTGTCGGTGAGGTTCTTCCAGGTCCCGGACACGCCGCGGACGGTCGCCTGGCCGCCCAGGTTGCCCTCGGTGCCGACCTCGCGCGCCACGCGGGTCACCTCGTCCGCGAACGCGGACAGCTGATCCACCATCGTGTTGATGGTGTCCTTCAGCTCGAGGATCTCACCGCGGGCGTCGACCCGGATCTTCTGCGACAGGTCGCCGCGCGCGACGGCCGTCGTGACCTGGGCGATCGAGCGGACCTGCGCGGTGAGGTTGTCGGCCATGACGTTGACCGACTCGGTGAGGTCCTTCCACGTCCCGGACACGCCCTTGACGTCGGCCTGACCGCCAAGCCGGCCCTCGGTGCCCACTTCACGCGCCACCCGGGTGACCTCGTCCGCGAACGCTGACAGCTGATCCACCATCGTGTTCAGCGTGTCCTTGAGCTCCAGGACCTCGCCGCGGGCGGTCACGTTGATCTTCTGCGACAGGTCGCCCTTCGCGACGGCCGTCGCGACCTGGGCGATGTTGCGGACCTGGTCGGTCAGGTTCCCGGCCATGAAGTTCACCGAGTCGGTGAGGTCACGCCAGGTGCCGGAGACGCCCTTGACGTCGGCCTGGCCGCCGAGGCGGCCTTCAGTGCCCACCTCGCGCGCCACTCTCGTGACCTCGTCGGCGAACGACGACAGCTGGTCCACCATCGTGTTGATCGTGCTTTTCAGCTCGAGGATCTCGCCGCGGGCGTCGACCGTGATCTTCTGCGAGAGGTCGCCCTTCGCGACCGCTGTCGTCACCTGCGCGACGTTGCGGACCTGGTCGGTCAGGTTCCCGGCCATGAAGTTCACCGAGTCGGTGAGGTCGCGCCACACGCCGCCGACGCCGGGCACCTGGGCCTGGCCGCCGAGCCGGCCCTCGCTGCCCACCTCGCGCGCCACCCGGGTGACCTCGTCCGCGAACGAGGACAGCTGGTCCACCATCGTGTTGACGGTGTCCTTCAGCTCCAGGATCTCGCCCCGGGCGTCAACGTCGATCTTCTGCGACAGGTCGCCCTTCGCGACCGCGGTCGCCACCTGCGCGATGTCGCGGACCTGGGTGGTGAGATTTCCCGCCATGGCGTTCACCGAGTCGGTGAGGTCCTTCCATGTGCCGGACACGCCGGGGACCTTCGCCTGCCCGCCCAACTGCCCCTCGCTGCCGACCTCCCGCGCGACGCGGGTGACCTCGGAGGTGAACAGCGACAGCTGGTCGGCCATGCCGTTGAACACGGTGGCGATCTCGCCGAGCAAGCCGTCACCGTCGGCCCCGCCGGGCAGCCGGATGCCGAAGTCGCCGTCGCGGACCGCGGTCAGGCCGGCCAGCAGCCGGCGCAGCTCCTGCTCCCCCGCCTCGCCCACGCCTGCGACTGCGCCTTTGGCACCCGGGCGCGTCCCCTCGACCATTGCCCCACCCATCCGCCACCCGTTTCTTCGCTTGTCGGCACCCCGGCGCCGTCCCGGTGTGCCCACCGGGATGGTCCAGCATAGTGCAGCTGCACTATGCTGAGCGGCAACGGTTGAGCAACCAGCCGCACCCGTGTCCGTGCGCGCTCTCCAGGCGGTGCTCCCCAGCCTTTCCTTTCCTCCCAGGCCATCCGGCCGTATTGACCCGTTCGGCTGAACGCCGTGACGGAGACCGGTGACGCGAGCTCCACGGCGGCGCCGGGCGTAGCCATGTCCGCTTTACGTCCACAGTGGACACTCCATTGTGGAGCGAAAATGCGCGCGCCGCGCCGAGCGGGTGACCCTCCCGCGTGGAGCGGCGGAACGGGCCCGGCCCCTCCGCTCGCCGCGGATTCTCGTCACACCCTGGGAACGCCCGGCCGTGAATGCCTTCACATGTCGCGTAACCCGCCGGAAAGCGGGTAAGCGCCGATCTTGTGACCATGCTGCTGGCGGAAACCCCGCCGAAACCCCTGCCGTCGCCGCGCACCACCGCGGTGGTCGGCGCCGAACTGCGCTCCCGGTACGCCGCGGGCGAGCTCGACCTGCCGCTGCCCGGTGGTGCGCGGACCGCGGCCCGCTGGGCGGCACTGGCCGCGTTCGGCCGCCGCGACCTGACGCTGGCCCGGCTCGCCGAGGGGCACGCCGACGCCGTCACGATCCTCGCCGAGGCCGGCCGCTCCGCCGCCCCGGGCGCGCTCTACGGCGTGTGGGCGGCGAAGTCCGGCGGCACCGGCGCGGTCTGGGACGGCGGCGCGCTCACCGGGACGGTCCGGTTCTGCTCCGGGCTTTCCCTGCTGGAACGCGCGCTGGTGGCCGCCGGCGACCGGCTGGTCGAGGTGGACCTCGCCGACCCCGGCGTCCGGCGGCACCCGGACGCGTGGCAAGCCGTCGGGATGGACGCCTCCGACAGCGGTGACGTGGTGTTCGACGGGGTGCCCGGCACCCTCGTCGGGCCGCCCCGTTGGTACGTGGCCCGGCCCGGGTTCGCGCTCGGCGGAGCAGGCGTCGCGGCCGTGTGGCTCGGCGGCGCCGCGGGCCTCCTCGACGGCGTCCTCGCCTACCTGCGCGAGCGCGGCGGCGCCGACGAGCACCAGCTCGCCCACGTCGGCGCGATGCACACGGCGCTGAGCTGCGCGGAAGCCGTGCTGGCCCGCGCGGCCGAAAGCGACGTGGACGCCCTCGTCGCCGGCACCTGCCGGGCCGCGGCCGAACGCGCCGCCGTCGAGGTCCTGGAGCGGGCGCTCAAAGTGACCGGGCCGACGCCGGCGTGCCGGGACCGGCGCTTCGCCCAGCGGGTCGCCGACCTGCCGGTCTACGTCCGGCAGCACCACGCCGAACGCGATCTCGCCGCCCTCGGCCGCCTCGTTCTGGGCCCGGCGTGATCGCGGACTGGCCGGCGGAGCCGTTCGAGCGCGCTCTCGTCGTCGCCGCGCACCCGGACGACGAGACGCTCGGCGCGAGCGGCCTGCTGCAGCGCCTGCACGCCGCCGGCACCGCGGTGACGCTCGTCGTGGCGACCGACGGCGAAGCCGCCTTTCCCGCCGCCGGCGCCGCGGAACGTCGTGAGCTGGCCCGGACACGTCGGCACGAACTGTCGGATTCCCTTCGGTCGCAAGGCCTTTCGAGCGTCGAGCCGGTGTGGGCCGGGCTGCCGGACTCCGGGCTGGCCGCGCACGAGGACGAGCTGACCTCCGTGCTGCGTGCGCACGCGGCCGGGCACGATCTGTGCCTGCTGCCGTGGCCGGACGACCCGCACCCGGACCACCGGGCGGCCGCCCGGGCCGCGCTCGCCGCGGCGCCGGTCGCCGCGCAGTGCTGGTCGTACCCGATCTGGCTCTGGCACCGGCTGCGCCCGGACGACCCGGCCATCCCGTGGCCCCGCGCGCGGTCGCTGCGGCTCACCGGCGCGGAACGGGCCGCCAAGGCGGCGGCGATCGCGACGTTCACCTCGCAGCTCGAGCCCGGCCCGCGGGGCGAGGACCCGATCCTGCCGCCGGAGGTGCTGGCCCACTTCACCGGCGACACCGAGGTGTTCTTCCGGCAGCCGCCGCGGACGTCGGCGCCGGTCAGCCGGTTCGCTTCGCTGTATGCCGCCCAGGAGGACCCGTGGTCGGTGGGGACGAAGTGGTACGAGCGGCGGAAGCGGGCGATGGTGCTCGCCTGCCTGCCCGACGAGCACTACGGCACGGTCGTCGAACCCGCGTGCGGCGTGGGCGTGCTGACCCGCGACCTCGCGGCGCGCGCCGACCGGGTGATCGCGTTCGACCCCGTGCCTGCGGCGGTGGAGCGCGCCCGGGCGGCCGTCGCCGATCTGTCCCATGTGGACGTCCACAAGGGATCGGTGCCGGACACGCTGCCGGCCGGGCCGGTCGACCTGCTGGTGTACAGCGAGCTTCTGTACTACTTCGACGATGACGCGCTCGACGCGACGATCGAAGCGTCGGCGGCAGCCCTGCGTCCGGGCGGGCACCTGCTCGCCGTGCACTGGCTCCCGTGGGCGCCCGAAGCACCGCGTGACGGCCGGGACGCGCACGCGCGGCTGCTCGCGCACCCCGCGTTCGAGCCCTTGGCCGAGCACACCGACGAGCAGTTCCTGCTGCACGTGCTGAGGCGCCGGTGATCACGGCGGTCGGCGTCGTGGTGCCCGCGCGGGACGAAGCCACGCTGGTCGGTGCGTGCGTACGCGCGGTGGATCTCGCGCTGCGGCGGCTGCCCGCCGGAGTCGCGTGCGCGGTCTGCGTCGTCGCCGACCGCTGCGACGACGCGACGGCGGCGGTGGCCCGCGCGGCGTTCGGTGACGTGCCGGGCGTGGTCGTGGTCTCCCGGTCGGCGCGGACGATCGGCGAGGTGCGCGACCTGGGAGTCGCCCGGGTCCGCGAGTTACTGGGCACACCGGCGGCGCGGACGCTGCTGCTGAGCACGGACGCCGACTCGCGCGTGACGCCCGGGTGGGCGCGGGCGCACCTGGCCCGGGCACGGCAGGGGTACCACGCGATCGCGGGGACGGCGGAGCTGTCGGCGCCGTTCAGTGCGTCGGCGCGGGCGCTTTCCCGGTACGACGACGTCCTCGACCAGGCGCGCACGACGGAGGGACACGGGTCGGTGTACGGCGCGAACCTGGGCGTGCGAGCGGACGCGTTCGACGTGGTGGGCGGCTTCGGCCCCCGGGCGACGGGCGAGGACCACGACCTGTGGCGCCGGCTCGGCCAGGCGGGCTTCCGCCGGTGCTACGAGTCCGGAGCCCCGGTGGTGACGAGCGCGAGGCTGCGGGGCCGGGCCCCGGACGGCCTCGCGGCCCTGCTCAGCACCTTGGCCGAGGACACGGTCGCCTGACCGGTCCGCCCGATCACGCGTGATGCCCCTCCAATCACAAGTGATGCCCGCTCAATCACGCGTGATGCCCGCTCAATCACACGAGATGCCCGTCGCAACCACTTGTAGAGGTCCTTCGTAGAGGTTGTCGCTGTCGCGCCGGCCCGCGGGCCACCAAGATCGGCCTTGCCGCCAGCTCCCGACGAGAAGGGCACCGGTGAGAGCCGCCTGGACAACGCTTCTCGCCGCGCTCGTCGCGGCGTCCTTCCTCGCCGGGGCGCCCGCCGCCGCGGCGGGTGAACCGACGCACGTCGTCCTCGTCGAGCGGGTCCGCGACACCGTCACTCTCGTCTGCGGGTCCCACGACGGCGTGGTCGCCTGCGTCCCCGCGCACCGTGCCCGGCCCTACCTGACGGCCGTGGTCACAACCGGTCCAGCTCCGCTCGGACCTCGGCCGCGCGCTCCTCACCGCCGTACTCCCGCATCAGCTCCAGCGCGTCCGTGAGCACCTCGCGCGCGCGGTCGCGGTCCGCTCGGCCCAGGTGCGCGCGGCCCAGCTCGGCCAGCGTCATCGCCTCGTACAGCCGGACGCCCGCCTCGCGCCAGAGGTCCGCGCTCCGGCTCAGCTCCTCGACCGCGACGTCGAACCGGCCCAGCTCCCGGTGCACGATCCCGATCCGCATCCGGCCGTACGCCGTCCCGCGGACGTCGCCGCTTTCTTCGCCGACGGACACCGCTTCGGTCGCGTACGCCAGCTCACGCGCGCGGTCGCCCTGGCGTCCGTACAGCACGGCGAGGTTGACCAGGTTGAGCGTCTCGACGTACCGCAGCCCGAGCGACCGGTTGAGCGCCAGGCTCCGCTCGCCGAAGCCGATGGCCGCGTCGACGTCGTCGCCGAGGCCGTAGACGAAGCAGAGGTTGTTGAGGATGCCCGCCAGCTGACGCTCGTCGCCGATCGCCTCCCAGTCCGCGAGGCTCCGGCGGAGGAACGCGTGCGACCGCCGGAAACCCGCCGCTTCACCGCCGCTCGCCAGCTCGGCCTCGGCGACCCCGAGGTCGTTGCGCAGCGTCGCGGCCGCGACCGGGTCGACGCCGTCGACCAGCTCGAGGGCGACCTCGTCGACCTGGATGGCGTCCCGCCAGCGTGCCCGCGCGCGGTGGTATTCGTACAGGCCGAGCCCGACGGCGGCGATCGCCTCGGGCGGCACCCCGGGTGTCGCGGCGGC
Organism: Amycolatopsis ponsaeliensis; assembly: GCF_030182635.1. Lineage (NCBI taxonomy): Bacteria > Bacillati > Actinomycetota > Actinomycetes > Pseudonocardiales > Pseudonocardiaceae > Amycolatopsis > Amycolatopsis ponsaeliensis. The sequence continues at coordinate 54,045 of NZ_JAPZLD010000051.1, forward strand.
CTGTCGCACGACCGTGACCAGGTGCGCTTGGTGCCGGTCGAGCCAGGCGAACACCTCCTCGGCGGACGCCGGTCCCGCGTCCGCCCACCGCCCGGCCGCCCAGTCGTGACGGTGCGAAGCCGCCGAAACGAGCCCCATGCTCTGCCACGCCATCGCCGCGCAGAGCTCGACGACGCGGGTGATCGCCGCGGCCCGCTCGCCCGCCGGCAACCGCGCCGCGTGCTCCCGCGCGAAGAGCCGGAGCAGGTCGTGCAGCCGGTACCAGCCCGGCGCGGGCGTGGTCAGGAGGTGCTCGTCGGTGAGCCGCTCCAGCAGCGCCTCCGTCGCCCGCTCCGGCGCGTCGAGCAGCCGGCTCGCGACGGGCACCGACAGCTCCGGGACGTCGAGCAGCGACAGGAGCGGGTACGCGCGGGCCGCGGTGTCGTCCAGAGCGCCGACGGCGAGGGCGAAGCTGGTCCGGACGCCCGTCTCGTCGAGGCGGCGGCGCTCGTCGTCGAGCCGGTGCGCGAGGTGGGCGACGGGCCAGCGCGGCCGCGTCGCCAGGCGGGCGCCGACCAGGTGCAGCGCCAGCGGCAGGTAGCCGCACAGGCGTGCCACGTTCCGGGCGGCGGTGGGCTCGGCCGCGACGCGCTCAGCCCCGATCTCGGCCGCGAGCAGGCGCAGCGCGTCCGCCTCGGGCAGGACGTCGAGCAGCACCTGGTGCGCCTGCGGGAGGTCGGTCAGCGCGACGCGGCTGGTGACGATCGCCGCCGAGCCGCCGGCCCCGGGCAGCAGCGGCGCGACGTGGGCGGCGTCGCGGGCGTTGTCGAGCAGGAGCAGGACGCGCTTCGGGGCGAGCAGCGTCCGGAAGCGGGCCGACGCGGAGTCGAGCGACAGCGGTGTCGGCGGCTCGCCCCCGAGTTCGCGGATGAGCCGGTCGAGCAGGTCGAGGGGATCCGGCGGGTCGGCGGCGTGGCCGCGCAGGTCGAGGTGGAGCGAGCCGTCGGGGAAGCGCCGGGCGAGGCGGTGGCCGGCTTCGAGGGCGAGCGCGGTCTTCCCGGCGCCCGCCATCCCGGCGATGGCGACGACGCCGCCCTGCCGGGGTTCGCCGAGCAGACCAAGGATGCGGTCCAGCTCGGCTTCGCGGCCGGTGAACACGGCGATCCCGCCGGGCAGCTCCCGCGGGACGGCATCCGCATCCGCGCGAGCGGGACTCCCGGGCCGCGCGGCCGCGGCGGCGAACTCCGCGCGGTCGTCGCCGGCGAGGCCGAGGGCGTCGGCGAGCCGGTCGAGGGTGTCACGGTGCGGGTAGCGCCGATCCCCGCGTTCGAGCGCGCCGATGGCCTGGCCGCTGAGGCCGGACTTCTCGGCGAGCGCCTCCTGGGTCAGCTCCGCAGCGCGCCGGAGCCGGCGCAGCGTCGTGCCGAACGAATCCATCCCCGCCTCTCCTCCCCGGATGAGGATCACATGGCGGGGTGGGAGGGCGCCAGACGCCGGAGTGACGGAGGTTCGCCGGCTGTCCCGGTGAGCGGTGCTCGCTTGGGCGGCTCGGACCTGCTCCTGTTGCTCACGCCGGCAGTGGGCGGGCCGGGTTGAGCCGCCGACACCGGGCCAGGCCGGGTCAGGCCACCGGCAACGCGCCGAGCGAGGTCGGACCGCCGACAGCGGGCCGAGCCGGCAACCCGGCCGCGCCCACTCTCCACCACCGAGCATTGTCGCCGGGGATCGTATCGCTTATCGTATACGACACTGCTCCCCTCTCGATGCTGCGAGGTGACCCCGTGCCCGCCCCCACGACTCTCATCGCCCGTGACTTCACCGAGTTCCGTACCGCCGTCTCGCAGTCGTTCGTCCCCCTGCACGTCACCGACGGCCGGGATGGCTTCCGTGGCCGGATCCGCTCGTCGGCCGCCGATGAGGTGCAGGTCTCCGAGGTCACCGCGTCGCCGCATGTCGTCGAACGGACGCCTGAGCTCATCGGGCGCGGCGAACGCCGGTACTACAAGCTCAGCCTCATCCTCGCCGGCACCAGCCTGCTCGTGCAGGACGGCCGCGAAGCCGTCCTGCGCCCCGGTGACGTCGCCCTCTACGACACCCACCGGCCCTACTCGCTCGTGTTCGAAGAGGACTTCCGCACCCTCGTCGTGATGTTCCCGCAGCGCCTGATCGACCTGCCCGCCGAGCTCGTCGGCCGGCTCACCGCCGTGCGCATGTCGGGCAAGGAGGGCGTCGGGAACGTCGTCGTGCCGTTCCTCGCCCAGCTCGGCGGCAACCTCGACCAGCTGGCCGGCCCGGCGGGCGCGCGGCTCGCGCACAGCGCCGTCGACCTCCTTTCCACGCTCGTCGCCACCGAACTGGACCTGGCGAACGAAGACCCGCACCACGAGCTGATGCGCCGGATCCGCGCGCACATCGACGCGAACCTGTCCTCGGCCGACCTCGGCCCGGGGCGGATCGCCGCCGAGCACTTCATCTCGACGCGGCACCTGCACGGCCTCTTCCAGGAGCAGGGCACCACCGTCGCCGGCTGGATCCGCACGCGCCGGCTCGAACACTGCCGCCGTGACCTGCTCGACCCCGTCCACGCCGGCCGCCCGGTCGCGGCCATCGCCGCGCGCTGGGGGTTCGTCGACGCCGCGCACTTCAGCCGGGTGTTCAAGAGCGCGTTCGGCCGGGCGCCGAGCGAGCTGCGCCGGGAGTTGACCGTCAGCGACCGGTAGTTGCCCCGCAGCGCGTGACCGCTCGCCGGGCCGCTCGCCCCGCCCGACGATGAGGCCATGCCCGAAGCCCCCACCGACGGCTGGCGCACCTACGACGAGTTCGCCGCCGGGATCGCCACCTACCGCCTGCCGGACGCCGACCTCACCGGCCGGGACGTCACGATCACCCTCGACGACGGCGAAGTCCTTTCCCTGAGCTTCAAAGACGCCGAGCACGTCGTCTGCAACGGCGTCGAAGACCCGTACGACGCGGTCGCCGTGCGCGACGACGTCTTCTTCGTGAACCTGCCGCTCACCAGCGTCGACGGCGAAGCGCTCACCGTCGTGTACTCGACGACGTCCCATCGCGCGCTCGCCGTCCGCTCGGTGATCGGTGCGGAAGACGTCGTTCCGCGCGTCTCCCAAAGCTTCCAGTCCGGTGTCACCGACGGCGGCCCGCCCTCCGGCGTCGCGCCCGGGCCGTCGCGCGACCTCATCGGCAAGCGCAACCTCTACCGCTACAGCCCTGAACACCTCTACGAGCACGTCTACATCTCGTCGGAGCGCTACGCGTGGCAGTGCCTCGAAGGCGTCCAGCGCGGCCACGGTGATATGGACCTCTCGACGGTGTGGAAGTTCGCCGACGGCCTCTACCTGTTCTGCTTCCGGGAGTTCCGGATCGCCGTGGCGAGCGTGTGGCTGCACGACCTCGGCCACGCGCTGCGCACCACCGGCGTCTTCCTCGGCCTCACCGGCGACGGCCGGTCCGAGCACTCCCGCGCCGGCGGGCACATCTACCCGCTGGGGTCGGTCGCCTATCCCGACGCCCAGCCCGTCTGAAGGAGACCCCCTATGTCCACTGTGGACGTGATCCGCGCGCACTACGCCGCCAGCGACCGCGGCGACCTGCCCGGCATGCTCGCCCCGCTCGGCCCGGAGACGACGTGGACGGAGGCCGCGGGCTTCCCCTACGCCGGCACCTACACCGGCCCCGACCAGGTCCGGAGCCACGTTTTCGAACCGATCGGACGGGACTGGGACGGCTACCGCTTCACCCTCGCCGATCTCCTCGACGCCGGGGACACCGTCGTCGGCGTCGGCACCTACACCGGCACCCACCGCCGGACCGGCCGGTCGTTCACCGCCCGCGTCGCGCACTTGTGGCGCTTCGACGGCGGCGACGTCATCTCGTTCGAGCAGATCGTCGACTCCGCGCCCGTCGTGGCCGCGACCCGGGAGCAGTCATGAGAAAGATCCTTCCCGCCCTGGCGGCCGCCACTCTCCTCGCCGCGGGCTGCGCCGGGTCCGGCGCCGGCGCGGACGGCCCGATCGTCGTCGGCTCGGTGAACGCGCTCAGCGGCGCGGCGACCTTCCCGGAGGCCTCGCAGGCGGCCAAGGCCGTGTTCGACGCGGCCAACGCCGCCGGGGGTGTCAACGGCCGCAAGATCGAGTACAAGGCGATCGACGACAAGGGCGACCCGGCGGCAGCCGCGGCGGCCGCCCGCGAGGTGGTCGGCGGCGACGAGGGCGTCGCGCTCGTCGGGTCGTCGAGCCTGATCGAGTGCGAGATCAACGCGAAGTACTACGAGCAGCAGAAGATCCTGTCCGTGCAGGGCATCGGCGTCGACCCGGCGTGCTTCTCCAGCCCGAACATCGCGCCGGTCAACGTCGGGCCGTTCCACGACATGACGCTCACCCTGCTCTACGGCTCGGAAACGCTGAAGCTGAACGACATCTGCGCGCTGCTGGAGATCGCGGGCAACACGCTCCCGGCGTACCAGGCCGCGATCGACGAGTGGACGAAGATCACCGGCAAGAAGCTCAAGTACCTCGACGCGACCGTGCCCTACGGTGGCTCCGACTACACGTCCTACATCGTCAAGGCGCGCGCGGCGGGCTGCAAAGCGATCACCGTGAACCCCGTCGAGCCGGATTCCATCGGCCAGCTCAAGGCCGCGCAGGCGCAGGGCTGGAACGACGTCACCTGGCTGCTGCTGACCAGCGTCTACAGCGAGAACTACGCGAAGGCGATCTCGAACGCCGGCGCCGGGGTGTACGTGCCGGCGGAGTTCTACCCGTTCACCGACGCCGGCAGCCCGCAGACGAAGGACTGGCGCGACCTGATGACGAAGAACAAGATCCCGCTGACGTCGTTCAGCCAGGGCGGTTACCTGGCGGCGAAGTACTTCCTCGACGTCCTCAAAGGAATCCAGGGTGACATCACGCGCGAGTCGGTGACGAAGGCGCTGCGCGAGATGAAGCCGGTCAGCGACCCGATGGTCGGCACGCCGTACGTGTTCGGCCCCGCGCAGGCACACCACGACAACACCGCCGGGTGGCCGATCAAGCTCGCCACCGGCACGAACAAGTGGGAGCTGGCCGGGCAGGACTGGCTCCGGATCCCCCAGTCCTAGGAGGACGTCCATGCTGCAGGGCGCTCTGGCCGGTCTCGCCGCCGGCGGCCTCTACGCGGTGCTCGCGGTGTGCCTGACGCTGATGTCGCGCCTGGTGCGCGTGGTCAACTTCGCGCAGTCCGCCACCGGGATGTTCGGCTGTTACGTCGCAGTGTTCCTGTCGGTCCACTTGGGACTTCCGGAGTGGCTGGCCACGGTGGCCGGGATCGTGCTCGGCGGTGCGCTGAGCGCGGTCCTCGGCTGGATCGTCTCGACCTGGCTGGCCGAGGCGGACACCGGGACGCGCTCGGCGGTGACCGTCGCGGTGCTGCTGTTGCTGATCTCCCTGGCGTTCATCCTGTTCGGGAACAAGCCGCAGCCGTTCCACCCGCTGCTGGCCGGGCCGGCGTTCACCCTCGGCGGCGTGGTGATCAGCCAGGTCACGGTGGTCACCGTCGCACTGGCCGTGCTGGTCGCGCTCGGCTGCCGGGTGGTGCTGGCCCGCACGACGCTCGGCGTCCGGCTGCGCGCGCTGTCCGAGCGGCCCACGACGGCGGAGCTGCTGGGCATCCCGGCCCGGCCGCTGTCGGTCGGCGTCTGGACGGCGACCGGCGTGATCGCCACGCTCGCCGTCTCGATCGTCGCGCCGTCGCAGTCGAACGACCCGACGTCGCTGGCCATGCTGGTGGTCCCGGCGGCCGCGGCCGCGCTGCTCGGCGGCTTCCGTCGCCTCGACCTGGCCGTGGCCGGCGGGCTGGTGCTCGGCATGGCGCAGGGCGCGGTCGCCCAGTCCGACCGGCTGTCGGTGCTGCGGTACTTCCTCCCGTTCCTGGTCATCGTCGCGCTGCTGCTGTGGACGCAGCGCAAGGAGGTGTGGGATGCGGCTCGCTGAGCGGTTCCTGCCGCTGCTCGTCGCGGCCGCCGCGATCGCGGTCGGCTACGCGCTGAGCGTCGGGCTGGCCGGGTACTTCGTCTACCTCGGCGTCAGCGCCGTCGTCGCGGCGATCGCCCTGCTCGGGCTCGGCGTCGTGACCGGCACCGCCGGGATGGTCTCGCTGTGCCAGCTCACGTTCGGCGCGGTCGGCGCGTTCGTCGTCTCGGCGTGCAACGTCGCCGGCGTGCCCGGCGGGTTCGTCGTGTGGCTCGTCCTGGGCGGGCTGGCCGCCGCCGTGGCCGGCGTGCTCGTCGGGCTGCCCGCGCTGCGGCTGCGCGGGATCACGCTCGCCGTCGTCACCCTCGGGCTCGCCGCGGCCGCCGACCTCACGCTGGTGCAGATCCAGTTCCCCGGCGCCACGGAAGGGCTCCCGGTCGAGCGGCCGGAGGCGTTCTCCGACGACCGGTCGTACTTCCTGTTCGCGGTGCTGGTCCTGGTCGCCTGCGGGTTGCTCGTGCACTACCTGCGCCGTGGCCGCTGGGGCAGCAGCTGGCACCTCGTCGCGTTCTCCGAGCGCGGCACCGCCGCGGTCGGCGCCGGCGTGCGGACGTCGAAGCTGACGGCGTTCGCGGTCAGCGCCGCGCTCGGCGGCGTCAGCGGCGGCCTGCTCACCGGCCAGGTCGGCCTCGCCTTCCCGGCGAGCTTCACCGCGATCCAGTCCCTCGCGCTGTACGTGCTGGCCGTCATGTCCGGCGCGCACCTCATCGACATGGCGGTGTTCGGCGCGCTGCTCTGGGTCGCGGTGCCGGAGCTGCTGAAACGCTGGGGCGTGCCGCAGGACTGGGGGTTCGTGATCTTCGGCGTGCTCGGCATCCAGGCCCTGGCCGGGCGCGGCAACCTCGGCACGGCCGTCCGGAACCTCGTCCACCGGCGCCGGTCCCGCGGACCGGCCGGGGCCTGCCTCACGGACATCGCGGAAGCCGAGCCGCTGCCGCCGGGCGAGCCGGTGCTGGAGGTGCGCGGGCTGAGTGTCCACTTCGGGCACGTCAAGGCACTGTCCGAGGTGGACATCGTGGTGCCCGAGCACGGCATCCTCGGCGTGATCGGGCCGAACGGCGCCGGGAAGTCCACTTTGGTCGACGTCGTCAGCGGCTTCCTGCCGCGGGCGACCGGGACCGTCACGCTGGACGGCCGTCCGCTGACCGGCTCGCCCACCCGCCGGGCCCGGCGCGGGCTGCGACGGACGTTCCAGCAGGACCGCGTCCCACCCGGGCTGACGGTCGGGGCGTACGTCCGGTTCGTCGCCCGCCGACGGCTCTCCGGCACCGAGGTCGCCGACGCGCTGGAGTTCTTCGGCTGCCCGCCGGCGCGGACCCCGCTGTCCCGGGTGGACGCCGGCGCGCGACGGCTCGTCGAGGTCGTCGGCCACCTGCTGGCCCGGCCGCGGGTGCTGCTACTCGACGAACCGGCGGCCGGCCTGCCGCACGAGGAGCACGTGGCGTTCGGACGGCGGCTGCGGCAGGTACCGGCCCGATTCGGGGTGTCGGTGCTGCTCATCGAGCACGACCTCGACCTGGTGCGGTCGGTGTGCGACCGGCTGACGGTGCTCGACTTCGGCGAGGTGCTGGCGAGCGGTCCGCAGGCGGACGTGCTCGCCGACCCGGCGGTCCTGAAGGCGTACATGGGCGAAACGGAGCTGCTGTGACGGCGTTGCGTGTCGACGGGCTGACGGTGAAGCGCGGCGCGGGCCCGGTGATCCGGGACGTCGGGTTCACGCTCGAGCCCGGCCGGATCACGGCACTGGTCGGGCCGAACGGCGCCGGCAAGACGAGCCTCCTGGAAGCCGTGTCGGGGGTCGTGGCGCCGTCGGCGGGCCGCGTCCACGTCGGCGACGTCGACATCACCCGGCATTCGCGGGTGGCGCGGGCGCGGCTCGGGCTGGCGCACATCGAGCAGGGCCGGGCGGTGTTCCCCGGGTTGACGGTGCTGGAGAACCTCCGCCTCACCGCGCGCACGCCGGCCCGGCTCGATGACGTGCTTTCCCTCTTTCCCGAACTGGACAAGCGCCGCGACTCCCCCGCGGCGCTGCTGTCCGGCGGCGAGCAGCAGATGGTCGTGCTGGCACGGGCGTTCGCGGCGCGCCCGGCGTTCCTGCTCATCGACGAGATGTCGCTGGGACTGGCCCCCGTGGTGTTCACCAGGCTGCTGCCGGTGGTGACGCGCTTCGCGGCCGAGGGCGCGGCGATCCTGCTGGTCGAGCAGTTCACGCACCTGGCTCTGGGCGTGGCGCAGGAGGCGCTGGTGGTGTCGTCGGGCCGGGTGACGTACGCGGGCGACGCGCAGACGCTGCTGGACTCGCCCGCAACGCTGCACGCCGCCTACCTGGGCACCTGACGCCTCACATCCCGGCGCGCTCGAAGGCCAGCGTCGGGAGGTCGACGCAGTGGGCGCCGCCGTCGGCGACCAGGACCGCGCCGGTGATGTACGACGACTCCGGCGAACCCAGGAACCGGACCACCGCGGCGATCTCCTCGGGCTCGGCCGGGCGGCGCAGCGGGACCTCGGCCGTCACCCGGCGGTAGCCCTCGTCGTGGCCGCCTTCGAAGCCGGCCGCCGCCGCGAACTGGTCCATCTCGCCGTCCGCCATGGGCGTGCGGACCCAGCCGGGGCACACGGCGTTCGCGCGCACCCCGCGCGGCCCGAAGTCGCGGGCGATCGAGCGGGTCAGGCCGATCAGGGCGTGCTTGGCCACCGTGTACCCGGCGACGTTCGGCCCGGCGAACAGCCCGGCCAGCGACGACACCACCACGATCTGCCCGCCCGTCCCGACCAGCGCCGGCAGCGCCGCCCGGCACAGGACGAACGCGCTCGACAGGTTCGAGCGCAGCGCGAGCTCCCACTCGTCGTCGCCGGTGTCGGCGACCGAGGACAGGCCGTGCCCGCCGGCGTTGGCGACCACGACGTCCAGCCGCCCGTACCGGCCGACGATCTCCGCGATCGCCTGCTCGGCGTCGGCACGCACGCTCGCGTCGCACGCGATCACGTGCGCGCCGGTCTCGGCGGCGACCCTCTCCAGAGGCTCGCGACGCCGTCCCAGCACGACGACCCCATCGCCTTCGCCCGAGTAGCGCCGGGCGACCGCCGCGCCGATGCCGGTGCCGCCGCCGGTGATGGCGACGACCCTTGCCGATGTGTCCACTGTGGATCCTTTCCTAGGCGGGGAACGCCGAGCGGGCCGACATCCCGAAGTCGGCCAGCAGGGCTTGGCCGTTGACCGGCCGGGAAGCGGGGGACGCGAGGAACAGCACTTGCCGGGCGACGTCTTGGGCCTGCTGCACGGGGAACGCCGGGTCGTCGAGGACGTCACCGAGGTCGCCGCGCGCCATCGGCGTGTCGACCACCGAGGGGCACACGCAGTTGACGCGGATCCCCGGGACCTCGACGGCCAGCGCCCGGGTCATGGCGACGACGGCACCCTTGGACGCGCAGTAGGGCACCATGCCCGGCGCGGCGGCGAACGCGGAGTCGCTGCCGAGGAGAACGACCGAGCCGCCGTCGCTCAGGTGCGGCAGCGCGTGCTTGACCAGCAGGAACTGCCCGGTGACGTTGACGGCGAGCACGGCGGCCACCTCGGCGGCGGTGGTCTCGGCGAGGGGTTTGCCGACGGGCCCGGAGACCCCGGCGCACCCGACGACGACGTCGAAGCCGCCCAGCCGGCGGGCGAGGTCACCGACCGCGGCAGCCAGGGCGGGCTCGTCGGTGACGTCGGCCCGGACGAACCCACCCTCGACGGCAGGCCCCGGCGTCCGGTCGATCACCCCGACCCACGCCCCTTCCTCCTGGAACGCCCGCACGCAGGCCAGCCCGATCCCGGACGCCCCGCCGGTCACCAGCACCGCCTTCCCGGCCAGTTCGGTTCTCATGCGCCCATCCTCACTGCCGCCGCCCGCGCCGCGGTTGGCGTCGAGCGCAGCCTTGTTGTCCGCGGCCGCACGGGCGGTTCCGCGCGGCACGCCGGCGCGTGAGACTGTCCAGGGTGAGCACGCCGCACCCCCTCGACCCGCTGACCGCCGCCGAACTCTCCGCCGGCCGCGCGGTCCTCGCCGCCGCCGGCCTCGCCGACGGCCCGATCCGGTTCCCCCAGGTCGTCCCCCTCGAACCCGCCAAGGACGAACCGCACCCCGGCCGGCGGATCCGCTACACGCTGCTCGACACCGCCACCGGCCGCGCCGGCGAAGCAGTCGTCGACGTCACCGAGCACGAACTGGTCTCCTGGGACGACTGGGCCACCGCGGACGGCCAGCCGTCCTACCTCTTCGAGGAGTACGAGCTCGCCGAGCGGCTCACGAAGGCGTCCGAGGGCTGGCAGGCCGCGATGGTCCGCCGCGGCCTCGGCGACCGTGTCGAGCACGCCTTCTGCGCGCCCCTGGCTCCGGGCTACTTCGGCCGCGAGGACGAGACCGGCCGCATCATGCGCTCGCTGACCTTCCTGCGCGAGGACGAAGGCGACAGCCCGTGGGCGCACCCGGTCGAGGGCTTGGTCGTGCACCTCGATCTCACGCGGCAGGAGGTCCTGCGCGTCGAGGACGCGGGCGACGTCCCGGTTCCGGCCGAGCCCGGCCTCTACACCGGGATCCCCGCCCGGACGACGCAGCGGCCGATCGAGATCACCCAGCCCGCCGGCCCGAGCTTCACCGTCGACGGGACCGAGGTGACCTGGGAGGGCTGGCGCTTGCGCGTCGGCTTCAACGCCCGTGAAGGCCTGACCCTGCACCGGGTGAGCTTCCAGGACCGGCCGGTCCTGTACCGGGCCTCCGTTCCGGAGATGGTGGTCCCGTACGGGGACGTCGCGCCCGGCCGGTTCTGGATCAGCTACTTCGACGCGGGCGAGTACCAGTTCGGCAAGAACGGCAACGACCTGCGCCTCGGCTGCGACTGCGTCGGCGAGATCCGCTACTTCCCCGCCTGGGTCGCCGACGACCACGGCGAGCCGGTCGAGATCCCGCGGGCGATCTGCCTGCACGAGGAAGACGACGGGATCCTCTGGAAGCACACCGACCTCACCGGGACGCCGGAGGTGCGCCGCTCGCGGCGGCTCGTCGTCTCCTCGATCTCCACCATCGGCAACTACGACTACGGCCACTACTGGTACTTCCACCTCGACGGCACGATCGAGTTCGAGGCGAAGGCCACCGGGGTCGTCTTCTGCGGCGCCGGGACGCCGGGGCAGGACCAGCGTCACGCCACCGAGCTCGCGCCCGGGTTGTTCGCGCCGGTGCACCAGCACCTGTTCTGCGCCCGGCTCGACGTCGAGGTCGACGGCGGGCTCACCAGCCTGCACGAGGTGGACGTCGTGGGCGTGCCGACCGGCCCGGACAACCCGTACGGCAACGCGTTCACCTGGCAGAGCACGCCGTTGCGGACCGAAAGCGAGGCCAGGCGCCTCGCCGATCCGGCCCGCGCGCGCGTCTGGGAGGTCCGCAGCGCTTCGCGGGTGAACCGGCTCGGCAAGCCGACCGCCTACCAGCTCGTCCCGCGTCCGTCGGCGACGCTGATGGCCCAGCCCGAAGCGTCCGTGCACGCGCGGGCGACGTTCGCGACGAAGCACCTGTGGGCGACCCCGTACCGCGACGACGAGCGTTACCCGGCCGGCGAGCGGCCCGGCGCCCACCCCGGCGGCGCGGGCCTGCCCGCCTGGACGGCCGCGGACCGCGACCTCGTCGACGCCGACCTCGTGCTCTGGCACGTCTTCGGCCCCACCCACGTCCCCCGGCCCGAGGACTGGCCCGTGATGCCGGTCGACAAGTCCGGCTTCCTGTTCCGGCCGGCCGGCTTCTGCGACCGCAACCCCGCGCTCGACCTGCCCGCCGGCGACCACTGCGACCATTGAGGACACATGACCCTTTCGGACACCTCCACCTGGCTCCCGCTCGACGGCCTCGCCCCCGGGTTCGACGCGAACAAGGCACCGGTCGTCGGCGACCTGCACGGCCGCTCGTTCGTCCTGCGCACTGACGACGGGCCGGTCTTCACCTGGAACGGCACGGAACCCGGCGAAACCTTCCTCGTCGACGACGGGCTGTACTACGTCCAGCCGGACCCCGGCGACGCTCGCGAAGCCGTCTCGCTGGTCCTCGACGTGCGCGACGGCCGCGCCCTCGTCATCACCACCCGCATCGGCGACACCGGCACCCCGCGCGTCACCCAGGAGTTCCGGCCCGCGACGATCGACGGCATCGAGGTCCGCGGCGAGGCGATGGCGCCGAGCACCGCGCTGATCGGCCGGCGGGTGCTGTGGGTCTACAGCGAGCAGCACGCCTACGAGCACGTCTACCTCAGCCCGCACTGGTACACGTGGCAGTGCCTGGCCGGGCCCGAACACGGCCTCGCCGACACCGACGAGAACACCGTGTACCGGGTGCGGCCGGGGATCCACGTCTTCACCTGGCGGGAGAAGGTGATCCCGTGCGCGTCGGTGACGATCGCCGACCACCGCGACGCCCGCGGGCTGCGCTCGCACGGTGTCCTCTTCGGACTCGGCGCGACCGGCGAGCGGGCGGCGCACTTCACCTTCGGCGCGCACGGACGGCTGCTGAGCACCACCGTCCACCCCGGACACCTCGACCCGGCGGAGAGCTGACCGTGGCCGCCGACCTCGTCGTCACCAACGCCGTGGTGTACACAGTGGACAAGGCCCGGCCGTGGGCATCGTCCCTGACCGTCACCGGCGGGAAGATCGTCGCGCTCGAGGACGTCGACCGCGGGCCCGGCACCGAGGTGCTGGACCTCGGCGGGGCGTTCGTCCTGCCGGGCCTGGTCGACGTGCACAACCACCACGCGATGGCCGGGCGCGCCGAGCTGTTCGAGCTCACCTTCGGTGCGGACGCGAGCTTCGACGACATCCTCGACGCGGTCCGCGCGCGAGCCGCCACGCTGGGCCCGGACGAGTGGCTGACCGGCGGGGCGTGGGCGTCCACCCTGGTGGAGACGATGTCTTCGGCGTCGGCCCGGCGCGCGCTCGACGAGGCCGCGAGTGGTCGGCCGGTCTCGCTCACCGACGACAGCCGGCACAACCGCTGGGTGAGCAGCCGGGCCCTGGAGCTGGCCGGGATCACCGCGGCCACCCCGGACCCGGCCGGCGGCGTGATCGTCCGGGACGGCGGCTCGCCCAGCGGCCTCCTCCTGGAAGCGGCGGGCGTGCTCGTCGAGCGCGTGACCGGCGCGCTGACTCCCGCGCAGCACCGCCGGGCGTCCCAGCGGGCGATCGAGATCCTGCACGGCTTCGGCGTCACGGCGTTCCAGGACGCCGGCGTCTCGACCGACATCCTGGGTGCGCTCCACTCGCTGGATCTCGCCGGGGAACTGGACGCGTGGGTGGTGTCGTCGCTGCTGGTCAACGACCCGATCTTCGGGTTCGACCCGATCGGCGCACCGCTGCTGGAGGTGGCCGGGAGGTATCGCACAGAGCACCACCGGCCGGACTTCGTGAAGATCTTCCTCGACGGCGTACCGCCCACGCGCACGGCGGCGTTCCTCGAGCCGTACCTCCCCGACGACACCCACGGCAGCTGTTTCCGCGGCTCGACGACGATGCCACCCGAGGAGCTGACGGACTGGCTGGTGAAAGCGGCCGCGGCGGGGTTTTCGGCGAAGGTCCACTGCACCGGGGACGCGTCGGTGCGGCAGTTCCTCGACGCGGTGTCCCGGGTGCGGGCCGCGGGGTACACCGAGACGCGGTTCCAGGTGGCGCACGGGCAGTTCGTCGATCCGTCCGACGTCCCGCGATTCGCGGCTCTGGGCGTGGCGGCCGACATCTCGCCGTTCTTGTGGGTGCCCGGCGTGATCCCCGACGGGATCGCGGAGGTGCTGCCGGCGGCGCGCGCGTCCCGGATGCAGCCGAACCGCACGCTGCTGGACACGGGCGCCCTGGTCGCGGGTGGTTCGGACTGGCCGGTCAGCGAGTCGCCGAACGCGTGGGAGGGCATCGCGGGCCTGGTGACGCGGCAGGACCCGCAAGGGCGGCGGCCCGGTGCGCTGTGGCCCGAGCAGGCGATCACGGTGGCCGAAGCGATCGAGGTGTTCACCCTCGGCGGGGCCCGGGCCTGCGGGCTCGACGACGTCACGGGCTCGCTGACGCCGGGCCGGTCGGCGGACTTCGTCGTGCTGGACCGCGATCCGTTCCGGACGGCCGACGTGGCCGGGACCCAGGTGGTCGAGACGTGGTTCGCGGGGCGGCGCGTGTTCCGGCGGTAGCCCGGCGCTGTACCCGCCGGTACTTTCTCCTACACTGGTAGAGAAACCAGCGCGGGAGGTGCCGGGTGCCCAAGATCATCGACCACGACCAGCGGCGCAGGGACATCGTCGAAGTCACCTGGGACCTCATCGTGCGCGGAGGCATCGAAGCCGCCACCATGCGGGAGATCGCCGCCGCGGCCGGGTTCGCCAATGGTGCCCTCAAGCTGTACTTCCCCAGCAAGGAAGACATCATCGCGGCCACCTACGAACGCGCGCTCGACATGATGCGCCAGTACGTCGAGCTCGACGGCCTTCGCGGGCTCACCGCGCTCCGCGAAATCTGCGTCTCCTCCATGCCGATCGACGAAGAGCGCATCACCGCCGGGCGGGTGCTGATGATCTTCTGGCAGATGTCGCTCGCCAACCGGGCCATGCACGACAAGTACCTCGAGCACGTCCGCGAATGGCGCGGCCTCCTGCACCGCTTCCTCGCCGAAGGCCGCGAGGACGGCGACATCGTCACCGGGACCCCCGACGAGCAGCTCGTCGACGAGATCGTCCTGCTCAACGCCGGCGCCAACGTCATGAGCCTGGTGGCGGGTGAGTTCTCCACCGTCGAGCTCCAGCACCGGCACCTGGAGTCGCTGCTCGGGAGACTCACCCGCCCCTGACTTCAGGCGAAGATCCGCCGCAAGAATCCCGCCACTTCGGCGTGCGATCGCGGCGACGCCGGCAGGTCCGTGTACAGCCCGTAGAAACCGTGGATCTGCCCCGCGTACCGGTGCAGATCGACCGCGACCCCGGCCTCGGACAGCCGCCGGGCGAACGCCTCGCCTTCGTCACGCAGGACGTCGTACTCCGCCGTCAGCACCAGCGCCGGAGGCAGGCCCGACAGGTCATCGGACCGCGAAGGCAGCACGTACGGGTCGTCCCAGGAGCCGGGGACGTACTGGGCGAAGAAGAACCGCATCGCGTCCGCCGTCATGCCGTAGCCCGTCGCGAAGTCCGCATAGGACGCGAACCCGTCGTCGGGATGGCCGAACACCGGGCAGATCAGGACCTGCGCCGCGATCGGTGGCCCGCCCCGGTCCCGCGCCATCAGCGAGACCACAGTGGACAGGTTGCCACCCGCGCTTTCCCCGCCGATCGCGATCCGGGAGGGGGCCACCGAAGGTCCGGCACCGCCCGCGGCCAGCCATTCCAGCACCGCGTAACAGTCCGAAGGCGCGGCCGGGTAAGGATCTTCGGGCGCGAGCCGGTACTCGACGGCCGCCACCGCGACCTCCGCCGAAGCGCACACCGCGCGTGACGCGACCTCGTTCTCCTCGATCGAGCCGATCGTCCAGCCACCACCGTGGATCCAGAGGAACACCGGCACCGGACCGGACGTCTCCGGCAAGTACAGCCGCACCCGGAGGCCGCCCGGGAGGTGGTGGTCGGTCACCGACGCGACCGGCGCCGTCGCACCCGGCCGCGGCCGCGATGCGGCGAACGCCGCACGCAGCTCCACCGCGGTCAACGGCCGGGCAGGCGCGTCCGGGCTCCGGTCGAGAAGCTCACGCACCGCGGGGTCGAGGCTCATACCGCCTCCGCGACCAGGACCCGCGGGGAACCCGGCAGCGTCAGCCGGTCCACCGTGCGCCATCCCGCGCCGGACAGCCAGCCTCGCACGTCCGCCTCCGGGTACACCACCGTGCCGTCGATGACGAGGTACTCCCCCGCGTGCAACGCGTCGAGCGCCCGCGGCGTGGCGTCGTCGTCCAGGAAGAAGTCGAGCAGCAGCAGCCGCGCGCCGGGCGCCGCCGCGGCCCGCGCGTGCCGCAGGATCGCCCGGTTCTCGTCGACGGTGAACCGGTGCACCACGTGGTTCACCATGACCAGGTCGAACTCGCCCTCCGGCTCGGCTTCCGGAGTCGGCACGCCGTGAACAGAAGTCCGGTCCGCGAACGGAGCCACCGCCGCGGTCACCGACGGCACCGACCGCGGGTCGTAGACGAACGTCGCTCGCAGGACGTCGTTGGCCCGCAACGCTCCGAGCGCGAACTCCGCCGAAAGCCCGCCGAGGTCGAGGAGACTCTTGCAGTCCTCGAAGTCGAAGGCGCTCGCCAGCTGCCGAGCGTGTAGGGCGTTATACACCATCACTCCGCCGAGGAAGGTGTCCCAGCGGTCGCCGGTGAGGTCGAGGTCGCCGGGTTCGCCGGTGTCGGCGGTGTGCGCGAACTGCTGCCAGTGCGGGTAGCTGATCGTCTCGAGGAACGTCAGGAAGGGCGCCAGGTCCAGGCCGTCTCCGCCGAGGTAGGCGGCGGTGTCGGCCGCGAGGGCGTAGCGACCGTCCACACGGGACAGCAGGCCGAGGGAAGCCAGGGCATCGCCGAGGATCCGGGTGATCTTCTCCGGCCGCCCGGTGCGCGAGGCCAGGTCCGCGGCGGTCAGCGGGCCGGCAGCCAGTGCCGGGAACAGGCCGATCCGGTTGGCGGCGAAGAGCTGCTGGGCGGCCATGTAGCCCACCGCGATGTCCACGATCCGTTCCGGCGTGGCTGGGGTCGTCGTCACGTCGTCCTCCTTCTGTTCGACGCGGACACTCTACATGCGTAGATAAAACCGTCCAGTGCCGATTTCCCACGCGCAGCAACGGAAATCCGTCGTGTTTCAACTTCCTACGTTTGTAGAATAAAACCATTGACACGCTCTCCGGGGAGTGTCAACATGCGTAGAACTACCCCTGCCGGCACCGGCAGTCCGGCTCGCCCGTCGCGGCGGGCGCGAGGAAGGGGAATCCATGACGCTGCTCGAAATCCGGGACCTCACCGTCGGTGTCGTCACCGAGGACGCCGAGCGCGAACTCGTGCGGGAGCTCTCGCTCGATCTCGAGCAGGGACGCACGCTCTGCGTGGTCGGCGAGTCCGGCAGCGGCAAGACGGTGACCGCTCTCTCGATCATCCGCCTGCTCGAATTCGTCGCCCCGGTGCGCACCCGCGGCGAGATCGCGATCGACGGCGTGGACGTCACGAAGCTGCCCGCCGACGCCATGCGCGCCTACCGCGGCCCGCGGATCGGCATGGTCTTCCAGGAAGCCCTCGACTCGCTGAACCCCGGCCGCCGCGTCGGCGGGCAGCTGGTCGAGGCCTACCGCGAGGCCGGGTCGCTACCCGGGCAAGCGGCCCGGCGCGGCAGTCCCCTGCGCAAGCGGGCCGAGGCCAAGGCGTGCCGGCTGCTCACCGAGGTCGGGCTCGCCGACACCGGCCGGATCCTGCGGCTGTACCCGCACCAGCTGTCCGGCGGCATGCAGCAGCGCGTGATGATCGCGCTCGCCCTGATGGCCGACCCCGACCTGCTCATCGCCGACGAGCCGACCACCGCCCTCGACGTCACCACGCAGGCGGAGATCCTCACGCTCTTCGACCGCGTGCGCCGCGACCACGGCACCGCGTGCGTGTTCATCACCCACGACATGGGGGTCGCCGCGCAGGTCGCCGACCGGATCGCGGTGATGTACCGCGGCCGCCTGGTCGAAGCGGGGTCCCGCGACGACGTCCTGACGCGACCCCGGCACCCCTACACCCGGGCGCTGCTGGGTTGCGTGCCGCAGCTCGGCGTCAGCCGCCGGGACGGCTTCCCGGTCATCTCCCCCACGATGACCCTCGAGACGCCCGCGGTGGCACAGCGTCCGGACCGGGTCCACCAAGGGGCTCCGCTCACGATCGAGCGAGTGTCCAAAGTGTACGGCCGAAAAGGACGGATCGACGCCGTCCGCGACGTCTCCCTCGAGATCCCGCCGGGCGAGTTCTTCGGCCTGGTCGGCGAGTCCGGCTCCGGCAAGTCCACCCTCGGCAGGGTGGTGACCGCGCTCGAACCGCCGACCTCGGGCACGGTCACCTTCGGCCCACACGGGATCGGACCCGCCGGGCTCACCGGCGGCGAACGCGCGTTCCGGCGGCGCGTCCAGCTGATCTTCCAGGACCCGCAGAGCTCCCTCGATCCCCGCCACACCGCCGCGCGGATCATCGCCGAGCCGCTCAAGGAGCTGACCCCGCTGCGCGGCGCCGAACTCGACCGGCGGGTCGCCGACCTCATCGACGAAGTCGGCCTGCCGAAGGACACCGCCGGCAAGCTCCCGTCCCAGCTCTCCGGCGGCCAGCGCCAGCGCGTCTCCATCGCCCGCGCGGTCGCCGCCGGGCCCGAGCTGATCGTCGCCGACGAACCGACGTCCGCGCTCGACGTCTCGGTGCAGGGCCAGGTCATGAACCTGCTGCTCGACCTGCGCCGCACCCGCACGCTGAGCCTGCTGTTCATCACCCACAACCTCAGCCTCGTGCTGTCGGTGGCCGACCGCGTCGGCGTCATGTACCGCGGCGAGCTGATCGAAACCGGCACCCCGGACGAGATCCGCCTCGCCCCGCGGCACGACTACACGCGACGGCTGCTCGCCGCGAATCCCGAACTGCCCGCCCTCCCCCACACAGGATCGACGCGCCCATGAAGAGAATTCCCTTGTTCGCCACCCTCGCCGCCGCGGCCACGCTGCTCGCCGGCTGCATGGGCGGCGCCGGAACCCAGGCCGCCGCCGACGGGCCGCCGGTCCGCGGCGGCAACCTCACCGTCGCCGTCCCCACCGATCCGCAGTCGCTCGACATGGTCGCCAACCCCGGCCAGGTGACCGCGCAGATCGGCAACATGATGTACGAGAAGCTGTTCGAAGTGGACCAGCACTTCGTCGCGCGGCCGATGCTGGTCGACACGTTCGACATCAGCCCGGACCGGCTCACCTACACCTTCAAGCTCCGCCAGGGCGTCACGTTCCAGGACGGCAACCCGCTGACCGGCACCGACGTCGTCGCGAGCCTGCAGCGCTGGCAGAAGAGCCACCGCACCGGCCAGCTGGTCACGCCGGACATCGACGCGATCGCCGCGCCGGACCCGGCCACCGTGACTGTCCACCTCAAGCGGCCGCGCTACCCGCTGATCGACGAACTGGCCGGCGCCGGCACCGAGATCTACGAGGCGAAGAACCTCGCCGGTCTTCCCGCCACCGGTTTCGGTCAGGACAAGGCCATCGGCACCGGGCCGTACAAGCTGAAGAGCTGGGACATCGGCCAGCAGCTCGTGCTGGAACGCTACGACGGCTACAAGTCGCGGTCCGAAGAGGACTGGGGTGGCCAGGCCGGCGCGAAGCACGCTTACCTCGACACGGTCACCTACAAGGTCGTCGGCGACCAGGACGCACTGGTCAACGGCCTGCAGACCGGCCAGTGGGACCACGCGATGCCGGCGAACGACCAGTACGAGCAGCTCAAGGCCAACCCGAACCTCGTCGTGCACAACCTGCCCGGCGGCAACGAGAACGTCATCATCCCCAACTTCAACCCCGGCTCGAAGTTCGCCGACCCGCGGGCGCGCAAGGCGCTGAACCTGCTGCTGGACAAGCCGGCGATCAACGCGGCGACCGGCGGCAGCAAGGATCTGACCATCGAGACCGGCGCGTTCGCCTCCCCGGACAACAAGGCGTCCTACTCGACCGCCGGCCAAGACGTCTACCAGCAGCACGACCCGGCGCGCGCGAAGCAGCTGCTCGCCGAGGCCGGGATCACCGCCGGGACGACGATCCACATCGTCACCACGAACTCCTACCCCGAGTTCGGCAAGTGGGCCGTGCTCCTCCAGGACGAGCTGGGCAAGATCGGGCTCGGCGCCAAGATCGACACCTACGACTTCGCCACCATGCTCGGCACGCTCACCAAGGACCCGGGTGGCTGGGACATCACGACGATGTTCTTCGACTCGTCGCTGACCTCGCCCGCCCAGATGCCCGCGCTCACCCTCGGCACGCTGAACGGTTCGTCGTCGCCGGAGCTGGACGGGCTGATGGCCGAGTTCAACGCCTCGACAACCCCGGAACAGGCCAAGACCGTCATCGACAAGCTGCAGGCCTTCACGTGGAAGCAGCTGTCGGTGATCACGCTCAGCCAGTCGAAGCTCTACGCCGCCTACACCCCGCGGCTCAAGGGCTACGGCGACTTCTACCGGGTGTTCTGGAACTCCTGGCTGGCGTCGTGACCGGCGTGCTGCTGCGCCGGCTGCGCGACCTGGCGATCATCCTGGTCATCGTCGGCACGATGATGTTCTTCGTCATCCGGCTGATTCCGGGCGACCCGGCCCAGGCCATCCTCGGCCCCACCGCGCGCCCGGCCGACGTCGCGGCGCTGCGCTCGAGCATGGGTCTCGACGGATCCCTGTGGCAGCAGTACCTGAGCTGGGCCGGGCACGTGCTGCGCGGCGACTTCGGGACGTCGATCACCTACCACCAGCCGGTGCTCGACGTGGTCGCCGCGCATATCGTGCCGACGCTGACGCTGGCCGTGCTCTCGACCGTCATCAGCTTCTTCCTGTCGGTCGCGATCACGGCGTGGCAGGCGGTGTCGCCACGCAACCCGCTGGCCCGCGCGCTCGACCGGTTCTCCGCGCTCGGCATGGCGATGCCCGACTTCTGGATCTCGCTGGTGCTCGTGCTCGTCTTCTCGGTGACGCTGCGGTGGTTCCCCTCCAGCGGCTACCACGACCTGCTGACCGACCCGGTGGCCGCGGTGCCCGCGCTGGTGCTGCCGGTCACGGTGCTCGTCATCGGGCAGACGGCGTTGTTCGTGCTGACGCTGCGCGAGAGCGTGCTCGGCGAACTGCCGCTGGCCTACCTGCGCACCGCCCGCGTCAAGGGTCTGCCGGAGCGGCGGGTCATGCTGAAGCACGTCCTGCCGAACGCGCTGATGCCGCTGGTCACGCAGCTCGGCAGCAACTTCGCCATGCTGGTCGGCGGGATCGTGATCATCGAGTCGATCTTCGTCGTGCCGGGGCTCGGCCACCTGCTCATGGGCGCGGTGTCCACTCGCGACTTCCCGCTGATCCAGGGCGTGACGTTGTTCGTCGCGGTGCTCTTCGTCGTGGTCAACCTGCTGGTCGACCTGTCGTACGCCCTGCTCGACCCGAAGGTGCGCGTCGCGTGAGCCGCAACCGGACCCTGGTGATCAGTTCGGTGCTGCTGGGGCTGATCGTGCTCACGGTGGTCGTGCTGCCGTTCTTCCTGCCGAGCGTCAGCGCGACAGATCCGGTGCACCGGCTGCTGCCGCCGTCGGCCGCGCACCCGCTCGGCACGGACTCGTTCGGCCGGGACGTGCTCGCCCGGCTGGTGTCCGGCGGGCGGGCGTCGCTGGGCCTGTCGGCGTTGATCACGCTCTGCGCGGCGTTCTCCGGCATGGTGATCGGCCTGGTCAGCGGGTTCTACCGGGCGGCGGACGCGGTGCTGATGCGGCTGATGGACGCGTGGATGTCGTTCCCGGCGATCATCCTGGCGATGGCGCTGGCCATCTCGCTCGGCGCGAGCATCTGGACCGAGCTCATCGCGCTCACGGTGATCTTCACGCCGTTCACCGCGCGGGTCATCCGCAGCCGCGTGCTCGGCGTCGCCGGCCGGCAGTACATCGGCGCCGCGCGCGTGTCCGGGATGAGCCGCGGCAAGATCCTGCTGGTGCACGTGTTCCCCAACGTGCTGCCGCTGGCCCTGGTGCAGGTCGTCATCCTCGCCGCGGCCGCGATGCTGGTCGACGGCGCGATGAGCTTCCTCGGCCTCGGCATCGCGCCGCCCACCCCGACCTGGGGGAACATGATCGCCGAGGGCCGGTCCTACCTGGTCACCGCGCCGTGGCTGGTGGTCGTGCCGGGCGTGACGATCATGCTCTGCGTGTTCCTGCTCAACCTCATCGGCTCCGCGCTGCGGATCGCCGTCGACGCCCGCGCCCGCACGCTCGGCGAGCTGCAGCGGCTGCGCTCGCGTCCCCGCTCCTGAGAGAGGACTTCCTTGACGCTCTCGCCTTCCCTGGCCGTGCGCCGGTTCGCCCCGGACGGCCCGCCCGCCGGTCCGCCGGTGCTGCTCCTGCACGGCTTCGCCTCCGACGGCGCGACCGACTGGGTCAGCACCGGCTGGCCGGCGGCGCTCACCGCGTCGGGCCGCCCGGTGCTCGTCCCCGACCTGCCCGGCCACGGCTCGAGCCCGGCACCCGTCGACGCCACCCCGAAGGCCGTGGTGGAAGAGCTGGCACTGGCGGTCGGCGAGGTGTCCGAAGTGGACGTCATCGGCTACTCGCTCGGCGCGCGGCTGGCGTGGGAACTGCCCGCGCGGCTGCCGGTCCGGCGGCTGGTGCTCGGCGGGATCAGCCCGCACGAGCCGTTCGGCGCGGTCGACGTCGAGGCGGCACTGGCTTTCGCCAGTGGTGGGAGGCTGCCCGCTGACCCGCTGACGGCGGCGATCGCCCGGATGATCACCGCACCCGGCCGGAACCCGGTCGCGCTGGCCCGCTGCATCGAGGGGCTGCGGCGCGAGCCGTTCACCCCGCGGGTCGGGACGATCGGCGTGCCGACGCGGTTCGTGGCCGGCCGCGACGACCCGGTCAGCGCCGGCATCGAGCACCTGGTCCGGCTGGTGCCGGGCAGCGAGCTGCTGACGGTCCCGGGTGACCACGGCGCGGCCCTGCGCGGCGCACCGTTCCGCATCGCGGCCCTCACGTTCCTCGACACGCCGTAGCCGGTCGTGAGTGGGAAACAGGGTTAGAACACTGTTTCCCGCTCACGACCGCGTCACCAGGAGCCGTCGGGGTTGACGGCGCGGTCCAGCCACAGGTGGTCGAGAGCCGTGCGGATCTCCGTGCCGTGTCTGCGGGCCAGGTCGAGCGCGCCCAGGTTGTCGGTCAGCTGCCCGGCCCGGCTCACTCCGAACAGGACGTTCGCCACCGGCGCGTACGCCAGGCAGAACGCCAGCGCCAGCTGGGCCCGCGTCGCGCCGAAGTCCGCTGCGATGGCCGTCAGCTCGGCCGAAGCGTCCACGATGGACTGACGGATGCCGCCCGGGTCGGCGCCGATCTTGCGCGCGGGGGTCGCGTTGCCCAGCAGGACACCGCCCTCGAAGACGTCCGAGGCCTGCAGCACCAGCCGTCCGCTCGCGATGTGCTTGCCGTAGAACTCGCCTTCGGCCATCGACCGGCGGGCGATGGAGTACTTCAGCTGCGCGAACTCCGGCGCCGGAAGACCTTCGCGCTCGGCGAACTCCAGTGCGAGGTCGAGGTCGGCAGCGAGCCAGTTGTTGACGCCCCAGCCACCGATCCGCCCGGCCCGGACCTGCTCGGCCACCTCCGTCACGACCCGCGCGACGTCCGGCCGCTCGCGGTAGTCCCCCACCACGACCAGGTCCGCGTGCCCGGTGCCGATCCGGCCCAGCGACGTCTCCAGCTGCCGCGCGAACCCGGCGCGCGGGTAGTCCCACAGCCACAGCTTCCCGCAGAGCACGTAGTCCTCGCGTGCGATCCCCGCCTCCCGCACGGCCTTCCCGAAGATCACGTCGGTCTGCGAGTTCTCGGCGTGCGGGCCAAAGTCGTAGTGCGCGACGTCGAACAGCCGTACGCCGGCGTCGGCGGCGGTCCGCAACAGCCGGACGGCGTCGCCGAACTCCATCCGGTCCCAGGTGTTCCACGAACCGAGGCCGAAGACCGACTTCCCGAGCACGCTCACGAGCTTTCCTTTCGTTTCAGCACATCGTTCGTCTACGATTGTAGAATGAAAGCACGAATCGTGGTGGTCACGGGTGGCGCGAGCGGGATCGGGCGAGGTGTCGCCGAAGCGTTCCTCGCCGCGGGCGACCGGGTCGTCCTCGCCGACGTCGATGCCCGCGCGGCGCACGACGTCGCCCGGGAGCTCGGCGCGGAGCACGTCGAGCTGGATATCTCCGAACCGGCTTCGGTCGACGCGGCCGTCTCGCTCGTCTCGGGCCGCTTCGGGCCGGTGGACGTGCTCGTCAACAACGCCGGGCTCGCCGGGGGCGGCGGGCCGCTCACCGACCTCGACATCGCGGTGTTCGACCGCTGCGTGCGGGTCAACTTCCGCGGCACGTTCCTGATGACCCGGGCGGTCGGCGCGCACATGGTCGCGGCAGGGACGCGGGGCGCGATCGTCAACGTCTCCTCGATCGGTGCCCGCCAGCCGACGCCCGGCCTCGGCCACTACGAAGCCACCAAAGCGGCCGTCGACGCGCTGACGCGGTCCGCGGCACTCGAGCTGGCACCGCACGGAATCCGGGTGAACGCCGTCGCGCCCGGCCCGGTACACACCCCGATGACCGCCGGGTTCGCCGCGGACCCCGCCGCCCGCGCGGCCTGGGAGGCGCGGATCCCGCTCGGCCGGATCGCCGACGTCGAGGACGTGGCGCCGGCGGTGGTCTTCCTGGCGTCCGCGAAGCACATCACCGGGGTGAGCCTGGCGGTCGACGGCGGGCAGCTGCTGACTTAGACCCGGTGGACGATCCGGCCGCCGGTCACGGTCAGCTCGACGGTGACCGACGGCAGGTCCGCCAGGGCGACGTCGAGGGGATTGCCCGCCAGGACGCAGAAGTCGGCGGCCATCCCGGGTTCGAGTGAGCCCTTCCAGCTAGCGGAGCCGTCCTGCACGGCGGCTTCGGCCGTGTAGCAGCGCAGGAGCCGCGCGGTCAGCTCCGGCGTCACGCCTCGCGCGTCGAGCAGCTCGCCGGCCGCCGCGAGGTGGACGCGCCAGTCGGGCGTGACGACCGGCGCGTCACTGCTCAAGGTCAGCCGCACCCCGGAGCCGAGGACGTCCCGCAGCGGCCACGCTTTCGCCGCGACGTCGTCACCCAAGGCGGCCGCGACCATCGGGCGCATCGCGGTCGCGATCGCCGGCTGCGTGGTCAGGCCGACCCCGGCGGACGCCATCCGGCGCAGCTGCGCGGGCGTGACGAGATCGCCGTGGACCAGGTGGTCGCCGTCCCGCAGGTGGGTCAGCGCGGCTTCGATGCTGCGCTCCCCCGTCGCGTGCACCCCGACGACCAGGCCCGCCCGGTGGGCCGCCGAGATCATCGAGGCCAGGTTCGCCGCGCGGGTGCCGTCGTCGGCGCCGTCGACCAGCAGCGCGCCGTGGGAGCCGTCGGCGTAGCAGTGGTGCGTCCAGGCCGTGCGCATCGGCGGGATCCCGTCGGCGAAGATCTTGACGCCGGTGACCGCCAGCCACTCCGGATCCGCTTCCGGCACCGGCGTTTCCAGACCACGCAAGAAGTCCGCCGTCGAACTGGCACCGTCGAGGAGGCCGAAGAGACGCAGGACGGTGACCCGCGCCCGCAGCCGGCCTTCGCGGTTCAGGGCCGCGTATTCGTCCAGGACTTCCGCCGAGAAGCACCCGGTCTCGCCGGGGCCGAGGCCGGGTTCGGTGTAGCTGGTGATGCCCAGCGAGGCGCAGACGTCGCCCGCGCGCAGGATCGCCGCCCGGCGTTCCTCGCCGGTCGTCACCGGCTTCTCCTCGTGCGGCGCACCGAGCAGCGGGTGCGGCCAGCGCGCGCCGAGCCAGGTGGCGTGCAGGTGCGCGTCGTTGATGCCGGGCAGCACCGTGCGCCCGGCGAGGTCCAGGACTTCGGTGTCCGGTCCGATGTGGCCGGCGACGTCCCCCACCGCGACGACCCGCCCGTCGCGCACGGCCAAGCCGTCCGCCACGGTGCCCACGGCGTCGAAGGTGAGCACGGTGCCCCGGTGGACCACCAGGTCGGCCGGCCGGATCCGTTGTGGCGTCATGGTTTCCTTCCGGCCCTGGACTTTATCTTCCACAACTGTAGACTAAAACGATGGCCCTGCCCACCCACACGGAGGCCGCCGTCCTCACCGGCCACCACGCGCCCCTCGAACTGCGCGAGCTGCCCCTTCCCGGGGAGCCGGAGCCCGGCGCCGCGCTCGTCCGGCTCACCTGCACCACGTTGTGCGGCACCGACGTCCACCTCTGGTCGGGCGAAATGAGCCTGCCCGGCATGCTGCCGATGGTGCTGGGGCACGAGATGGTCGGCGAGGTCGTCGCCACCGGAGCCGGCACCACCGACACCCTCGGCCGCGAAATCCGGCCCGGTGACCGCATCGGCTGGTCGGAGTCGACGTGCGGCCGCTGCCACGGCTGCACGATCCTGCGCGAGCCGGTCGCGTGCGAGCGTCGCGGCTACGGCTTTCTCCAGCGCGCCGACCGGTTCCCGTACGCCACCGGCGGACTCGCCCGGTATTGCTACGTCACGCCCGGCGCGGCGAAACTGCTGCTGCCGGACGACGTCGAGGACACGTGGGCCTCGATGTCCGGCTGCGCGGGCAAGACCGTGCTGCGCGCGGTCGCGCGGTCCGGCGGCATCCGTCCGAACGCGACGGTCGTCGTCCAGGGCGCGGGCGCGCTCGGCGTGTTCGCGACGGCCGTCGCGCGGCTCTGTGGTGCCGGGGTGGTGATCACCGTCGGCGGGCCTTCGTCCCGCCTGGAAGCGGCCGAACGGTTCGGGGCCACGGCCACGGTCTCCGTCGAGTCCACTCCGGACGAACGCGTCGAGCGGGTCCGTGAGCTGACCGGCGGCCGGGGCGCGGACCACGTCTTCGACTTCGCGGGCGGGCCGACGATCGGCGAAGAGGCCGTCGCGTTCGCGGCGCAGTGTGGGACGGTCGCGATCGTCGGGTCGACCGGGCCGGTGCCCTCCCCCGTGCCGCTGGGCACGGTGATGGGCAAGGAGCTGACGATCGCCGGATCGCTCAACGGCGACATTGCCGACTACCACCGTTCCGTGGAGTTCTTCCGCGCGTTCGCCGGCCGGATGCCCTGGGCGGAGCTGTTCAGCGCGCCGGTCGGGCTGGCCGGCGCGTCCGCCGCCGTCGAGTCGATGTCCCGGCTCGGCGAGCTCAAAGCCGTCATCGACCCCCGACTGCCCTAGGAGTGCCCGTGACGATCTCCCAGCGCCGCATCGGCCGCGACGGCCCGCTCACCGGCGTCCTGTCCCTCGGTTCGTGGCACACGTACGACCGGATGGACTTCCGCGACGCCGTCGCGCTGCTGCGGACCGCCGTCGACGCCGGCATCACCCTGTTCGACGTCGGTGTGTACGGCTTTCCGGGCAGCCCGCCGGTGTTCACCGACGTGCTGTTCTCCGCCATGGTCCGGGCCGCGGGCCTGCGGCGGGAGGACTACCAGCTGTCGGCGAAGCTCTGGCTGGAGGGATATCCGGAGCAGAGCCTGCGGGCGCAGCTGGAGAACGCGTTGTTCCGGACCGGGGTGGCGCACGCCGACCTGGTGATCCTCGGCGACCTGCGCCGCGACGACACGGATCTGCGTGCTCTGGTCGGCGACCTTGCCGCGCTGCGAGCCGAGGGCCTGATCCGCCAGTGGGGCGTGAACAACTGGTCGGCCGGCGCGGTCCACGCGGTGCACGACATCGCCCTCGCCGAGGGAGCGCCCGGTCCCGCGATCGCGCAGCTCAAGTACAGCGTCGCACGGCGGTCCATTCCGGACGGATCGCCGTTCGAATCGGTGTTCGCGCGCGGTGTTTCGCTCCAGGCATCGGACGTCTTCGAGGGCGGCGTGCTGCTCGGCAAGGGCGGGCGGCAGATCGGCCGGGACCCGGGGGCCGTCCGGCAGCGGATCGCGGACTCGGCGTCCGATCTCGCGAAGGTCGCTTCGAGCCTCGGAGCGACGCCGGCGCAGCTGTGCCTGGCTTTCACGCTCACCCATCCGGCGAACACGACGACGTTGTTCGGCGCGACCAGTGTCGAGCAGCTTTCCGACAACCTGGAGGCGGTCGCGTTGGTGGAGCGGGTGGGCGCCGCTGCCCTGCGCTCGCTCGTGGAGCCGTTCTGGGCGGACCGTGACGCCGTCGATCCCGAGGGGCCGTGACCGCGCTGTCCGCCGAGACGCTGCCCGCGGTCCGTGCCGCGATCCGCAACCTCCGCCCGGAGGAGGCAATCGGCGACCGGGACATCGTGTGGTCGGACCACGTCCTCGACAGCGGTGTGGCCGTCACGGTCCTGCGGCCCCGGCACGCCCGGCCGGACGCCCCGGGGCTGTACAGCATCCACGGCGGCGGCATGGTCATGGACGACCGGTTCGCCGACCTGCCGCGGCTGGTGGCGCTGATCGAGGAGTTCGGGTTCGTCTGCGCGACGGTCGAGTATCGGCTGGCGCCCGAGCACCCGCATCCGGCGCCCTTGGAAGACTGTTACGCGGGGTTGGTTTGGTTCGCCGGCCAGGGTTTCTCCCGGCTGATCGTGGGTGGCGGCAGCGCGGGTGGTGGGCTGAGCGCGGGGGTGGCCCTGCTCGCGCGGGATCGCGGTGGGCCGGACCTGGCGGGTCAGCTGCTGCTGTGCCCGATGCTGGACGACCGCACGTCCGCGGATCTCCCGGACCTCGTGTGGACCCGCGAAGCCAACGACTTCGGCTGGCGCAGCCTCCTGGCCGGGCGGACGTCACCGTACGCGGCCCCGGCGCGGATGCCGGACCTTTCCGGTCTGCCGCCCGCGTTCGTGGAGGTCGGCGGGGCGGAGCTGTTCCGCGACGAAGATATGGCCTACGCGCAACGGCTGGCGAGTGCGGGAGTCCCGACGGAACTGCACGTCTGGGCGGGCGCGCACCACGGCTTCGACCGCTTCGCCCCGGAGTCGGAGGTGACCCGGGCAGCGCTGGCGGCGCGGTCCTCCTGGCTCCGGCGGCTGCTCGGCGCGGGAGGTCGTGAGTGAGAAACCGTGGTAACTAGTCAGGTGGTTGCGGGGCTGGTTGGAAGCCAGGGGTTTCCGGTGATGGCGTCGCGGAGTGCGGTGATGACGTTGAGGCCGTTCTTGCCGACGGTGGAGACG
>NZ_JAPZLD010000052.1:0-82466 GCF_030182635.1 Amycolatopsis ponsaeliensis
GTTCGGGTTCCGCACACCCGAATCCCTCATGGCACTGGCCATGCTCTCCCTGGGCGGCCACCGACCCGAACTACCAGGCCGATGACCACCCACACATCAATACGAAGAGCCTCTTAAGTCCATGAGGGTGCCCTTCATGGCATTCAGTGCACCGCCATCCCTTCCGGCATCGGCTCGAACCTCGCGTGCCGGCGGGTGAAGGTCGCCGTGCCCGAGCTCATCGAGCGCAGGTCGATCAGGTAGCGCAGCAGTTCCGTCGCCGGGACCTCCGCGCGGATCACCGTCCGCCCGCCTTCGCCGGCTTCGGTGCCCAGCACCCGGCCGCGCCGGGACGACAGGTCGCCGAGCACCGTGCCGAGGTGCTCGTCCGGCAGCCGGATCGCCACCTCCTCCAGGGGCTCCAGCATCGTGATGTGCCCGTTCGCCGCGGCCTCCCGCAACGCGAGCGCGCCCGCGGTCTGGAACGCCGCGTCCGACGAGTCCACGCTGTGCGCCTTGCCGTCGACCAGCGTCACCTTGACGTCGACGACCTGGTGGCCCTCCAG
This sequence comes from Amycolatopsis ponsaeliensis, assembly GCF_030182635.1. Classification (NCBI taxonomy): domain Bacteria; kingdom Bacillati; phylum Actinomycetota; class Actinomycetes; order Pseudonocardiales; family Pseudonocardiaceae; genus Amycolatopsis; species Amycolatopsis ponsaeliensis. The sequence continues at coordinate 546 of NZ_JAPZLD010000052.1, forward strand.
CCCGCGCTCCAGCTGGGCCCGCACGCCCTTCTCGACGCTCGGGATGAACTGGTGCGGTACCGAGCCGCCGACGACCTTGTCGACGAACTGGAACCCGCCGCCCCGCGGCAGTGGCTCGACCTCGATGTCGCACACGGCGAACTGGCCGTGCCCGCCGGACTGCTTCACGTGCCGCCCGTGTCCCTTGGCGGGCTTGCCGAACGTCGAGCGCAGGCTGATCTTCACCGGTTCGGTGTCGACGTCCGCGCCGCCTGCCCGCAGCCGCGAGAGGACGACGTCCGCGTGGGCCTCGCCCATGCACCACAGCACCAGCTGGGCGGTCTCGGCGTTGCGGTCCAGGCGCAGTGTCGGGTCGCCGGCGACCAGGCGGGAAAGGTTGCGGGCGAGGGTGTCCTCGTCGCTGCGGGTCTTCGCGACCACCGCCACCGGCAGCAGCGGCTCCGGCATCGCCCACGGCTCCATCAGCAGCGGCTCCTCCGGCGAAGAGACGGTGTCGCCGGTCTCCGCCGAGCCGACCTTCGTCAGCGCGCAGAGGTCGCCCGCGACGCAGTAGGGCACTTCCCGCAGGTTCGCGCCGAGTGGGGAGTAGAGGTGCGCGACGCGCTCGTCGGCGTCGTGGTCCTCGTGGCCGCGTTCGGCGAGGCCGTGCCCGGACACGTGCACCGGCCGCTCCGGCCGCAGTGTCCCGGAGAACACCCGGACCAGCGACACCCGGCCGACGTAGGAGTCGACGGCCGTCCGGACGACCTCCGCGGCGAGGGGGCCCGCGGGGTCGGCGGTGATGGCGGCGTGCGCCGAGCCGTCCGGCGTCGTGACGTCGGGTGGCTGGTGTTCGAGCGGGGAGGGGAAGGCCCGGACGATCCCGTCGAGCACTTCGGCCAGGCCGATCCCGCTGGTCGCGCAGACCGGGATCACCGGGTGGAACGACCCGCGCGCGACGGCGGTTTCGAGGTCGGCGATGAGGGTCTCCTCGGCGATCTCTTCACCGCCGATGTAGCGGTCCATCAGGGATTCGTCCTCGCTCTCGGCGATGATCCCTTCGATCAGCTCGTTGCGGGCTTCGGCCATCCGCTCGAGGTCGGCCGGGTCGGGTTCGCCGGTCTTCGGCGGGTGCCCGGCGGAGTAGTCGAAGTACCGCTGGGTGATCAGCCCGACCAGGCCGTCGCCGGCGGGCAGGTACAGGGGCAGCACGCCGGCGCCGAACGCGGCCTGGCAGGCGGCGATCTCGGCCATCGCGTCGGCCCGGTGGTGGTCGAGCCGGGAGACGACGACCGCGCGCGGCATGCCGACGGCGGCGCACTCTTCCCACACCGCGACCGTCGCGGCGTCGACGCCTTCGGCGGCGCAGACGACGAACAGGGCCGCGTCGGCCGCGCGCAGCCCGGCCCGCAGTTCCCCGACGAAGTCGGCGTACCCGGGCGTGTCGATCAGGTTGATCTTGTGACCCCGGTGCAGCACCGGCGCGACGGAGAGGCCGACCGAGCGCTGCTGGCGGACCGCCGCGGGGTCGTGGTCGCACACCGTCGTCCCGTCGACCACCGATCCCGCGCGCGGGACGGTGCCGGACGCCGCGAGGAGGGCCTCGGTGAGAGTCGTCTTCCCGGAGCCGGAGGGGCCGACGAGCACCACGTTGCGGACCTTCGCGGGGTCGTTTACAGCGACGGCGGCCCCGGTGTCGGCGTTCTTGGCCTGTTTGTCTGCCATGACGACTCCTCGGCGAACGGCTCGTGTACGGGATGTGTCCTCGATCACACACCCGCTACCCTGGTCACGGCAAGGCAGGGCTCCCGGGACCAGCCGAATGCCCAGGGGAGTGCGGGGCAGGGGGACTGACATGGACAGGCGTACTTTCTTGCGGATTTCCGGAGCGGTACCGGCGGCGGGCCTGGCGGGGTGGCCGCCGCCGGACGACTGGGAGCGGCTGCGCCGGCGGCTTTCCGGGCCGCTGTTCCGGCCGGGCGACCCGGGCTACTCCGACGCCAAGCAGGGCTTCTTCACGATGTACGACGACCGGATGCCGGCGGCCGTGGTCGGCGCCGCGTGCGTCGAGGACGTCCAGGAGGCCGTGGGCTTCGCGGCCCGGCACCGGCTGCCGGTCGCCGCCCGCAGCGGCGGGCACAGCTACCCCGGCTATTCCACTGTGGACGGCGGGATCGTCGTGGATCTGAGCCGGTTTTCGGGGATCGAAGCGCGACCCGGCGGCCAGGCGGTGATCGGCGCCGGCGCCCGGCTGGGCCCGATCGCGACGACGCTCGCCGCGGCGGGCCGGGTGCTGCCGGCGGGCAGCTGCGGCACGGTCGGCATCGCCGGGCTCGCCCTCGGCGGCGGGGTCGGCGTCCTCGACCGGAAGTACGGGCTGACGTGCGACCACCTCGAGGCGGCGCGGATCGTCACGGCCGACGGCCGGGTCCGCACGGTGTCGGCCACCGCGGAGCCGGACCTGTTCTGGGCGCTGCGCGGCGGGGGCGGCGGGAACTTCGGGATCGTCACCGGCTTCACCTTCCGGACGGTGCCGGTCGCCGACGTCGCCACCTTCGCCCTCGAGTTCCCGCCGGCCGCCGGGGCCGCCCTGCTCGCCGCGTGGCAGGAGTGGCAGCCGGCCGCGCCCGACGAGCTGTGGTCGGGCATGGGGCTGGCCTGGAACGAGGCCACACTCGGCGGCACCTTCCTCGGACCCCAGGCCCGGATGCACGCGTTGCTCGAGGACCTCGTCCGCCGCGTCGGCACCGCACCGACCAAGTGGGACGAGGGCGTCCAGGACCACCTGACGGCCATGCGGTCGTTCGACGACCAGGAGTCCCGGCCGTCGGCGGCCGCGGACCGGGGTACGTACATCGGCACGTCGCGGATGCTGACCCGGCCGCTCGCCGACCCGGGCGCGGTGGTCGACGTGCTCACCCGGGACCCGGGCGTCCGCACGATCGTCGACTCGGGCGGGGGCGCCATCGCGCGCGTCGGTGCCCGCGAGACCGCGTTCCCGTACCGGACGGCGCTCGCCAGCCTCCAGTTCCTCCACGGCGCGGCACCCGGAGACGGCGGCGAGGCCGGGGCGCGGCGCTCGCTCGCCGCGGTGCGCGACGGTCTCGGGCCGGAGTTCGGCACCACGGGCTACGTCAACTACCTCGATCCGGAGATGCCGGACTGGGCCGAGGCGTACTACGGAGTGAACTTGCCGCGGCTGCGTGCCGTCGCCCGAAAGTATGACCCGCGAGGAATTCTCGCCTTCCCGCAAGGACTTCCGGCCACCCCCTCGACTGTCCACATCGGAGCGACGTAGGATCCGCGGCACGGCGGCAGAGAGGCAGCGCGTGCTCGACCTGGCATTCTCCACAGAGGACCTGGCGCACACCCGGTTCGCGTTCTCCCCGGCGTGGGAGATCGTGGCGAGCGTCCGCGTCCTGAACCGGCCGGGGGAGCACGCCCTGCACCTGCCGTGGGTCAAGCGCGCCACCGCGGCGCTCGAGGAGGCCGGGCTCGACATCGGGCTGCTGCGCGACCTCGTCCCGCTGCGGCACCTGCCCGGGTTCCTCGCCGGCACGCCGTCGACGCCGCTGCCCGACCTCGCCGACGAGCTGGCCGACCTGCGTGACGTGCCCGCCCGCGTCGTCCGGCGCGAGCTGGACGCGATGGCGGGGCCGCGCACACCGGCCCTCAACCGCTTCCACCGCGACCCGGAGGCCGGTCTCGAGCGGCTCGCGACGCTGATGGAGAAGTACTGGGCCCTGGTGCTAGCCCCGGACTGGCCGCGGATCCGCGCGCTGCTCGAGGCCGACGTGCTGCACCGGTCGCGGCTGCTGGCCCAAGGCGGGGCCGCCGAGCTGTTCAACGACCTCACCCCGCTGGTCCGCTGGCAGGGCGGCACGCTCACGGTCGCGCACCGCCACCTGCACGCGGCCGTCCCGCTCGACGGGCGCGGCCTGGTGCTGGTGCCTTCGGCGTTCGTCTGGCCGCGGGTGTTCTCCAAGACCGACCCGCGGTGGCAGCCGGTGCTGCGCTACCCGCCGCGCGGGATCGCCACGCTGTGGGAGACCGGCACCGCCGTCGCGCCCGGCGCGCTGGCCGCCGTGGTGGGCCGCGGCCGGGCCATGCTGCTGACCGAGCTGACCGCGCCGGCGTCCACTTCCGAGCTCGCCCGCCGGACCCGGCTCAGCGCCGGGGCGGTGTCGCAGCACCTCGGCGTCCTCAAGGCCGCGGGCCTGGTCAGCGGGCACCGTGCCGGACGTCACGTCCTCTACGCGCGCACCCGGGCCGCGGAAGTCCTGGTCGCGGGCGTGGCGGAAGTGGACTCCTGAGATAGCCGCGTACTGGCCTGCTTGAAGGGTCCACCGCCGACCTACGCTCGAAGCCGTCACCCCCTGTTCTCTTTGTGGAAAGGCCCCGTCGTGTCCGAGCAGCAGACCACCGCCAGTGGCACCGTCCAGTCCGTCACCGGAACCGCCAAGGTGAAGCGCGGCATGGCCGAGATGCTCAAGGGCGGCGTGATCATGGACGTGGTCACCGCCGAGCAGGCCAAGATCGCCGAAGACGCCGGCGCGGTCGCGGTGATGGCGCTCGAACGCGTGCCCGCCGACATCCGCGCGCAGGGCGGCGTCGCGCGGATGAGCGACCCCGACCTGATCGACGGCATCATCGAAGCCGTCTCGATCCCGGTGATGGCCAAGGCCCGCATCGGCCACTTCGTCGAGGCGCAGGTGCTGCAGTCCCTCGGCGTGGACTACGTCGACGAGTCCGAGGTGCTCACCCCGGCCGACTACGCCAACCACATCGACAAGTGGGCGTTCACCGTTCCCTTCGTCTGCGGTGCGACCAACCTCGGCGAGGCCCTGCGCCGGATCACCGAGGGCGCGGCGATGATCCGCTCCAAGGGCGAGGCCGGCACCGGCGACGTCTCCAACGCCACCACGCACATGCGCCAGATCCGCGGGGAGATCCGCAAGCTGACGTCGCTGCCCGAGGACGAGCTGTTCGTCGCGGCCAAGGAGCTGCAGGCGCCGTACGAGCTCGTTCGCGAGGTGGCGCAGGCCGGGAAGCTGCCGGTGGTGCTGTTCACCGCGGGCGGCATCGCCACCCCGGCCGACGCGGCCATGATGATGCAGCTCGGCGCCGAGGGCGTGTTCGTCGGCTCGGGCATCTTCAAGTCCGGCAACCCGGCCCAGCGCGCGGCGGCGATCGTCAAGGCGACGACGTTCTACGACGACCCGGACGTCCTCGCGAAGGTTTCGCGCGGCCTGGGTGAGGCCATGGTCGGCATCAACGTCGAAGAGCTCCCGGAGCCGCACCGCCTCGCCGAGCGCGGCTGGTGACTTTCTAGATGTACTCGGAGATCTCGACGCCGTAAGTACCCGGCTCGAGGGCTTCGAAGATGTGCGGGACGTCGCCCGGGTAGGAGATGTAGTCGCCGGGGTTCAGCTCCTCCGGCGCCTCCAGCAGGCCCACCCGGGCGCGTCCCGCGCACAGCACGATGTGCTCCATCACGCCGGTCATGTGCGGGTCGGACCGCCGCGGCGTGCCGGGTTCCGCCCGGATGAGGTACATGTCCCGCCGCGCGGACGGGGGACAGGCCGACAGCAGCGTGCACGCGTAGTCGGCGTGCTCGGCGAAGACCGTCGGGCCCCCGCCGGACCGGATGACGCGGACCTTGGGCCGGTCCGGCTCGACCAGCCGGGAGAACGGCACGTCGAGCGCGACGCCGAGTGCCCACAGCGTCTCGACGCTGGGGTTGCCCGTACCGGACTCGAGCTGGGACAGCGTCGACTTCGCCAGGCCGGCGCGGCGCGCGACCTCGGTCAGGGACAAGCCCGCGCGGGTGCGTTCCCGGCGCAGGGACGCCGCGATGATCTCCAGCGGCGCGCCCGTCGGTTCGTGCGACATGGCTGTTCGCTCCATCGGTCGTTCTGTTCGCCTTGACGAACACGGGTGCGTGTGTTCACCATAGAACACATGCGTTCGATTTGGCGAACACTCGATCGGGGCCTCGCCCGCGACATCGGCCTGGTCTGCCTGGCCGACTGCCTCGTGGGGGTCTCCTACGGCGCCATCGCGGTGAGCTCGGGCTTCCCGCTGTGGCTGCCGATGCTGATGTCGCTGCTGGTCTTCGCCGGCGCGTCCCAGTTCATGTTCATCGGGATCGTGGCCGCCGGCGGCAACCCGTTCGCGGCGGTGCTGGCCGGGCTGCTGGCCAACGCGCGGCACCTGCCGTTCGGCTTCGCGATCGGCGACGTCCTGGGCAAGCGGTGGCCCGCCCGGCTGGCCGGCAGCCACCTGATGATCGACGAGTCGGTGGCGTTCGCGCTGGCCCAGCGTGAGGCCGACCGTCGCCGCGCGGCGTACTGGGCGTGCGGGATCGGGCTGTTCGCCTGCTGGAACCTCGGTGTCGTCGCCGGGGCGTTCGCCGGTTCGGTCATCAGCGACACCGACGTGTTCGGCCTGGACGCGGCGTTCCCGGCGGTGCTGCTCGCCCTGGTGCTGCCGTCGCTGCGCGACCGCGCGACCCGGCTGCCGGTGCTGGTGGGGGTGGTGGCCGCGCTGGTCACGACGCCGTTCCTACCCGCCGGGCTCCCGGTCCTGCTGGCGCTCGCGGGCGTCGTGGCGGGGGTCGCGGCGAAGGAGCCGGAACTGCAGGAGGCAGGCTGATGGACGGCGTGGAACTGCTGGTCGGCACCGCGGTGCTGGCGCTGGGGACGTTCGCGTTCCGGTTCGCCGGGCCGGTGCTGCGCAGCCGGGTGAAGCTCTCTCCGCGCGCGGAGAGACTGATGGCGCTGGCCGCGGTGGTGCTGCTGGCGGCGCTGGTGGCGGTGAGCGCGTTGACGGAGGGGCACGGGTTCGCCGGCTTCGCGCGGCCGGCCGGGGTGCTGGTCGCGGGGGTGCTGGCGTGGCGGAAGGCGCCGTTCGTGCTGGTGGTGGTGGCCGCCGCGGCGACGGCGGCGTTGCTGAGGCTGGCCGGGGTGCCATGACCGGCCGACCGGCATCGGGATCGGATGCCGCGCATGAGTTGCGGACCCGGACGTCTTGAATGAGTCATTCAGGTCTCCGGAAGTCCTGAATGACTCATTCAAGACGCTTGGCGCGGGAGGAACGCTGCCGGGACCGGGCCTGACCTGCCGGTAAGCCCCGGAGCCGGAGCGTCTAGGCTGGTGGGAAGGTCTTTCGGGAGGTCGGGTGTCGTCGGAGCCGGTCATCGGTGTGCTCGCCATGCAGGGTGCCGTGCGGGAGCACGTCGCCATGCTGGAGGAAGCCGGTGCGCGGGCCAAGCCCGTGCGCCGCGCCGCCGAGCTGTCCGAAGTGGACGGTCTGGTGCTGCCCGGCGGCGAGTCGACCACGATGTCGCGGCTGCTGGAGAGCTTCGAGCTGCTCGAACCGCTGCGCGCGCGGATCGCCGGTGGCATGCCCGCCTTCGGCTCGTGCGCCGGCATGATCCTGCTGGCGCGGCAGACCCTCGACGGGCGGCCGGACCAGCAGCAGCTCGGCGGGCTCGACGTCGTCGTCCGGCGCAACGCGTTCGGCAGGCAGGTCGACTCCTTCGAAGCCGACCTCGACTTCGCCGAGGTCGACGGCGGGCCGGTGCACGCGGTGTTCATCCGGGCCCCGTGGGTCGAGAAGGCCGGGGACGGCGTCGAGGTGCTGGCCACCGTCAGCGGCGTGCCCGGTGAGGAAGACGAGACCGCTAGGATCGTCGCGGTCCGGCAGGGGGCGGTGCTGGCGACCGCGTTCCACCCGGAGCTGACGCCCGACGTGCGGGTGCACCGGCTGTTCGTCGACCTCGTGCGACAGGCTGCTTGAGACGCGGTGCCCGGCCGGGGTACGGAACAGATGGAGGAGAGATGAGCGGCCACTCCAAGTGGGCCACCACGAAGCACAAGAAGGCCAACCTCGACGCGAAGCGCGGCAAGCTCTTCGCGCGGTTGATCAAGAACATCGAGGTGGCCGCGCGGACCGGCACCGGTGGTGGCGACCCGGATGGCAACCCCACGCTCTACGACGCCATCCAGAAGGCGAAGAAGAACTCGGTCCCGCAGGACAACATCGAGCGCGCCCGCAAGCGCGGCGCCGGTGAAGAAGCCGGTGGCGCCGACTGGCAGAACATCACGTACGAGGGCTACGGCCCCAACGGCGTGGCGGTGCTGATCGAGTGCCTCACCGACAACAAGAACCGCGCCGCGATGGAGGTCCGCACCGCGCTCACACGCAACAACGGCTCCCTCGCCGACCCGGGCTCGGTGGCCTACATGTTCACCCGCAAGGGTGTCGTGATCATGCCGAAGGCCGACGCGTCCGAGGACGACGTCCTCATGGCGGTCCTCGACGCGGGCGCCGAGGAGGTCAACGACCTCGACGAGAGCTTCGAGATCGTCTCGGAGGGCGGCGACCTGGTCCCGGTGCGCAAGGCGCTGCAGGAGGCCGGGTTCGAGTACGAGTCGGCCGAGCTGACGTTCCTCCCGTCGGTCAGCGTCCCCCTGGACGCGGACGGCGCGAAGAAGGTCTTCAAGCTGATCGACGCCCTCGAAGACTGCGACGACGTCCAGAACGTCTACGCGAACTTCGATGTGTCGGACGAGGTGCTCGCCGAAGTCGGCTGACGCCGGGGTCGAGATTCGCGCCGAAGGCCGCCAGGGGGACTCGTTCCTCGTGGCGGCCTTCGCGCTGTCCGGCGACGGAGGGTGGGTGCAGTGCCGAAGGCGCGTCGACGCCGGGTTGTGCAATTCGGCGGCGGAGAACGTCTGCGCACTGTGTAACCATCCATGTCTCTGATGAGGTCCTGGCCGAAGTCGGCTGAGTTTTGCCTTGCGCCGCAACGCCTTCGGGTCCGGGCCGGAAACTTTCCGGCCCGGACCCTGGGCTCTCGGGGACGCTTCAGGCAGAATGTGCGCCGTGACCTCGACGACCCCCGCCGCTTCCGCCGACATCACCGCCGAACTCTCCGCGGACGAACTGCGCTTGATCGAATGGATCGAGACGCAGGCGAAGGAACGCGGCAACGCGGTCATCACGGTCGCGGGCGACGACGAGGGCGCCGGCTACTGCTTCACCACCTGCGCGTGGGCGCTGCACAACGTCCCCGAGGCCGTCGTCGTCGGGCTGCCCGAGCAGATGGGCCAGGTGCTGCTCGACGCCTACGTCGACCGCGCGGCCAACGGCGAGATCTTCGAGGTCGGCAAGCGCTACGACGACTTCTTCGAGGGCGTCCCGGTCGTCCTCGAGCGCGTCAACAAGGGGCACTACCCCGAATACTTCGGCACGGCCTTCCTCATCTACCCCGACGGCGACTTCCCGGCGCTGCAGCTGATCGTCGCGACGCCCGAGGGCAAGTTCCCCTGGCACCCGGACGCGCCCGAGGGCTTCGCCCGGTGGCAGCTGGTGCTCACCGAAAGCGGCGATCCGGAAAGCTGGACCCCCGGCGTCGACGGTCCCTAGAACGCCCGCAGGTCGGCGGCCGCTTCCGGGTACCGCAGCGCGAGATCCTCGGCGGCCGCGAACTCCTCGCAGCCGTCGATGTAGGGCGGCACGACGACGGTCCCCAGCAGGCTCCATTCCCCGCGCGTGACCGTGGCCTGCCAGGTCCCCGCGGGCACGACGACCTGCGGCCGCTCGCCGGCGGCGACGTCCGTTCCCAGCACCGGCCGCTCGACCGAGCCGTCCGGGTGCAGCAGCAGCATCGCCGCGGGCGCGCCCGCGTGGTGGGCGTAGACCTCGACGCGGTCGAGTCGGTGGGGCGCGGAGAAGTCCGGCGCGACGAGCAGGTAGTAGATGGCGGACCCGGTCTCCGAGCGCCAGCTCTGCGCCCACTGGCCTCCTTCGATCGGCAGGGGCTCAAGACCCAGGTGGGTGACGAAATCCGAGGGCTCCGGCATGTCACCCATCCTGCCGCAGGCGCGCCCAGTAGCCTGCTAGCTCGAACTGGTGTTCGCGGCGGGAAGGAAAACGGGTGCGGGTGCTCGGGGTCGACCCCGGTCTGACCAGGTGCGGCCTGGGCGTGGTCGACGGCGGCAAGGGCCGCGCGGTCCGCTGCGTCGCCGTCGACGTCGTGCGGACGCCGGCCGACGCCGACCTGGCGCACCGCCTGCTCGGCATCTCCGACGAGGTCGAGCGGTGGATGGACAAGTACAAGCCCGCGGCCGTGGCCGTCGAGCGCGTCTTCGCCCAGCACAACGTGCGGACCGCGATGGGCACCGCGCAGGCCGGCGGGGTCGTCGCGCTGGCCGCCGCCCGCCGCGGCCTGCCCGTCGTCTTCCACACGCCGAGCGAGGTGAAGGCCGCGGTCAGCGGGTCGGGCCGCGCCGACAAGGCGCAGGTCACCGCCATGGTGATGCGCCTGCTCAACCTCGAGGTCGCCCCGCACCCCGCCGACGCCGCGGACGCGCTGGCCCTGGCCATCTGCCACCTCTGGCGGGAGCCGATGCGCGCCCGGCTCGCCGAAGCCGAAGCCCGCGCGGCCGAGATGGCCCGCACGCACAAGGCCCGGCTGGCCGCGGCCGCCAAGCAGGCCACCGCGAAGAAGCCCCCACTGAAGCCCGTAGTGAAGAAACCTGGAGCAGCACGATGATCTCGTCGGTACGTGGGGAAGTCCTGTCGGTCGGCCTGGACCACGTGGTGGTCGAGGTCGGCGGGGTCGGCCTCGCCGTCCAGGCCACCCCGGCGACGCTGGCCACCCTGCGCCGCGGCGAAGAGACGCGGCTGCACACCGCGCTGGTCGTGCGCGAGGACTCGCTGACGCTGTTCGGCTTCGCCGACGCCGACGCGCGGGAGCTGTTCGGCCTGCTGCAGACGGTGTCCGGAATCGGGCCGCGGCTCGCGCTGGCCACCCTCGCCGTGCTCGACCCCGGCAAGCTGCGGGGCGCACTGGTCGAAGGCAACATCACCGTGCTCACCTCGGTGCCCGGCATCGGCCGCAAGGGCGCCGAACGGCTCACCCTCGAGCTGCGCGACAAGGTCACCGCGCTCGGTTCCGGCGACGCGCCGGCCGTGACGGCGCCCGGCGCGCTGCGCGCGGAGGTCGTCGAAGCGCTGGCCGGGCTCGGGTTCCCGGCCAAGCAGGCCGAGCAGGCGGTCGACAAGGTGCTCGCCGACGGCGACGGCCACACGACGTCGAGCGTGCTGCGCGCTTCGCTGACCACCCTCGGCCGGAAGCGGTAGGGCCCTTCATGGACTATGAGGCCGTGACCGAGGACGAGGACGACGCCCTCTCCGCATGGGCCCAAAGTGGCGACGGGGACATCGAGGGCACGCTCCGGCCCCGCAAGCTCGACGAGTTCATCGGCCAGCCGCGCGTGCGCGAGCAGCTGGAGCTGGTGCTGGAGAGCGCGCGCCGCCGCGGGGTGCCGCCCGACCACGTCCTGTTCTCCGGGCCGCCCGGGCTGGGCAAGACGTCGATGGCGATGATCGTCGCGGCGGAGCTGGGCGCGGCCATCCGGATCACTTCCGGCCCGGCGCTGGAACGCGCCGGCGACCTGGCCGCGATGCTGTCCAACCTCGCGCCCGGCGACGTCCTGTTCATCGACGAGATCCACCGGATCGCCCGCCCCGCCGAAGAGATGCTCTACCTGGCGATGGAGGACTTCCGGGTCGACGTCGTGGTCGGCAAGGGCCCCGGCGCCACGAGCATCCCGCTGGAGATCGCGCCGTTCACCCTGGTCGGGGCCACCACCCGGTCCGGTTCGCTGACCGGGCCGCTGCGCGACCGGTTCGGCTTCACCGGCCAGATGGAGTTCTACACCGACACCGAGCTGGACCTGGTCGTCCGCCGCGCGGCGACGATCCTCGACATCTCGATCGACCGCGACGCCAGCGCGGAGGTCGCCGGCCGCTCGCGGGGCACCCCCCGGATCGCGAACCGGTTGCTACGGCGCGTCCGCGACTACGCCGAGGTCCGCGCCGACGGCAAGGTGACCGTGCAGATCGCGCGGGCCGCGCTGGCCGTCTACGACGTCGACGAGCTGGGCCTCGACCGGCTCGACCGCGCCGTGCTCACCGCGCTGACCAGGTCGTTCGGCGGCGGGCCGGTCGGGATCTCGACGCTGGCGGTCGCCGTGGGGGAGGAGGCGACCACCGTGGAAGAGGTGTGCGAGCCCTACCTTGTGCGCGCCGGTATGCTCGCCCGCACCCCGCGTGGCCGGGTCGCCACCGCGGCCGCTTGGGAGCACCTCGGGATGGTGCCGCCCGCCGACCACCCGGGGCGCGCCGACCCGGGCGGGCTCTCGCCGTTCGCGCAGGACTGAGCGGCCCGAACCGGCGGGGTGGGTGCTGGCGTCCGCGCTGGTACCTGGCACACTCGACAGGAGCACATACCCAAAAACCGGACATTTCGGCTGGGCCCGGAGTCCGTCGAACGGAGAATCATGCAACAGCTATTGCTGCCCCTGCTGCTCGTGCTCGTCCTCGCGGTGCCGCTGGTGATGAGCACGCGAAAGCAGAAGAAGCAGCAGGCCGCGCAGAAGGATCTGCAGACCAGCCTGTCGGCCGGTGACCGCGTGATGACCACCTCGGGTCTCTACGGCACCGTCGCCGACGCCTCCGGCGACAACACGATCGACATCGAGATCGCCCCCGGCGTCGTCACCACCTGGCTGCGGCTCGCGGTCCGCGAGAAGGTCGAGCCGGTCGTCGAGACCGAAGAGGACTCGGTCGACGAGATCGAGGCGCCCGCCGAAGAGTCGATCATCGAGTCGGGCTCGGGCATCAAGAACGAAGACGAGCCGCAGACCACCGCTCAGGTGGCGCCGCCGCTGGAGCACGGCAAGAAGTAACCCCCGCGGCATCCTGGGCGTGGCCGCGGAAACGCCCGACGAAAGTCGGTGTGGCCTCGCACGCCGGGCTCACGCAGCACCGAGTACTGTCTCGGTGCTGCGTGCGTGTCCGCCGTCATACCCGTGCCCGGGAGTGAATCGCACACAGTCCCTCCCGGTAACCCTCCGGGCGGGCACCGCAACTTTGGGGTCCACCCCGTCCGAGGAGACCGAAGCACCGTGGCAGCTTCAGCCGGGCATCTCCGCCCGGGACGCTATCTCGCCCTGTTCGCCTTGATCGTGATCGTGCTGTACGCGCTGGTGTTCCTCACCGGCAACCACAAGCCGACCCCGAAGCTGGGCATCGACCTGCAGGGTGGCACCCGCGTCACGCTCACCGCCCGCACGCCCGACGGCGGCCAGCCGACCCGGGAGTCCCTGAACCAGGCGCGCCAGATCATCGAACGGCGCGTCAACGGGATCGGCGTCGGCGGCACCGAGGTCCTCCTCGACGGCAACAACGTCGTCATCACCGTTCCCGGTGAGCAGGGCGACCAGGCGAAGAACCTGGGCAAGACCGCGAAGCTGGGCTTCCGGAAGGTCGTCGCGAACGCGACGCAGCCGGTCGTCCCGCCGCAGACCACGCCGCCGCCGGCCACCGGCACGCCGACGGGGACCCCCAGCAGCTCGACGCCGCCTTCATCGGGCGCGCCGACGGCGAGCTCCAGCGCTCCGCCGACCAGCCCGGCCGCCGGCGGTGGCGGTGCCCCCGCCGCGGCGCCCGCGCAGCAGCAGAGCACCACGCCGGCCCCGCCGAGCAGCAGCACCACGCCGCCGCCCTCGTCGAGCCAGGCACCGGCCCCTTCGGACGGCTCCGTCGACGCGGAGACCGCGAAGGAGATCCAGGCCGCGAAGGCACTCCGGCAGAACAAGGACCTGATCGGCGCCGACGGCCAGCCGAACCAGGAGCTCGTCGCCCAGGCGATGGCGTCGCTCACCTGCGCGCCCAACGCCAAGGACCCCCTGGAAGGCAACGACGACCCGAAGCTGCCGCTGGTCGCCTGCGGTGACCACGACACGTACAAGTACCTGCTGGAGCCGGAGTTCCTGCCGGGCACCGAGATCGCGGACTCGAACTCGGCCTACGACTCGCAGCGCGGCCAGTGGACGGTGAACCTCAGCTTCAAGAGCGAGGGCACCAAGATCTGGGCCGACTTCACCTCGAAGAACCAGGGCCAGCAGGCTGCCTTCGTGCTCGACACGCAGGTCGTGTCCGCGCCGAACATCCAGGTCGCCATCCTCGACGGCAACACCCAGATCACCGGCAAGTTCACGCAGTCCGAGGCGAAGGACCTCTCGGACATCCTGAAGTACGGCTCGCTGCCGCTGTCGTTCGCGTCTTCGGACGCGACCACGGTGTCGGCGACCCTCGGCCTGGCTTCGCTGCAGGCCGGCCTCATCGCCGGCGGCATCGGCCTGCTGGTGGTCTTCGTCTACTGCCTGTTCTACTACCGGCTGCTCGGCGTGCTCACCATCCTGTCGCTGGCCCTGTCCGGCGCGCTGGTGTTCGCGGTGCTGGTGCTGCTCGGCCGCTGGATCGGCTACACGCTGGACCTGGCGGGCATCGCCGGTCTGATCATCGCGATCGGGATCACCGCGGACTCGTTCGTCATCTACTTCGAACGACTGAAAGACGAGATCCGGGAAGGCAGGACATTCCGGTCCGCGGTGCCCCGCGGCTGGGTCCGCGCCCGGCGCACCATCCTGGCTTCGGACGGCGTGAGCTTCCTGGCCGCGGCGATCCTGTACATCATCGCGGTCGGCGACGTGCAGGGCTTCGCGTTCACCCTCGGTATGTCCACCGTGCTCGACCTCGTGGTCGTGTACCTGGTGACGCACCCGCTGGTGGCCATCGTGTCCACGTCGAAGTCGTCGTTCCTGTCCAATCCGAGGAACCTGGGCCTCGGCGCCGTGCAGCAAGTGGGTTCGCAGCGTAAGAAGTCGACCACGGTCGGCCGCGCGAACGTGAAGGAGGCCTGACGTGGGCGTCGAAGAACTGGGCACGGACGCCGAAGGCAACGCCAAGGTGACGGCGAAGCCCGGCAAGCGGGAAAGCGTCTTCCACCGGCTCTACGTCGGCACGGGCGCGTTCGACGTCGTCGGCAAGCGCAAGCGCTGGTACTTCTTCTTCTCGGCGCTGGTGCTGGTGTGCCTCGCGTCGATGGTGTTCCGCGGCTTCAACATCGGCATCGAGTTCGAGGGCGGCACGCAGATCCAGATGCCGGCCACCGGCACCCACGGCGTGATCACCGAAGACCAGGCGAAGGCGTCGTTCCAGAAGGCGCTCGGCCGTCCCGCCGCGGAGACGCAGAAGGTCGGCACGGGCAAGGCGTCGACCATCCAGATCCGCACCGACACGCTCGACGCGGCCGACGTCGCCAAGGTCAAGCAGGGCCTGTTCACCGACCTCGGCCCGATCGGCAGCAACAACCAGCCGAGCGCGCAGGCGATCAGCGACAGCGCGGTGAGCGCGTCCTGGGGCGGCGAGATCTCGCAGAAGGCCTTGCTCGCGCTCGCGGTGTTCCTCGTGGCGGTCGTCATCTTCCTCGGGATCTACTTCGACCTGAGGATGGCCACGGCGGCGCTCATCTCGCTGCTGCACGACATCCTGGTGACGGCCGGCGTGTACTCGCTGGTCGGTTTCGAGGTCACGCCGGCGACCGTGATCGGCCTGCTGACGATCCTCGGGTTCTCGCTGTACGACACGGTGGTGGTGTTCGACAAGGTCCGCGAGAACACGCGCGGCCTGCTCGGGCTGACCCGCCGCACCTACGGCGAGGCCGCGAACCTGGCGCTGAACCAGACCCTGATGCGGTCGTTCAACACGGCGTTCATCGCGCTGCTGCCGATCCTGGGCCTGCTGATCGTCGGATACGTCCTGCTCGGCTCGGGCACGCTGCAGGACCTGGCGCTGGTGCAGCTCACCGGCACCCTGGTCGGCGTGCTCTCGTCGGTCGCGCTGGCGACGCCGCTGCTGGTCGACCTGAAGATGCGCGACCCGAAGTACAAGCAGCAGGCCGAGCGCGTCCGTCAGCGCCGTGTCATCCAGGAGCGCCGGGCGGCAGGCGAAGAGGACTTCGACGCTTCGGACGACGACGCCCTGGCGAAGGAGCTGCGCAAGGAGAAGGCGTACGCGGCCGCGGCCAGCGTCCCGGCCCGGATCCAGAAGCAGCGCCCGTCCGGCAAGCCCGCGGGCAAGCGGAAGCGCTGACGTGCAGCTGGAGGATGCCCTCGGCCTGATCGCCGCGGTGCCGGACTTCCCCGAGCCCGGCGTGCTGTTCCGCGACCTGAGCCCGCTGTTCGCGGACGCGGGCGGGTTCAAAGCGGTGACCGACGCGCTGGCGGGCACCCTCGACCCCGGGGTCGAGGCGCTCGCCGGCGTGGAGGCCCGCGGGTTCCTCCTCGCCGCGGCCGTCGGGTACGCCCGCGGCCTCGGCGTGGTGCTGGTCCGCAAGCCGGGCAAGCTGCCGAAGGTGGCGGGCCGGGTGGACTACGCGCTGGAGTACGGCACGGCGACGGTCGAGCTCCCGGCCGGGGTGGTCCACCCCGGCCAGCGGATCGCGATCCTCGACGACGTCCTCGCCACGGGCGGCACGGTCGCGGCGACGGGCAAGCTCCTGGAGGACGTGGGAGCCGTCGTCGACAGCGTGTCGGTGGTCCTGGAACTGGCGGCCCTGCGGGGCCGTGACGTGCTGGCGAACCGGAAGGTCCACGCGCTGCAGGTCTGCTGAACCCGTAACTCGCGTGATTCAAGCCCGAACTCACGTGATTGAAGCCGGAACTCACGAGTTCCGGCTTCAATCACGCCGGTGACGGCTCGGATCACGCGAGTCACGGGTTCGCCACGCCGGGCGATCGGGTGAATCCGCTGGTCCGCGGCTTGGCATCCCCCTGAACGGGCGCACCCGAGAGGGCCGCGAGACGCAGCGGCTACCCTGGTGGTTCGAAGGCCGCACGAGCAGCAGGAGGTGCGGGTGAGCCAGGAGCTCGACGCCGCGGTGCCCGCGAAAGAGGGCGCCCCGCAGAACGGGCAGGCGGCGGCCCAGCCGCCGAAGCCGAACGGTGCGGCGCCGAACCCGTCCGCGACCCGGCGGGTCCGGGCGCGCCTGGCCCGGCGGATCACCGCGCAGCGTGCCGCCCCGGTCAAGCAGGTCCTCGAACCCCTGGCCGTCATCCACCGCGAGCTCCACCCCAACGCCGACCTCGGGCTGCTGCAGCGCGCCTACGACGTCGCCGAGGAACTGCACCGGAACCAGCGGCGCAAGTCCGGCGACCCCTACATCACCCACCCGCTCGCCGTCGCGACCATCCTCGCCGAGCTGGGCATGGACACCACGACCCTCGTCGCGGCGCTGCTGCACGACACGGTCGAGGACACCGGCTACGCCGTCGAGAGCCTGAAGGCCGACTTCGGCGAGAAGGTCGCCGAACTCGTCGACGGCGTCACCAAGCTGGACAAGGTCAAGCTCGGCACCTCCGCCGAGGCCGAGACCATCCGCAAGATGGTCATCGCGATGGCCAAGGACCCCCGCGTCCTGGTCATCAAGCTCGCCGACCGGCTGCACAACATGCGCACCATGCGCTTCCTGCCGCCGGAGAAGCAGGCCCGCAAGGCCCGCGAGACGCTCGAAGTCCTCGCCCCGCTCGCGCACCGGCTCGGCATGGCCACGGTCAAGTGGGAGCTCGAAGACCTCGCGTTCGCCATCCTGCAGCCCAAGAAGTACGACGAGATCGTGCGCCTGGTCGCCGACCGCGCGCCCTCCCGTGACATCTACCTGCGGTCGGTCATCACCGACCTGACGAGCAACCTCGTGTCGTCGCGGATCACCGCGAAGGTCGAGGGCCGGCCGAAGCACTACTACTCGATCCACCAGAAGATGATCGTCCGCGGCCGCGACCTGGACGACATCCACGACCTCGTCGGCGTGCGGATCCTGGTCGAGGACGTCCGCGACTGCTACGCCGCCATGGGTGTCGTCCACGCCCTGTGGCAGCCGGTGCCCGGGCGCTTCAAGGACTACATCGCCCAGCCGCGGTTCGGCGTCTACCAGTCGTTGCACACCACGGTGATCGGCCCGGACGGCAAGCCCCTCGAGGTGCAGATCCGCACCTACGAGATGCACCGCACCGCCGAGTACGGCATCGCCGCGCACTGGCGCTACAAGGAAACCAAGGGCACGCACAACGGCAACGCCGTGGACGTCGACGAGATGGCGTGGATGCGCCAGCTCCTCGACTGGCAGCGTGAGGCCGCGGACCCGGGCGACTTCCTCGAGTCGCTGCGCTATGAACTGGCTTCGCGCGAGATCTTCGTGTTCACGCCGAAGGGCGACGTGATCACGCTGCCCGTGGACTCGACGCCGGTCGACTTCGCCTACGCCGTGCACACCGAGGTCGGGCACCGCTGCATCGGCGCCCGCGTCAACGGCCGCCTGGTGGCGCTGGAACGCAAGCTGGAAAACGGCGAAGTCGTCGAGATCTTCACCTCCAAGGCGGAGAACGCCGGCCCGAGCCGCGACTGGCTGCAGTTCGCCGGCTCGCCCAAGGCGCGCGCGAAGATCCGGCAGTGGTTCGCCAAGGAACGCCGCGACGAGGCGATCGAAGGCGGCAAGGAAGCCATCACCAAGGAGATCCGCAAGGTCGGCCTGCCGATCCAGCGGCTGGTCTCCGCGGAGTCCATGGGCGCGGTGGCCACCGAGCTGCGCCACGCCGACATTTCGTCGCTGTACGCGGCGGTGGGGGAGGGCCACACCAGCGCGAAGCACGTCGTGCAGCGGCTGGTCGCCCTCATCGGCGGCGTCGACGCGGCGGAGGAGGAGCTCGCCGAGCGCGCGACGCCCTCGACCGTCACCCGGCGCCGCGGCTCCAACGACGTCGGTGTGGTGGTCAAGGGCGCCAGCGACGTCTGGGCGAAGCTCGCCCGCTGCTGCACCCCGGTGCCGGGCGACGAGATCCTCGGCTTCGTGACCCGCGGCGGCGGTGTTTCGGTGCACCGCACCGACTGCACGAACGCCGGCGACCTGCAGTCCCAGCCCGAGCGGCTGGTCGAGGTCGAGTGGGCACCGTCGGCGTCTTCGGTGTTCCTGGTGGCCATCCAGGTCGAGGCGCTCGACCGGCACCGGCTGCTCTCGGACGTCACGAAGGTGCTGGCCGACGAGAAGGTCAACATCCTGTCGGCCTCGGTCACCACGTCGCGCGACCGCGTCGCGGTCAGCCGGTTCTCGTTCGAGATGGGCGACCCGAAGCACCTCGGTCACGTCCTCAAGGTCGTCCGTGGCGTGGAAGGCGTCTACGACGTCTACCGCGTGACGTCGGCTTCCTAGGGCGTCCACGACCCGTCGAGCGTGATGCCTGCGGCCGCGGCGATCCGGTCACGCGACTCCAGCAGCCGGGCACGCAGGGTCGGCAGGTCGACGCCGAGCAGCCGCCCGTCGCGCTTGACCGCCTTGCCGCCGACGAAGACGCTGTCCACCAGGCCGGGATGACCGGCCGCGACGATCGTGCCCACCGGGTCGCCGACGGGGAAGACCGAGAGGTCCTCGGCATCGAGCAGGAGCAGGTCGGCGTCCTTGCCGACGGTGAGGCTACCGGTGTCGCGCCCGCAGGCCCGGGCTCCTTCCACGGTGGCGAACCCGAGCACGTCCCGGGTCGTGACGCCGCCGCGCTCGGCGGCCAGGGCGGTGCGCATGGCGCCGAACATGTCCCCGCCGGCGGACGGGCAGTCGTCGATCGACAATGAGGGACGGATCCCGGCGGCCAGCGCCCGGCCGGTCACGAGCGGCTTGAAGCCCATCTTCAGCTCGACGTCCGGGCTGATCGACAGTGAACAGCCCGCGTCGGCGAGCATCGCCAGCTGGTCGTCGGAAAGATCGTTGCCGTGCACGACGGTCGTGTGGTCGTCGAGCACCCCGCGCTCCCGCATCCCCGCGATCGGCCGGTCGCCGTGCGGCCAGCCACCGGTGCCGTGGATGTGCGTGCTCACGCGCAGCCCGAGTTCCCGCGCCAGTGCGACATCCGCGACGGTCTCGTCCATTGTGGACACCACCGGGCCGCGCAGGCCCAGTGCCATGTCGTCGCCCGGCAGCAAAGCCCGCACCCGCCGGATCTCCGGCGCGATGTCCGGGCCGGCGGCGCCGTAGCAGAAGATCGAATGGCCGGGTGCCTCTCGCAGCGCTTCGATCGCGGCGTCGGCGTTCTCCGGGCGGGCGGCGCAGTGGAACCAGTCGAGCATGGTCGTCACGCCGGAACTGAGCGCTTCGAGCCGGCCGAGGAGGTTGCCCAGGTACACGTCCTCCGGCCGGTAGTGCGGCTTGAGCGTGCCGTGCACGGCGGTGCGGTACTGGTCGAACGTCCAGTCCGCGCCGACGCCGCGGAACGCGGTCTGCCAGGTGTGCCGGTGGGTGTCCACGAAGCCCGGCAGGACGATCTTGCCCGCGGCGTCGACGACCTCGGCGTCGGCGTGGTCGATCGAGGGGGCGACCGCGGCGATCCGGCCGTCCTCGATGAGCACGTCTCCGCGCGGGAGGTCCCCGACGGCCGGATCCATGCTGACCACCATGCCGCCGCGCACCAGTGTCTTCATCGGTGTCCTCCCTAGGAGTTGATGTGTCAACTCTAGTGTAGACTGTCGGCCATGGCGGACATGAGCCCCGAGGACTGGGAGTTCTGGGACACCTGGATGCGCGCGCACCGGGTGCTCACCCGGGAGCTGGACCGCGGCCTGCAGCGCGACTGCGGCATTTCCAAGGCCGAGTTCAGTGTGCTGATGACGCTGGCCGGCCCGATGCGCGTCGGCGAGCTCGCCGACGCGCTCGACTGGGAGAAGAGCCGCGTCGCGCACCTGCTGACCCGGATGGAGACCCGCGGCCTGGTCGCGCGCATCGAGGACGGCGCCACCGGCCGCCGCACGGGGATCGCGCTGACCGAAGAAGGGCGCCGCACGGCGGAGCGCGCCACCCGCGCGCACGGCGGCAACATCCGCCGGCTCGTCCTCGACCGGCTCGCGCCCGACCAGGCCGCCGCCATTCGCGCCTGGAGCGAGCAGCTGACCGAGTCCGGCTAGCAGGGCGTCTATTTCGGACCATTTCCGGGCGGCCGTGAATCGTCCGGCGACGGTTCCGGGAATGCCCGAAATGCCGTCGTCCGTCCCGGTTGTGCATGCTACGGTCTGCAAATTGCTGGGTCGCCATTTCCGGAAACCCCGAGGGAGCAAGCATGTCCCCTGGCTCGGCCGACGACACCACGCGCTACCTGTGCGCGGCCGCCTACCTCGATCCCCGGTTCAGCACCCGGGCGATCACCGAGTTCCTCGTCGAGCCGACCCGGCCGGTGCCGCCGTCACCCGGTCTCGACGCGGGCCGCGTGCTCACCGAGGCGGTGCGGGCGCGGGCGCGCCGGAAGAACTACGACGGGCTGCTGGTGCTGCTGATGGCCGTCGTCATCGGGCTTTCGTGGGACAACCCGCTGCTCTACGGCTGGATCGTGCTGTCGGTCGTGCTCGTCGTCGCACGGGCGGGCAAGCACACGGGCGCGGGGGAGCGGCCGTTCAACCCGAAGACGCTCGCCCTGGTGGCCGCCGTCATCGTGGTCGTCTGGCTGCTGCTGGCCTACTCGGACGAGATCTTCAACTCCGGCAGCAGCAGCTATTCGTCGCGGTACTACGCCGACGTCGAGTTCGACGACTCCACGGGCGGCGACACCGCGCGGTACGTCATCGGCATCGTGCTCGCCGTCGTCGTGCTGATGGTCGTGACGTTCGAGCGCTGGTCGCTGTGGAACCTGCTGACGACGCGCTTCAAGCGCTTCGCCCCGCCCGCGCCCGACAGTGGCAGCCTCACCGGGCTGCTCACCGAAGACTTCCGGGCGCAGCTCGGCCGCTACCAGCGGGTCGACGAGTTCGCCGGCGCGCCGGGGGCGCCGCTGGTGGTGTACCGCGGCTACAAACCCTTCGTGGGCGCGGGTTTCCGCCGCGACGCCTGGTCCATGGCGATCCCGCTGGAGCGGCTCGAGGACGACGAGGCCGGCTCGGCGGAACGCCGCGAACTCACCACCGAGACGTTGTACGAGGAGATCCGCGGGGCGATCGGCGACCTGCGCCGCTCGGCCGCGCTGTCCCCGGACGGACGGCTCGGCGGGCTGACCGTGACCGAGGCGGTGTTCACCCCGGCGGCCGAGCTCGTCGACCACCTGGGGGAGAGCGAGGCCGCGGCCTACCTGCCGGACATCGAGTACCCGCCGCACACCCGGCTGACCGAGGCCGACGTCGAGCGGATCCGGCGCGAGCCGAAGGAGTGGGCGCGCTACTACCTGTGCTTCCAGGTCGAGACCTGGGACCGGGACCTGGTGCTCACGACGTTCCTGCACCTGGCGGTGGACGACACGACGCTGTACGTCGAGTGGACGCCGTTCATGCTGCCGCCGATCCGGGCCGACTACCGGGCCGTGGACAAGATGCGGCAGGAGTCGTTGCGCCCCTACGGTCAGGGCCTGCTCAGCTGGCTGGAGCTGCCGGCGAGCCTGCCGGGCCGGATCGCGAACCTCGCGTCGTGGATCCGGCAGCCGAGGCGCGAAGCCGGCGTGCTCGACCCCGAGCGCTACGGCGCGGGCAGCACCCTGCGCGAGCTCGGGTCGGTGAACCGGTTCACCGACTACTTCCAGCTCGTCGACATCGAACGCTACGAGAAGATCATCGAAAGCCGGCTCCTGCCGACGATCGGCAAGCTCCTCGGCGACGCCGGGTTCTCGACGGCGAAGTTCGACGAGCAGGCGGCGGTCGTCATCAACAACGACATCACCATCGGCGGCGACAACCGCGCCCCGATCACCCAGACCGGGCAGCGCGGCCCGCGCTCGCGCCCGCCCCGGACGACCGGCCGCCCGGCCGGAGCGGAGGCCTGATGGGACACCGGATCACGAACAAGGTCAACATCGGCGGCGACAACTCGGGCCGGATCACCCAGACCGGCATCGAGGGCAGCAGCGCCGACGTCACGGTCTCCTCGCTGCTGGAGCTGATCGAGCGGCTGACGGCCGAGGTGCGCGGGAAGGACCTCGCGAAGCAGGAGGTGCTGGAGGACACGCTGACCGACCTGGTCGGCGACCTGCGGGACGGTGACAAGGCGGAGCCGGCGGTGGTGCGCAGCCGCTGGGAGAAGGTCAAGGGCCTGCTGGGCGGGGTCGTGCAGTTCTCCGAGCTGGTCGCGAAGATCTCCGATCAGGTGCAGAAGATCTTCAGCTGAGGACCTTCCGCAGCAGCTCGGTGACCTCGTCCGGGCGTTCCATCGACGGCAGGTGGCCGGTGTCGGGGAGTTCGGCGAGTTCGGCGTTCGGCAGCTCCCGGGCGAGGTGCTGGGACAGCTCGACGAGGCCGGGCGCGTCCGCCGTCCCGATCACCACCAGGGCCGGGGTCGTGATCTCGCCGAGGCGGTGCCGGGTGTCCGGGATCCGTTCCGTCCACTGTGGAGCCGTCCAGTCGTGCCGGTAGACCTGCTCGCACATTTCCCTCACCAGGGCGAGCATTCCGGCCGGCAGCACGGACACGTCCCGTTCCGGGCCGGCGACGAGGTAGCGGATGTTGGCTTCCGCCATGGCGCGCACGTCCGCCTCGTCGACGTCGATCTCGCGGGCGGCGTAGCGGGCGAGGCGCCCCTCCGGGAGCACCTCGGCGGTCAGCCTCGCGATGTCCCGCTGCATGTGCTCGGGCCAGGCGTGCCCGGTGAGGCCCGAGCCGAGCAGCGCGAGCCGGGTGATCCGCTCCGGCGCGGCCAGGGCGGCATCCAGCGCGCACGCCCCGCCCATCGACGCCCCGACCAGCGCGGCCCGCTCGATCCCCCGGGCATCGAGCAGGGCCAGCAGGTCTTCGTAGTGGGCGTACTCGCCGGGGCCGTCGGCGGTTTCGCCGAAGCCGCGGCGGTCGTAGCGGATCACCCGGTGCGTGGCGGCGAGCGAGGCGAACTGAGCGTCCCACATCCGGCGGTCGCCGATCGCGGCGTGCAGCAGCACGACCGCGGGCCCCTCGCCCGCCTCGTCGTACCCGAACGCCGTTCCGCCCACCTCGATCATCGCCATAGCCCCCAAGCTAGCGACACGACCGTGTCACACACCGCAGTTTTCGCTCAGGGCGAGAAGCTAGGGTGCGAATCATGACCGACGGTTTCGATCTCTCGCGCGACGGCGAAGTCGCCCGCCTGACCTTGACCCGGCCGGAGAAGATGAACGCGATCACCTACGGCATGTGGTCGGCGCTCCCGGACGTGGTGGCCGAGGTGGAGGCCGACCCGGCGCTGAAGGTGCTCGTGATCGCGGGCGCGGGGAAGCACTTCTCGGCCGGCGCGGACATCAGCGAGTTCGGCGAGCTGCGCACGACGGCCGACGGCGCGGCGAGCTACGACAAGGCGGTCGAGGGCGCGGTCGCGGCGCTGACGGCGATGCGCAAGCCGTCGGTGGCGATGATCCAGGGCAACTGCATCGGCGGCGGCTGCCAGGTGTCGGTGGCGTGCGACTTCCGGTTCGCGGCCGAGGGTTCCCGGTTCGGCATCACCCCGGCGAAGCTCGGCATCGTCTACCACTTCGACTCGACGCGCCAGCTGGTGTCCCTGGTCGGGCCGGCGCACGCGAAGTACTTCCTGCTGTCGGGAGAGCTGATCACGGCGTCCCGGGCCCGCGAGATCGGCCTGCTCAACGACGTGTTCGCTCCCGAGGACCTGGAGACGTCGACGCTGGGGTTCGTCTCGACGTTGTGCTCGCGCTCGCAGGCGTCGATCCGCGGGATGAACCGGATCATCGAGAAGATCGTGGCGGGGCAGGAGACCTCGGACGCGGAGGTCGAGGAGATCCGGTCCGAGGCGCTGCACGGCGTGGACTACGCGGAAGGGGTCGCCGCGTTCCTCGAGCGGCGCCCGCCGCGCTTCACGCACCGCTGACTCAGCTGCAGGTCACCGTCGCGTCGGCCCAGTCGGCGTGGTCGTAATCCCCGTCGTCGCCGCCGTCGGTCACCTCCAGTGTCAGCCGGCGGATGCCCGAGACGTCGGCCGTCAGCGGTACCGCGCCGTCGGCGTCGCGGAGCACCGGGGTCGACGCCAGCAAGCGGCCGTCGCCGACCACCCGGAAGGCCACCGAGCCCTCCTTGCCCACTTCGTCGTCGAGGCCCGTCATCGCCGAGAACGCCGTGCACGCGCCGCCGAGCCAGACCGTCACCGAGCTGGGCGCGTTGGTGCCCAGGCCGTGCTCGTACGTCTTCCCGGCGATCGTCAGCGGCTGCCCGTCGCCCTCGTCGGTGTCGCCGTTGGACCGGTCGCGCTCCACCGGGCCCCAGCCGTTCGACGACGCCAGGAACGGCAGCCCGCTGACCCGCGCGGTGCCGGTCGGCGCCGGTGGCGGGATGAACGCGCTGGTGGCGGCCTCGACGTGCACCGGCCGGTTCTCCGGGTCGCCGCGGAAACGGTACGTGGCCGCGATCGGCAGGTCCGTCGTCCCGGCCAAGCCGCCGGTGAACCGCCAGGTCCCCGACATCGTCTGGCCGGCGGACAGTACCGGCCGGTGGACCGGCTCCCCGGTCACCCGCCAGCCGGCCGGGGCGATCGGCGCCAGGTCGACGTCGTACAGCGACGCGCCACCGGGCACTTCGAACGTCGCCGAGACGTCGACGCTCGTGCCCTCGGCCGTCGGCGGCGTGACGCTCAGCCGGGTCGCGGGCACCTGCCGGACCTCCTGGTCGCAGGACGTGCGGCCGGGTTGCGCGGGACAGAGGACCGTGACGAACCCGCCGTTCGCGGCCACCGGCACGGTCAGCTGCCCGCCCGCGGTGACCGTCGACTTCTCGCGCAGCAGCCCGGCCGGCCCGTCGCGCAGGGTGTCGGCGAGCCAGCGGCCGTGGCCGAGGAAGTCCAGCGGCGTCACCACTTTCGCGGCCGGTCCCGCCGAGATGCCGCCGACGAACCAGCGGTCACCCGAGCGGCGGGCGAACACGGCTTCCCGGCCGGGCCGCCCGGACAGCAGCCGGGTCTCGTCCCAGACCGTCGGCAGCTGGTCGAGCGTGTGCAGTGCTTCCGGCCGTGCCTCGTAGTTCTCCGGCTTGTCCGCGCCGTGCTGCCAGCCCGACTCGTAGACGAAGAACGTCGCCACCTCGTGCGCGTCGGTCGTGTCCCGATCGGACACGACGAACGCGGTCGGCGTGTAGTCCATGCTGCCGACGACGTTGCGGGTGAACGGGAACATCGTGTTGGTCGCGGCCCGCGTCTTGAACTGCTCCGCGCCGCGGACGGCCTCGAAGCTCATCACGTGCGGCCAGGTGCGCTGGAAGCCGCGCGGGATGGTCGCGCCGTGGAAGTTGAGCATCAGGCGCCGCGTCGCGGTCGCCTCCGCGATGTCGTCGTAGAACCCGAACCGCGCCTGCGTGTCGGAGTCCATGAAGTCGACCTTGATCCCGGCCGCGCCCCACGACTCGACCAGCGGCAGCCACTTCGCGCGCTCGGCCTCCGTGTCGAGGGTGGTCCAGCGGAACCAGAGGATCACCTCGACGCCGCGGGCCCGGGCGTAGCGGATGACGTCCGGTACCCAGGAGGCGTCCCAGCCCTCGTCGATGAGCAGGTACGGCCAGCCGTTGCGCGCCGCGAAGTCCGCGTACTGCTTCTGCCGCACGGGATCGCGCGGACTGTCGTGTTCGGACAGCCACGACCACGCGACCTTGCCCGGCCGGACCCAGGACGTGTCGGCCAGCTTGGACGGCGGTGCGAGGTCGTCGACCAAAGTGGACTCGGTGACCGTCGCGAGGTCGCCGGTGATCGCCACCCGCCAGGGCGTGGCGAACGGCCCGGCCCCGGTGACGGCGGCGTCGGCGAGCTTGATCGCGTACGTGGACGTCCCGGCCGCGTGGGCCAGCCGTGCGCCCGAATAGCGGCCGTCCACATCGGACTCGGTGAGCAGGGTGTAGCCGCCGTCGCCGGTCTCGAACAGCGACGGGAAGCCGTAGTCACTCGCCGTCGCGCCGCCCGCGGTGGTCTCGACGCGGACTTTCTCGTAGTTGGGGGAGTAGGGCAGCAGCCACGCCGGCGCCGTCGCGGGCGGCGTGAACGACGAGGCCTCGCCGGTGATCGTCCCGCCCGCGGGCAGGACGTAGCGGTAGGCGACGCCGTCTGCGGCCGCGCGCACGACGACGTCCAGCCGGGTCTCGCCGGAACCGGTGAAGGACAAAGTCGTCTCCGCTGCCCGGGTGTGCCGCTGAAGGCGCTTCCCGGTGGTCATCGGGTAGTGCTCGTCGACGACCCGGTCGGTGCGGCCGGCGAACCGCAGGTCCCGGGTCAGGTCGGCGGTCTTCGTCCGCAGGCCCAGCGGCGCGGGGGCGAGCACGGTCGCGCCGCCGCGGGACACCGCGAACGTCAGGCCGCCCTCGCTGGTGCGGGCGACCTCGGCGGTCACCGCGCCGGTGAGGCTCACGGTCCAGTGGTCGGCGGCGCCGGCGGGCATCGTGGTCACGACGGTGGCCGCCAAGGCCAGCGCGACGACGAACACCGGCCTCTTCGCGAACACCAAGCAAGCTCCTTCGCCGCGCTCCATGGCCTGTCGATCATGGATCTCCGGCGGTCGTCCCGGATACCGCCGATGGTGGCATCAGGCATGCAGGTATGCGCGGAAGTGCTCGGCGACCACGTCGGTGACGCCGGCCGGGTCGAGCCGGCCGTCGATCTCGATGACGCGGATGCCGAGCTCCCGCGCCGAGCGCACGGCTTGCGCGGCGAGCATCCGGTCGCGCGTCAGCCGGGTCCGCTGCCGCGGGATCGCCGGCGCGTCCGACTGGTGCCGCAGCTGGTGCTGGCGGAACAGCTCGGTCGGCACCAGCACGACCATCCGGCTCGGCGAGTCCACGAGCGGGGCGACCAGCTCCGGCCGCAGCCCCCGGCCC
Source organism: Amycolatopsis ponsaeliensis (assembly GCF_030182635.1). Taxonomy (NCBI): domain Bacteria; kingdom Bacillati; phylum Actinomycetota; class Actinomycetes; order Pseudonocardiales; family Pseudonocardiaceae; genus Amycolatopsis; species Amycolatopsis ponsaeliensis. The sequence goes on from NZ_JAPZLD010000052.1 coordinate 28,224, forward strand.
TCGGCGACGACCGGCCGCGGCGACTCCCACGCGCGCAGCTCCTCCAAGGCGTTCTCGAACCGCTGCCGGAACTCGGCCAGCACCGCGGTCAGCTGATCGGCGGCCGGGCCGTCATCGGCAAGGGTGGTGCCGGCCGGGGTGGCGGCGGGCCGGGCCCGGTCGTCGTGGTGGTAGGTCGCGAGCCCGTGGCGGGCGGCCAGCAGCCGGGCGACGGTGGACTTGCCCGTCCACGGAGCCCCACCGATCCAGAGCGTCTTCCGCAGCGTCCCGAACGGATCCGAGGTCATCGTTCGACTATCGCGGCACCGGCGGGCCGAAGGCCAGTGTTCCGGCGCCGGTTGAGCCGTTCAGCGCAGAGTGACCCTCTACGTACGCGGGGCCACATGCGGATCCGTCACGATCTGTCGTCTTCGCCGTCGCCTTCGGGGTCGACGACGAGCACGGTGGAGCTGTCCGCGAAGTCGGGTTTCCCGCCGATCCGGAAGTGGAACCGCGAGCCGGGCCGGACCGCGGCGATCACCTGCGTCTCGGCCGTGTCGAGCACGATGATCGAGAGCTCGGTGGTGATCGGCTCCGGGTACAGCACCTCGGGCGGCACGATCGGGATCGGCAGGGTTCCACTGACCGAGCCGGATCCGTCGTCTCCCTCGTCGTGATCGATGGTTTCGAACGACGGGGGCGGGATGAGCTGCGGGCGGCGCCGCCACCAGAGCCCGGCGATCAGGCCGGTCAGCAGGCCGCCGATGCCACTGACCGCCGAAGCGAGCCCGACGCCGAGCCCGGAGGAGGATTCGTCGGCGGGTTTCGCCGCCGGACTCGGCGGGGGAGCGGTCGGCAGGGGACCGAACTGCACGGCGGGGTCCTTGGCGTCCTCCGGCAGCTGGAGCACCTGCCCGGGTTCGATGACGGTGGGGTTGGTGAACGGCGTCCCGTCCGGCCGCGGCCGGCCCTGGTTGAGCCGGAAGATCTCGGGGAACCGGTTCCCGTCGCCGAGCGCCCGCTCGGCGATCTTGAACAGCGTGATGTCGCCGGGGTTGTCGGCGTGCGGGACGATGTAGTACTTGACCGGAGGCGGTGGCGTGGCCTGCGCGAGCGCGGGACCCCCGGCGAGCACGGCGAAGAGGACGCCGGCGGCCCCGGCCTGCCCGGCCCGCCCGAGAACGCGGCGTACCGCGGGAACCCGGTTTTCGGCCATGGTCGTCCCACCCTCTCCCCGGTGACCCCGACGGGTTCCGGTGCTGCCCCCTTACACGGGGGCGGAGCGGGCGTGGTTCAGATCTTGCGGTGCGCGGGGGTTCAGATCTCGTCCCAGGGCACGGTTTCGTACGCCTTCGCGAGCAGGTCCACCGCGCGGTCCGCGGGCGGCAGCACAAGGTCGTCGACGGAGGCGACCGCGCGCCCCGGCGTCTCCGAGTTCGTCACGAACATCGCGTCGAAGTCGCGGAGGTCGGCGGGCCGGACCTCGCGCGTCTCCTGCGGGACACCGAGCCGGCGCAGGGCTTCCTTCTGCACCAGCATCGTGATCCCCGGCAGCACCGCGGCTTCCGGCCACACGACCGTGTCGCCGGCCAGGAACCCGGCGTTCCAGATCGAGGCCTCGCTGATCCGGCCGGCGGGATCGACGAACAGCGCGTCGTCGTACCCGGCCAGCTCGGCCTGGCGGGCGTGGTAGATCAGGCCGAACGTGCCGAGGTGCTTCACCTGCGGCAGATCCCGTTGGTAGCGCACGGTCCCCAGGCGCAGCGGCGCCGGCTCGGGCGGGTGCGGCGGGAGCGTCCGGACCAGGATCTCCGGCTTCATCGGCTCGTCGAACGAGCGCGTGAGCACCAGGACCCGCACCGACAGCGCGGGTTCGCCGGCGATCGCCTGCCGGACGTAGGACCGGACGAGGTCGACGTCGAGGTCCGCGCCGAACAGGAGACGGGTGCTCGTGGCCAGCCGCTCAAGGTGGTACGCGAGCCCGCGGACCCGCCCGTCCCGGACCTGCATCGCGGTGAAGTGACCGTAGGAGGTCATCCCCGCGACGAAGGCGTCCGGGCCGAGCGGGTCCCCGTTCAGCTCGATGCGCCGCGTCACTACTGGACGTTGACGCCCGTGAACTTGACCTGCTTCGTCGGCGCCCCGGTGCCGTCCTGCGGGTTCGGGTTCGCGATGCCCGCCTTGGCGACCGCGTCGAGGACCTTCAGGCCCTCGTCGCTGATGCTGCCGAACACCGAGTAGTCCGCCGGGAGGCCCTCGGCGCTGCCGTAGACCATGAAGAACTGGCTGCCGCCCGAGTTCGGCGCGGACGTCTTCGCCATCGCGAGGATGCCGCGGCCGTACTTGATCTCCGGGAACGCCTCGTCCGGCATCGTGTAGCCGGGGCCGCCTTGGCCGTCGGCCGACGGGTCGCCGGTCGCCGACGGGTCACCGCACTGCAGCATCTGCAGGCCTTCGGTGCCCAGCCGGTGGCACATGGTGTCGTTGTAGAAGCTCTGCTTCGCGAGGCTGACGAAGCTCTGCACCGCGCACGGCGCGAGCGCCCGGTCGAGCGTCAGCGGGATGTCGCCCGCGGTGCTCTTCAGCGTCACGTTCACCGTGCCGGTCGACGGGACGTTCTTGCCGTCGGGCAGGTTCACCTTCTTCGGCGCCTTGCCCGTCGTGTCGGCCTTGAAGTCGCACGTCGTCGGGTTCGGCAGCGCCGTGGTCCGCTTCGGCAGCGCGGTGCGCTGCGTCGGGATCTGGAGGTCGGTCGGCGGCGGAGCGGCCGACGACGACGCCGCGGTGTCGGTGTTCTCGCCGCCGTTGGCGCTCACGATCCACACCACCACGCCCGCCACGACGAGCACAGCCACGCCGACGACACCAGCGCCGATCCTCCTGCGCCGCTTCTGCTGCTCCAATCGGCGCTCGAGTTGCCTCTCGAGCTTGCGCTTCGCAGCTTCGCGGCGCTGCTGGTTGGTCGCCACCCCGTACCCTCCCAGGTTTCCGCTCGTGTCACACGTCTGAGGTAGCGGCAGTGTATGGGCACAGCCTGTGAGGACCATGTACAGGGCCCGCTAGTCTCAACCTGATCGTGATCGGCGCCATCCGGCGCGGATGTCCGGGAGGCGTTCGGTGCTCGTCGTCGGGTTCGGCAGCGGCCCGCTGCAGGCCAACTGCTACCTGCTGGCGGCGGCCGCCGGCGGGCCTTGCATGGTCGTGGATCCCGGGCCGGAGGTGGCCGCGCCGCTGACCGCCGCGCTCGCCGAACACCGGCTGGTCCCGGCGGCCCTCGTGGCCACCCACGGGCACCCCGACCACGTCGGCTCGGCCGCGTCGCTGTCCGCCGAACACGGCGTCCCGCTGCACCTGCACGCGGGCGACGCGGACCTGTACGACGGCGACAGCGTGCCGCTCGAGACGGGCGCTTTCGCCGGTTTGGCCGTCGATGTCCGGCACCTGCCCGGGCACACTCCGGGATCGGTGGTGCTGGGCCTGCGCACGCCCGAGGGCGGACAGGTCGCGCTGACCGGCGACACGCTGTTCGCCGGGTCGGTCGGCCGCAGCGCCGACGCGGAGTCGGTGCGAGCCCTGCTGGAGAGCCTGCCGGACGACACGGTGGTGCTGCCGGGCCACGGCCCGGCGACGACGATCGGGCGGGAACGCGCGGGCAACCCGTTCCTCGCCGGGACAGGGGCATGAGCATGGCCGAGGAGACAGAGGCGTCATCGGAACGGCTGGCGCTGTTCGAGGAGGACCCGCGCGGACGCCGTCGCCGCGGGATCTCGGGCTTGATCGGCGTGGTGATCGTCGCCGCCGCGTTCGGCGGCGTCGCGGGACTGATCGGCGGCACGCTGATCGGCTTGATCGTCGCCCTGGTGATCGCGCTGCCGCTGCTGTACGTCATGGCCGTCAGCATCCGGCGCCGCGTCTGGCTGGAGGGCTCGACGCTGCTCGTGCGCACCTGGGGCCTGCGCCGGGTCGACCTGGTCACCGCGACCCGCCTCGACCTGGTGATCGGCGACGTCCGCGGCTCCCGCACGGTGAGCCTGCTGGTCAACGCCGGCCAGCGGGGCAAGGTCGGGAAGGTCGACCTCGCGGTGTTCTCCGGGACCGGCGGGCGCGAGCTGGGCATCCTGCAGCTGCGGAAGCTGGCGAACGCGCTGATGAACAACGTCGAGGCGAACGGGCTCGTGTTCGGGGAGCTGCTGGTCGCCGAGCTGAAGGCGGAGGCGCGCGGCTCCGGCGTGGCGGACCGCCCGCTCTACCGGCTCGCGTCGGCGGCGCCGTCGGGCAAGTACGTGCAGCGGTTCACGATGGAGGCCGTCAGCCGGTTCGTGGCGACTCTCGACTGAGCTCCTCGTCGGCCTCTCGCAGCTGCTCGAGCTGGTAGACGAGCTCCGGGACCTCCTGCGCGATGTACGCGGCGAGGCGCTCGACGTGGTGCAGCGTGGCGCGGACGTCTTCGAGGGCGGCCGCGATGCGCGGCAGCGATTCGACGGCCTGGACGGTCGCGGTGACCACCCGCAGCGCACCGCGCACGACCTGCCGCGGGCCGATGAGCACGAACATGGCGTCTCCCCGGGTCGGCTCCCGCCTTCCTACCGCGTTCTCGCTGGTCCGGCGCGGCCGGGGTGCGCCGGTGTTACGGGTGGGACGGAACGGCCTTCGTGGTGCTGCTGAGGTATCCGGCGGGCTCGCGGGAGGCGATCAGCGCGGCCAGGATCGTCGTCACCGGGACGGCCGCCACGATGCCGACGCTGCCGGCGAGCGTCCGGATGATCTCCTGGGCGATCTCTTCGCTGCCGAGGAGCGCACCCAGGCCGACACCGGAGATCGACGAGTACAGCAGCACCGGCAGCGCGGCCCCGGCGTAGGCCATGACGAGCGTGTTGACCGCCGAACCGACGTGGTCGCGGCCGATCCGCAGGCCCGAGCGGTACAGCTCCTGCCAGCTCAGGTCCGGGTTGGCGCGGCGGAGCTCCCACACGGCGCTGGTCTGGGTGACCGTGACGTCGTCGAGCACGCCGAGCGCGCCGATCACGACGCCGGCGAGCAGCAGGCCGCGCGAGTCGATGCCGTGGCCGAGCGACCCGATGAGCGTCGACGTGCTGTCGTCGAGCCCGGTCAGCGAGGCCGCGGCGGAGAAGATCGCCGACAGGACGCCGATCAGGGCGAGGCTGGCGAGCGTCCCGAGGACGGCCGCGGACGTTCTCGCCGTGAGGCCGTGGGTCAGGTAGAGCGCGATGAACATGATCGCGCCGGACCCGGCGATGGCCACCACCAGGGGGTTCTCGCCGGCCAGGATGGCCGGGAGGATGAACAGCGCGATCACCAGGAAGGACAGGCCGAGCGCGACGAGCGCGGCGAGGCCCTGCCAGCGGCCGAGCACCAGCACGGCGACCGCGAAGAGCGCGGCGAGCACGAGCAGCGGGGTGCCGCGCTGGAAGTCGACCAGCTGGAAGCTCGCCGGGTCGCCCGCGTTCCCGCCGTTGTAGGCGAGCACGACGGCGTCGCCGGTGGTGAACCGCGGCGTGCTGGGCTCGATCGGCACGGTCAGCTTGAGCTGCTTCCCGCTCGCCGGGCCGTCGGTCATGGTGAGGTCGGCGGTCAGGCAGGGTTTCGCGTTCGGGTCCGTCTGGTCGCCGACCTGGACCTGGCCCTGGGCGAGGCAGGGGCCGGTGTTCGTGGCGGTGATGTTCGCGGCCACGGGAGTGCCCTGCGGGACGACGCTCGTCGGGTCCGGTTTGCCCCAGGGGTAGAGCACGATCATGCCGACGACGGTGGCCACGGCGAGCGGGGCGAGCAGCCAGATCAGGAGCAGCCGGACCCGCTTCGACGCCGGGGCCGCGGGGCCGTGCCCGTGTCCATGGCCGTGCCCGTGGCCGGTTTCGGGCTTCTTCGCAGCGGTGCGGGGCTTGGTTCCGTTCGGGACGCGCTGGGGTCCGGTGTCGCCACGGCGGGCGGCGCGCTGAGGCCCGGTGTCGGCTCGCTTGTCGCCGTTGGCCGTGCGCTGAGGTCCGGTGTCAGTCCGCTTGTCCCCGTTGGGGACGCGCTGAGCGCCGGTGTTCGGCACCCGCTGGGGCCCGGTGTCGGTGCGGCGCCGCGCGGGGTCGGCGGCGCGGCGCGCGCTGTCGGGCGGCGTCCGGCGGACGGGTTTGCGGGGCGTTCCGGCCGGCGAAGCGGACACCTCGTCCGTGATCCGGCGAATCGGGCCGGTTTCGTCGTCATCCAGGTCGGGGCGGTCCACGCGCACATCCTGACAGCGGGATTTCCCGCCCCGCGCAAGGGGCCGCCGACGGCCCGGTTCGTCCCGATCGCCGTGTCGACCCTCCAGTCACGCGTGTCGACCGCCCGCTCACGGGAGCCGGCCGCGGCCTCGGCGTGATCCGGAGGCCGACACGCGTGATCAGAGAGTCGACACGCGTGATTGCGGGGTCGACACGGGGTCAGCCGTAGGCCTGGCGGACGTGGACGCGCCGGTAGGCCGACGGCGGGGTGTCGAAGTGGTCGAGGAAGGCCTGCCGCAACGTCTCCGTCGAGCCGAAGCCGCAACGGCGGGCGATCGTCGCCAGGGGGACGTCGCTGCCGGACAGCATCCTTGCCGCGTGCTCGGTGCGGACCGTGCGGACGTACTTGCCAGGGGTCGTCCCCAGGTGCGCGTCGAACAGGCGGGTCAGCTGGCGGGTGCTGATCCCCGCGCGGGCCGCCAGCGCCGGGGTGCCGAGGTCTTCGTCGAGGTGCTCGGCGATGTACGCGGTCAGGTCGCGGACCTCGCGGTGCTCCGGCGGCGGGCCGGCCAGGAACAGGCTGACCTGGGCCTGGTTGCCCGGCCGCTGCAGGTACGTCACCAGGGACCGGGCCACCTCGCGGGCCAGCGTCGGCCCGTGGTCGGCCTCCACGAGCGCCATGGTCAGGTCGAGCCCGCTGGTCACCCCGGCGGCCGTGTAGACGTTGCCGTGCTGGATGTAGAGCGGCACCGGGTCCACCGTCACCGCCGGGTACGCGTCCGCCAGCTTCGCCGCCCAGCGCCAGTGGGTCGTCGCGCGGCGGCCGTTGAGCAGGCCCGCCGCCGCGAGCACCTCCGCGCCCGTGCAGACCGACGCCACCCGCCGGCTGGTCTGGGCCAGCCGCCGGAGGTGGGCCAGCACGCGCTCGTCGGACGCCGCCGTCGTACTGCCCCAGCCGCCCGCGACGATCAGCGTGTCGAGGTCGCCCGCCACCTGGTCGAGACGGAGATGGGGCTGCAGGATCAACCCGGAGCACGTGCGGATGGCCTGGCCGTCGATCGTGGCGAGCCGGATCTCGTACGGCGGGCGGGCGCCGTGGCGGTTGGCGGCGTCGAGGACGTCCGCCGGGCAGGCGACGTCCAGCAGCTCGACGTCGGGAAATCCGACGATCGTGACCCGTCTGGGTGAGCCTGCCATGATCGCACGCTAGCAGCCGGACCGGCCTTCGGACGCGGTTCGCAGGATTTCGGACATCCGCGGCCGCCGCACCGATGCTCCCCGCCAGGGTGAGGGCCATGACCGCTGAGCAGAAGACCCTCGCCTTCGTCGTCTACCCGGGGCTGACGCCGCTGGACCTGGTGGGCCCGCTCCAGGTGCTGAGTGCACTGGCCCAGATGGACCCGCAGTTCCGGACCGTGGTCGTCGGCGCCACGAAGGACACCGTCGGCACCGACACGCCGCTGAGCGTCGCGCCGAGCCACACCTTCGACGAAGTGCCTTCGCCCTACGCGGTGCTGGTGCCCGGCGGCACCGTGCCGACGCTGCGGGCCATGGCGGACGAGCGTCTCCTCGCCTGGCTGCGCACCGCGGCCGCCGGCGCCGAGCTGATGACGTCGGTCTGCACCGGCGCCCTGATCCTGGGCGCGGCCGGGCTCCTCGAAGGCAGGCGGGCCACGACCCATTGGATGTTCCGGGACGTGCTGACCGGCCTGGGCGCGACGCCGGTGGCCGAGCGGTGGGTCGAGGACGGCCCGGTGATCACCGCGGCGGGCGTCTCGGCCGGGATCGACCTCGCGCTGCACCTGGTCGAACGGCTGGCCGGACGGCGGATCGCGACGAACGTCCAGTTCGCCATCGAGTACGACCCGGAGCCGCCGCAGGGCGGCCTGGACTGGGCGAACCAGCCCTACGGCGACCTCAAGCCGCTGCGCGAGCACACGCTGCGGGCCGGGCTGGCGGACAATCCGGAGCTCCTGGACAAGCTGCTCGCGCACACCTGAACCAACGTTGTCGGCCATCCGGGTGAACGAGGGAAATGCCAGAGTCCGGACGGCTACATTCACCCCGCTCGATCAGGTGATCTCGCGGGTGAGGTGTAGCCGTGCGGTTCCAGGTCCTCGGCCCGATGACGGCCTCCGTCGCGCTGCCGTCGGCGGCTCAGCCACGCCGGCTGCTCGCCGTCCTGCTCGCGCGCGCCGGCCAGTACGTCGGCCGCGACACGCTCGTCGACGAGCTGTGGCCGGACGGCGCGCCGTCCAGCGCCGCGGCGATCGTGCAGGTCACCGTGTCGAAGCTGCGCAAGACGCTCTCGCCCGGCCTCGGGGCCGCCGAGGCCGGGCAGCGCCTGCGCTCGGGGCCGCGGGGCTACGCGCTGGCCGTCGAGCCGGGGGAGCTGGACGCGGACGACTTCCTGACGCTGCTGTCTTCGGGCGCCGACGACCGCGCGCAACGCCGGCGCGCGCTCGAACGGGCGTTGGCGTGCTGGCGGGGTGACGCCTTCGCCGACGTCGCGGGTGGGCCGCTGCTGGAGGCGCACAAGCTGTGGCTGGAGGACCGGCGCTCGGCCGCGTTGCTGCAGCTGGTCGAGCTGGAGCTCGCCGACGGTGACGGCCGGGCCGTCGTCGAACGGCTCGACCCGGTCGTCGCGGCCCGCCCCGCCGACGAGCGGTTCGCCGCCCGGCTCGCGTCCGCGCTCGGTGCCGTCGGCCACCGCGAGTCGGCCCTGGAGGTGCTCCGCCGGACGCGGCGGGCGCTCTGGGAGGAGGCGGGCGTCTGGCCGGGCGACGACCTCGTCGCGGTGTACCGCCGGATCGCCGGCACCGACTGGACGACGCCCGGGCCGCCCGCCCAGCTCCCGCCCGCGGTGCCCGACTTCACGGGCCGCGCGGCCGAGCTCGCCGACGTCGGCCGGGCCCTGCGCGGCCCGGGCCCGGTCGTGCTGCACGGGGCCGCCGGTGCCGGGAAGTCCGCGCTGGCCGTGCAGGCGGCCTGGCGGGCGCGCCGCCGGTTCCCCGACGGCCAGCTGACCGCGTCGCTGCGCGGTGCCGACCCGGCGACCGTGCTGACCGGGTTCCTGCGCCTGCTCGGCGCGACCCCCGCGGAGCTGGCCGACCGCGCCGGCCTGACCGGGCTCTGGCGCAGCTACACCGCGGACCGGCGGCTGCTGGTGCTGCTGGAGGACGTCACGAACGAGGCCCAGGCGCGGGCGCTGCTGCCGAGCGGGCCCGGCTGCGCGACGCTGGTCACCGCGCGCCGCGAGCTGCCCGGCCTGTGCGGAGCGCGGCCGGTGCCGGTCGCCGGACTGTCCACAGAGGACGCCTGGGCGTTTCTTGCGGCGATCGCGGGGGAGGCGCGGCTGCGGGCGGAACCCGAAGCGGTGCAACGGCTTCTCGGCCACTGCGCCGGACTAGCGCTCGCCGTCCGGATCGCCGGGGTGAAGCTTGCCGCACGGCCGAACCAGCGCGTCGCGGACCTCGCCGCCCGGCTCGCCGACGACCGCCGCCGGCTCGACGAGCTGACCACGGGCGACCTCAGCGTCCGCACCGCCGTGACGTCGGCACTGCGCGAACGGCCCGCCCCGGACCGCTACCTGCTGCGGCTGCTCGCCGCGTTCGCCGGTCCGGTCCCGGATTGGTGCGCCGCCGCGCTGCTGGACCGCTCGCTCGACGAGGCTCACGACCGGCTCGACACCCTGGCCGGCGCCCACCTGCTGGAGTGGCACGAGGCCGGGAACCCCCTGCCGGCCCCGGCCGGGACGCACTGGGCGGTGGCGCCGTTCGCCCGGCTCGTCCTGACCGAAGGCGCGCCGCCGGAGACGGACCGGGTCGCGCTGCGCCGCGCGTGCGAGGTCACCCTCGCCCTCGCCGAACACGCCCGGGGCCGGACGCCGGCCGGCTCGACGAGGCCGGATCCCGCCGCGCTGCGGCAGGTCACGGCCGATCCGGCGGCCTGGGCGGCCGAAGAGTCCGCGCACCTGGCCGCGGCCGCGCGGCTGGCCGGCGCGCACGGCTGGCACGACCTCACCGAACGCCTCGCCGACGCCTACACCGCACTGGCCGGCACGCCGTGGCTCGGCCACGCCGCCCGCGCCGTCTCGGTGCTCGGCCTGGCCGCGGCCCGCCGCCGCCAGGACCCGCACGCGGAAGCCGAAAAGCTCTACAACCTCGGCTCGGTGCACTGGCAGCACGGCCGCGCACGGCAGGCGCGGAACTACTTCGTCATGGCCGAGAACCGCTTCCGGCGGCTGGACGACCCGCAGGGCACCGGCGCGGTGCTGGCTGCGCGCGCCGACGTCGACCTCGACGGCGGTGACCCGCGGGCCGCCGAGGCCGCGCTGGTGGAGGCGCTCGGCCTGCTGCGCGAGTGCGGCGACCGGCACGGGCAGGCGGCCGCGGCGGCACAGCTGGGTTCGCTGGCCGAGGACGTCGGGGACGTGCGGCGCGCCGTCGAGAGCTTCGAGGTGAGCATGCTGCTGGCCCGGGAGTGCGACGACGGCCGCGGGCACGACCACGCCGCCAAGCGCTACGCCGACGTCCTGCGCCGTCACGGCGGCTGCGACCAGGCGGCCGACCTGCTCACCGGCGCGCTCGGCGGCGCCGTGCGCACCCGTGAACGGCACTGGGAGGCGCACGTCCTGCGCAGCCTCGGCGACCTGCACACCGAGGCGGGGGAACTCGGCGAGGGGGAACGCTGCCTGACGCGCTCGCTGGCGCTGTTCGAGCAGATCGGGCACCGGCACGCCGCCGCCTACACCCATCGCAGCCTGGCCGAGCTCCGCCGCCGCGCGGGGGATCCGGCGGGCGCGCGGTGGCACCTGCGCGTCGCGATGGGCGTGTTCCGGGACCTGCGGGACCGCCGCGGCGCCGGGTACACCTTGCTCAGTCTCGGCCGGACCCACGCGGACGAGGGGGCAGGACCGGAGGCCGCGCGGCTGCTGCGGACGTCGGCCGGGGTGTTCGAGGAGCTCGGGTTCCCGCTGTGGGAGCTGCGCGCGCTGGGGGAGCTCACCGCCGTCACCAGTGAATCCCCGGCACAGGACCGGACTCGTGAAGTCTTGACGAAGATCAGGACCTGACCCGCTTCCGCCGGGGTCCGCGGCCGCGCCGTTTGGCGAAGTTATGGCCGTCCCGATTTGGCTGCCGCCGTTCTGATCGTCGTACCCCGAGGAGGCAAGGCATGCCGGGACAACGGATGCTCACGCGCGTGGCAGTGGGATTGACCGCTTCGGCCGCGACGGTGGCGTTCGCCACCATCGGCACGGCGTCGGCGAGCGTCGAGGTCACCAAGCTCAGCCAGTCGGCCGCCGCGTCGCAGCTGTCCGCCGCCGGGGTCACGCACTCGTCGAGCGGAGGCTGCACCACGCGGTCCAACTCGACCTGCACGTCCTACGAGCAGATCAACCAGACCACGGTCACCGGCGTGATCACGCTGAAGCGGGCCAGCGGCTGCGCGATCAACATCACCGGCGGGACCGAGGTGGGCCACGCGTCGGGCACCTACAGCCACTACAACGGCTACAAGGTGGACATCTCGCACAACAGCTGCATCGACAACTACATCAAGAACTCCTTCAGCTACATCGGGCTGCGCGGTGACGGCTACCCGCAGTGGAAGGCGGGCTCCGGCAACCTCTACTGCGACGAAGGCAACCACTGGGACATCACGTACTACACCTGCGGCTGCTGAGGGCCGGTGCGGGGACTGCCCGTCTCGAGGGCTGCGGGCAGTCCCCGGTTACCGGCTGGGTCGTCCCGGTGCTCGGCGCTTTCGCCGTGGCTGCTGCGCCAGACGGCCGGGACACAGCCGTCGACGGCCGCGCTCGTCGGCAACGTCGTCGCCGGCGCGGTGGTCGTCGTGGCGGGCGTGGTCGTGGCGGTCCGCCGGGACTGACCTCGCAGCAGGGGAGATGAGCACACCGCATCCCGGTTCGTACGGTCGTTCGCACGAGCTGAACGAGCATGGGAGCGCGGATGACCCTCGCAGAATCGGCGCGGCCGGATACGGCCACGCGGCCGGCGGACCCCCGGCGCCTGGCGGCGCTGATCTTGCTCTGCGCGGCCAACTTCATGGTGATCCTCGACTCCCAGACCGTGATCATGGGCGTGCCGGTGATCACGGCGAACCTCGGGCTCTCGTCGGTCGAGGCGCAGTGGATCCTCTCGGGCAACCTGCTGACGTTCGGCGGCCTGCTGCTGCTCGGCGGCCGGGCCGCGGACCTGCTCGGGCGCCGCAAGCTCTTCATGATCGGCACGGCGCTGTTCCTGCTGGTGTCCCTGCTTTCGGCGCTCGCCACGGCAGGTCCGCTGCTGCTGGCCGCGCGGGCGCTGCACGGGATTTCCGCGGCGCTGATGGCGCCGACGGCACTGGCGATCCTCACCGAAACCTTCCCGGAGGGCCGCGAGCGCAACCGCGCGTTCGCCGCGTGGTCGGGAATCGCCGCGCTGGGCGCCACGATCGGCCTGCTGCTCGGCGGCGCGCTGCTCGACTGGTTCGGCTGGCAGAGCCTCTTCTACGTCAACGTCCCGGTCGCCGCGCTGATGCTGGCGCTGAGCCCGGTGCTGCTGCGGGAGAGCCGGGACCCCTCGGCGCACCGCACCTTCGACGTCACGGGCGCGGTGCTCACCACCGCGGCTCTGGGCCTGCTGGTGTACGTGCTGGTCGAGGCGCCCACGTGGGGCTGGACCAGCGCTCGCACGCTCGGCCTCGCGGCCGTCTTCCTGGTGCTGACCGCGGCGACGGTCGTCGTCGAGCGGCGGTCGGCGGCCCCGCTGCTGCCCGCCCGGTTGTTCCGGTCGGCCACCGTGGTCGGCGGCAACGTGCTGACGGCCCTGATGGCGATGCTCGCGTACGGGTTGTCGGTCGTGCTTTCGCAGTACGCGCTGGGCGTGCTCGGCTACACGCCGATCGTGTTCGGGCTGAGCCAGTCCGCGATGCCGATCGCGGCGGTGATCGGCGCGTACGCCGGCCAGGCCGCACTGGCCCGGCGCGGCCTCCGCCCGGTCGCGGTGACGGCGCTGCTGCTGATGGCGGTCGGGAGTTTCCTGCTGACGGGACTGTCACCCGACGCCGGCTACCTGACGACCGTGCTGCCGGGCCTGGTCGTGTTCGGCCTGGGGCTGGGCATCGGGCCGGTCGTCCTGGCCTCGGCCGCGCTGAACGGAGTCACGTCGTCCGACGCGGGCATCGCCTCGGGGATCAACGTGGCGGCGTTCCAGGTGGGTGGCGCGCTCGGGGTGGCGGTGGTGTCGACGATCATCGCGGTGAACTCGGCGGCCACCCCCGGCCCGGCGGGTGCGCTCGACGGGTTCCACGCGGGGATGTACGCATGCGGTGGGATCGGGGCGGTCGGCGTGCTGGTTGCGTTCTCGCTGTTGAAGAACGCTCGGCGCGGGAAGCTCGCCGCTGTTCCGCGGGTGCACTGAGGATTCGGCGTTCGATGACCGGCCGGTTCGCCGTGGGGTTGGCGGGCCGGCCGGGCGGTGTTGCCGGCTGTCCCTGCGGGGGTTGCCAGTGCTGGGCGCGGTTCGCGCGGTGGTCGTGGGGGCAGTGCCCGGCGCGGGAAGCTCGCCGCCGTTCCGCGGGTGCACTGACGCTTCAGTTGCCGACGAACAGCCAATCGCCCGAATCGTCGCCCGGGCGGTAGGCGCTGTCCGCGCGCTTCGCGACCACTCCCGGCAAACCGTGCTGACGGCTGGCGCCGAGGACGTCCGCGCCGCCGCCGAGGAAGTAGCGGGGGACCTGCCAGTTGCGGTCGGCCACCGGCAGGTTCTCCAGCAGCTCCCGGCGCTCGGTGTAGGGCAGCGAAAGCGTCGGCTTGCCGTCGAGGTGCAGGACGTCGGCGGCGAAGTAGAACACCGGGCAGTGCGTCTTCAACCGCTTCGCCGCGTTGCCGTCGGCACGGCGACGTTCTTCGAGGCCTTCGGGGGAGGGCTTGCCGTCCTTGATCACGACCACTTCGCCGTCCAGCAGGACCTCCGTCGAGCCGAGCTCTTCGCCCAGCTTGTGCAGGTCCGGGTAGCGGCCGGTGACGTCGGCGCCCGTCTCGTCGTGGGCGATGACGCGGCCGCCGGAGACCTGCAGCATGGTGCGCAGACCGCCCCACGCGAACTCGTAGGCCCACTCGCCGTCGTCCGGCGGGAGCTCGCCCGGGATCGCCGTCATCGGCTCGAGGAACTCCGGCGCGTCCTCGTGCCCCGGCTCGGCCGGGTCGAGGCGCCGCAGCATCCAGTCGCGGTCGTCGTCGACGTTGTGCCGGTTGAGGAACAGGTACTTGCCGCGCGCCCGCTCGCCGTGGAAGACGATCTCGACCTTGTGGTCGTTCCAGTGCAGGGTTTCGTACTTCCCGGTGTCCCACACGGTCATCCGGCCACCGCCGTACTCGCCCGCGGGGATCTCGCCCTCGAACGTGAGGTACTCCATCGGGTGGTCCTCGGTGTGCACCGCGAGCCGGTTCACCCCGGGCGCGAGCGGCAGCCCCCGCGGCACGGCCCACGACACGAGCACGCCGTCGTGTTCCAGCCGGAAGTCCCAGTGCAGCCGGGAGGCGTGGTGCTCCTGGATGACGAAGAGGTCGTTGCCGCCCGGTTCCGGCGGACCGTCGGGCCAGGGTTCGGGGGTGCGGTCCTTCCCGCGCTTGCCGCGGTACTCCTCGAGCCGGTCGGCCATCGGTGCCCGGTACCCCTTCCGCTGGAGAGCTTCCAGGGTACCGGGCCCCGCGTCAGTCCGTCTCGGCCATGGCCTCGGCGAACTGCGCCGCATACAGCCGCGCGTAAGCGCCGCCACTGCCCAGCAGCGTTTCGTGGTCGCCGTGCTCGACGATCTGGCCGTGCTCCATCACCAGGATCACGTCGGCGTCCCGGATCGTGGAGAGCCGGTGCGCGATGACGAAGCTGGTGCGGCCGGTGCGCAGTTCGTTCATCGCCCGCTGGATGAGCACCTCGGTGCGGGTGTCGACCGAGCTGGTCGCCTCGTCCAGGATGAGGATGACCGGCTTGGCCAGGAACGCCCGCGCCACCGTGATCAGCTGCTTCTCACCCGCGCTGACCGTGCCGCCCTCGTCGTCGAGGACCGTCTCGTAGCCGTCCGGCAGGGTCCTGACGAACCGGTCGACGTACGTCGCCGTCGCCGCTTCGATGATCTCCTCGCGGGTCGGGTCGTCGGCGCCGTAGGCGATGTTCTCCGCGATCGTGCCGCCGAACAGCCACGCGTCCTGCAGCACCATGCCGGTCTGGTCGCGCAGCTCCTCGCGGTTCATCTTCGCGATGTCGACGCCGTCGAGCGTGATCCGCCCGCCGTCGAGCTCGTAGAACCGCATGAGCAGGTTGACCAGCGTCGTCTTGCCCGCGCCGGTCGGGCCGACGATCGCCACCGTCTGGCCGGGCTCGACGGTGAGCGACAGGTCGTCGATCAGCGGCTTGTCCGGCAGGTAGCGGAACGAGACGTCCTGGAACTCGACGCGCCCGCGGATGTCGGACGGCCGCTCCGGGTCCGCCGGCTCCGGTGCCTGCTCCTCGGCGTCGAGGAGCGCGAACACCCGCTCGGCCGAGGCGACGCCCGACTGCAGCAGGTTCGCCATGCTGGCGATCTGCGTCACCGGCTGGCTGAACTGGCGCGAGTACTGGATGAACGCCTGGACCTCGCCGAGCGTCAGGCTGCCCGACGCGACGCGCAGCGCGCCGATCACCGCCACCAGCACGTAGCTCAGGTTGCCGATGAACATCATCGCCGGCTGGATCATCCCGGAGATGAACTGCGCCCGGAAGCTCGCCTCGTACAGCGTTTCGTTCTGCTTGTCGAAGATCGCCGCGGACTCGTCGCGGCGGCCGAACACCTTGACCAGCGAGTGCCCGGTGTACATCTCCTCGACGTGCGCGTTGAGCTTCCCGGTCGTCGCCCACTGCTTGATGAAGTTCGGCTGCGCCCGCTTCCCGATCTTCGCCGCCACGACCGCCGAGAGCGGCACGGTCAGCAGCGCGATCAGCGCCAGCAGCGGCGAGATCAGGAACATCATGATCAGCACGCCGATCACCGTCAGCAGCGACGAGACGATCTGCGACAGCGTCTGCTGCAGCGACATCGCCAGGTTGTCGATGTCGTTGGTGACGCGGGAAAGGACCTCGCCGCGCGGCTGGCGGTCGAAGTACTTCAGCGGCAGCCGGGCGAACTTGTCCTCGACGTCCTGGCGCAGCCGGTAGACGGCATTCTGCACCAGGGTGGTCGTCAACCGGGCCTGGATGAGCCCGAAGAACGACGCGATGACGAACAGCGCCAGCACGGTCAGCAGGATCTGGCCGACCTTGTCGAAGTCGATGCCCACACCGGGCACGAGGTCGACGCGGCCGTAGATGTCGGCGAGCGTGCCGTTGCCCTGGGCGCGCAGCCCGGCGACGACCTGTTCCTTGGTGACGCCCGGAGGCACTGCTTTGCCCAGCACGCCGGCGAGGATCGCGTCGGTGGCCTGGCCGAGGATCTTCGGCCCGATCACGGTCAGCGCGACGCTCGCCGCGCCGAGCACGAGCACGCCGATCAGGTGGAGCCGTTGCGGGGCGAGCATCCGCAGCAGCCGCTTGAGGGAAGCCTTGAAGTCGAGGGCCTTCTCCGGCGGGGCGCCGCCGGCCATCCACCGGCCGGGCCCGACGGTCGCGGCCCCGGTGTTCTTCTGCCGCTCGGCGGTCGGCCGTTCCCCCGCTTCGGTGACAGCGGGCTTGGCGTCCGTGGTGCTCACGCCGCCTCCTGTTCGGTCAGCTGGGACAGCACGATCTCCCGGTAGGTTTCGTTGCCGTCGAAGAGTTCGTGGTGGGTGCCGGTGCCGACGACGCGGCCCTCCTCGAGGACGATGATGCGGTCGGCGCCCCGGATGGTGCTGACGCGCTGCGCGACGATGATCACCGTCGCGTCGGCGGTCTCCGAGACCAGCGCGCGGCGCAGGGCCGCGTCGGTCGCGTAGTCCAGCGCCGAGAACGAGTCGTCGAAGAGGTAGATCTCCGGCTTGTGGACCAGCATCCGCGCGATCGCGAGCCGCTGCCGCTGACCGCCTGAGACGTTCGTCCCGCCCTGGGAGATCGGCGCTTCGAGGCCTTCGGGCATCGCCGCGACGAAGTCCTTGCCCTGGGCCACTTCCAGCGCGTGCCACAGCTCCTCGTCGGTGGCGTCGGGGTTGCCGTAGCGCAGGTTGCTGGCCACCGTCCCGGCGAACAGGTACGGCTTCTGCGGCACCAGCCCGACCGCGCGGGCGAGCACCGCCTGGTCGAGGTCGCGCACGTCGACGCCGTCGACCTTCACCGTGCCCTTCGTGGCGTCCATCAGCCGCGGGATCAGGTTGAGCAGCGTGGTCTTGCCGGTACCCGTCGACCCGATCACGGCGGTGGTCTCGCCCGGCCGCCCGATCAGCGAGATGTCGCACAGGACCGGCTTTTCCGCGCCGGGGTAGCGGAACTCGACGCCGGAAAGCTCGAGGTGGCCGTGCACCTCGCCGGGCGTGATCGGCGACACCGGCAGGCGGACGCTCGACTCGGTGTCGAGCACCTCGCTGATCCGCTCGGCGCTGACCTCCGCGCGCGGCACCATCATGAACATGAAGGTGGCCATCATGACCGACATCAGGATCTGCAGCAGGTAGGACAGGAACGCCGTCAGGGCCCCGATCTGCATGCTGCCGGAGTCGATGCGCTGGCCACCGAACCACAGCACGGCGACGCTGGAGGCGTTCATCACCAGCATGACGATCGGGAACATCAGCGCCATCAGCCGGCCGACGCGCAGCGAAACCGTGAGCAGCTGGTCGTTCGCGGCGTCGAAGCGCTCGCGCTCGTGCTTGTCGCGGACGAACGCGCGGATGACGCGGATGCCCATGATCTGCTCGCGCAGCACCTGGTTGATCTTGTCGATCCGCTCCTGCATCAGGCGGAACGCCGGGCGCATCTTGGTGATGATCGTGCCGACGGCGACCGCCAGCACCGGCACGATCACCAGCAGCAGCGAGGAGAGCGGCACGTCGAGGTTCAGCGCCAGGATGATCCCGCCGACGCACATGATCGGCGCCGACACCATCAGCGTCAGCGTCATCACGACCAGCATCTGGATCTGCTGGACGTCGTTGGTGGTGCGGGTGATCAGCGACGGCGTGCCGAACTGGCCGACCTCGCGGGCCGAGAAGTCCTGCACCCGGTGGAAGACCCCGGACCGGATGTCGCGGCCGACCGCCATCGCGGTGCGGGCGCCGTAGTACACCGCGCCGATCGAGCCGGCGATCTGGGCGAGCGTCACGGCGAGCATCACGGCGCCGACGCGCAGGATGTAGGCCATGTCGCCCTTGATCAGGCCGTTGTCGACGATGTCGGCGTTGAGCGTCGGCAGGTAGAGCATGGCGATCGTCTGCACGAGCTGCAGCACCACGATCACCCACAACGTGGTTTTGTACGGGCGCAGGTGACTGCGCAGGAGCTTGATCAGCACAACGGTTCCCCCAGTGATGTGGTGGTGGTGTCCGGTTCGGGGTGTAGCGGGGTGGTGCCGGTCAGGGTGGGCATCCCGGTGGCCAGCTCGTCCAGCAGTCGTTCCAGGGTCGGGAGGAACGGCTCGCCCTCGGTCATGAACCAGTTGACGAAGGCGACGCGGACGGCGCTTTCCACCGTGGAGGCCATCAGCCGGCACAGGAGGTGGTCCGCCCCGCCCGCCCGCTTCGCGATGGTCTCGGCGAGGACGCGTTCGACCGCCGCGTGGGCGTTGAGGAACTCGCCGCGCAGCATGAGCTGGCCCATCAGCTCCCGGATACGCGCAACATACGCGCGATCCGGTTCGCCCTCACGCGAATATTGCTCGACCACCGCCTGCTTCACGGACTCCCAGAGCGGCTCGCCCTCGGGCCGGGCGAGCAGGGCTTCGCGCATCCCCTCGTGGCGGTCGACGACCATCGAGCAGACCGCCTGCTCCTTGCTGGAGAAGTAGTTGTTGAATGTGCGGGGCGAGACACCGACCTCGGTGGCGATGTCCTCGACCCGCACGTTCTCCAGCCCGCGATCCAGCGCGAGCCGCAACGCGGCCTGCGCCAGCGCGCGGCGGGCTTCGCGCTTCTTGCGTTCCCGCAGCGTCAGCTTCGGTGGTTCCCCTGGCGGCATGAACAGAGTGTAGCGAAAAACTTGCGTGGCACGCAAAAAAGTGCGCGGCCCGCAAAAATCAGGGCGAACCGGACATGGCCGGTTTTCGCCGCGCGGGCCCTCGCTGCCTGCGGTATCGGCGTCCGTGCGCGCTCTGTTGCCACGCGCAATTTGCAAAATTGAACCGAATGGCCTAGTCCGCTGCGCTCACCAGGCGCGACGTCCCTGATCCTCGCTCACGCGGCGCGATCGCGCGGGGACGGGTTGTGGACACGTCACGAGGCTTTCTGCTTGCATGTCGGTCGTCGCCGCCGGGGGTCGGCACGTAACACCGCGTCCGAACATGAGCAAGGAAGAAGTGGGACCACATGGCCAGCCGGGCCCGGGAACTCCTGGATCGATCACGCGTCCTGCTGGACCGCTCGCGGGTCGCCGCCGCGCAGTACCTCACCGCGCCCCCCAAGCATCCCGAGCATCCCGGGTACGCGCCCGCGGCCGGGCCCGCGCTCACGCAGCTGGCGCCCGTGGTGGTGCCGGCAGCGCCGGCGGACGAGGCCGTGCTGGCCGAGATCTGCGCCAGCGTCGCCCTGCGTGACCTCAACCTCCTCGACCAGCTGCTCGCCCGGCTCGAAGAGCTGGAGGCGGGGGAGGAGGACCACCACCGCCTCGCCGAGCTCTACCAGCTCGACCACCTCGCGACGCGGCTGCGGCGCAACGCCGAGAACCTGCGCGTGCTGGCCGGTCAGGAGACCGCCGACGACGCCGCCCGCGCCACCTCGGTGGTGGACGTCATGCGCGCGGCGATGTCCTCGATCGACCACTACGCCCGGATCACCATCGGCCGGGTCGTGAACCTCGGCGTCGTCGGCTTCGCCGCGGAGGACCTGGGCCGGGTGCTCGCAGAGCTGTTCGACAACGCCGCCAACCAGTCGTCGCCGAGCTCGCCGGTGAACGTCAGCGCGCACCTGACCGAGCAGGGCAGCGTGCTCGTCCGGATCGAGGACGACGGCATCGGCATCCCCGCCGACCGCGTCGACGGTCTCAACGCGCGGCTGGCCGCCGGCGGTGAGCTCGACGACGCCGCGGCGCGCCACATGGGCCTCGCGGTGGTGTCCCGGCTCGCCGCCCGCCACGACGTCACCGTGCGCCTGGACCGGCGCAGCCCGCACGGCACGGTGGCCACAGTGCTGCTGCCGACCGGCATCGTCACCGAGCTCGCCGAGAACGCGTGGTCGGGCACCCGCACCGTCGCCGGTTCGGGGGACCGGGTGGCGAAGCCCCCGGCTCGGGGCGAAGCCCAGGGTGGCGCTGTCACCGGGGAGCCGGTCAAGGCCGCGGCCGGCGAACCGGCCGCCGCCGGCGGGCTCCCGCGCCGCCGCCCGGGCACCTTCCCGCAGGAGGAGCCGGTCACCGCGATCCCGCGCAAGCCCACCCCCCGCCCGCGGCCGGTCGAGCAGACCGGCGGGACCACCGCCAACGGCCTGCCGCGCCGGGTGCCCGGCAGCATCCGCGGTGCCGCGCCCGAACCACCGCCGACCCCGCCGGCCCCGGCTTCGCCCGCCGGGCACGACCGGCTGCTCGCCGACCTCGGCGCCTTCGCCGACGGCGAGCGGGCCGCGCTCGCCGAGAACAACCGTTCCTCGCAGGACGAGACGCCCGGAGGAACCGCCTCGTGAGCGCCCCCCACCCGGCCCCGGCGAACTTCGCCTGGCTGCTCGACGACTTCGTGCGCAAGGTCCACGGCGTCAGCCACGCGCTGATCATGAGCGTGGACGGCTTCCCCCTCACCGCGTCCGACTCGGTCGGCGAAGCCGAGGCCGAACAGCTCGCGGCGATCTCCAGCGGCCTGCTTTCGCTGGCCGGCAACAGTGCGGCGCTGTTCGGGAAGGGTGCCTGCGAGCAGATCATCATCCGGCTCACCCACGGCTACTTCCTGTTCATGGGCATCGGTTCCGGTGCCGGGCTCGCGGTGCTGACCTCGGGCGAGGCGGACATGAAGGTGGTCGCCTACGAGATGACCCAGTTCATCACCAACGCCGGCCACGCGCTCACCCCCGAGGTGCGCGCGGAACTGCGTCAGGTGCTCACCGCGCGCCGGCCTCGGGTGTGATGCGCGTGCCCGACGAGGATGTGATCGCCGTGTCCGACAAGGACACCGCCTTGCCGCGGCGGAGCCGCCGGATCCGCGCTTATGCGCTCACCGGTGGCCGCACCAGCACCCGCCACCAGCTGCTGGTGGAGACGCTGGTCTCGGTCCCGCAATACGACCCGGCGCTCAGCGGCACGCTGATGCCCGAGTCGCGCTCGCTCTACGAACGCGCCCGGGCGCGGTGCTCGATCGCCGAGCTGTCGGTCGGGCTGGACCTGCCGCTGGGCGTGGTGCGGGTGCTCATCGGCGACCTCGCGTCCCAGGGCGCGGTGTACGTCCACCCCACGGCGCACGCCTACCACCACGACACCAACGTGCTCGAGAGGATCCTTGATGGGCTCAAGCGGCTCCCCGCCTGAGGGCGAACTGCTGACGATCTCCGCGAAGATCGTCGTCGCCGGGGGCTTCGGTGTCGGCAAGACCACGTTCGTCGGGTCGGTGTCGGAAGTGCCACCGATGAGCAACGAGGCGTGGATGACCGAGGCCGGCCAAGGGGTCGACGAGATCCCGCCCGGCGGCAAGTCGACCACGACCGTCGCGATGGACTTCGGCCGCATCACGCTGCGCCCGGACCTGCTGCTGTACCTGTTCGGCACGCCCGGCCAGGCGCGGTTCTGGTTCCTCTGGGACGACCTGAGCCGCGGTGCGCTCGGCGCGGTCGTGCTGGTCGACACCAGCCGGATCGACGAGTCGTTCGCGGCGATCAACTACTTCGAGAACGACTCGGAGCTGCCGTTCGTCGTCGCGGTCAACCAGTTCGAGGGCATGCCCGTGCACGACCTCGACGAGGTGCGCGACGCGCTCGCGCTCGACCCGGCCGTCCCGCTGGTCACCTGCGACGCCCGCGACCGCGCCTCGACGATCGCCACCCTGACCGAGTTGGTCGGCCACACGCTGTCGCTGGCGGTGCTCTCCGGCCCGGCGGGCCGCGAGCTCGCCGGCAGCGCCCCGCACGCCTGAACCCCGCACGCCCGCACGAGGAGAGAAGAGCTTCATGCGCAAGGTCCTGATCGTCGGCGCCGGGCAGTCCGGGCTGCAGCTGGCCCTCGGGCTGCTCGCCAAGGACTTCGACGTCACGGTGATGTCCGCGCGGACGCCGGAGGAGATCCGGAACGGGCGCGTGATGTCGACGCAGTGCATGTTCCACGACGCGCTGCAGCACGAGCGGGACCTCGGCATCGACCGGTGGGAAGCCGACACCGTGAACGTCGAAGGCCTCGGGGTGTCCGTGGCCGCGCCGGACGGCGGGCGTGCGCTCGACTGGTTCGCCGAGCTGGACCACATCGCGCAGTCGGTCGACCAGCGGGTGAAGATGGCCGGCTGGCTCGAGCTGTTCGAGGACCGCGGCGGCAAGCTCGTCATCCACGGCGTGATGACGTCCGAACTGGACGCCCTGGCCCGCCTCTACGACCTGGTGATCATCTCGGCCGGCAAGGGCGAGCTGGTCCAGCTGTTCGACCGCGTGCCCGAGCGGTCGCCGTACACGAAGCCGATGCGCGCGCTGTCGCTGGCTTACGCCCACGGCGTGCGCCCGCGGCCGGAGCACCCGGACAAGATGGCGGTGCGCTTCAACATCGTCCCCGGCGTCGGCGAGCTGTTCATGATCCCCGCGTACACGCTGAGCGGGAACTGCGACATCCTCTTCTTCGAAGGCGTGCCCGGCGGGCCGCTGGACTGCTTCGACGACCGGCCGGGCCCGGCCGAGCACTTCGCGCGGATCCTCGACCTGATGAAGCAGTTCGTGCCGTGGGAGTACGAGCGCAGCCGCGACGCCGAGCTCACCGACGCGAAGGCCACCCTGGCCGGCGGCTACACGCCGGTGGTCCGCAACCCGGTCGGCACCCTGCCCGGCGGGGCGACCGTGCTGGGCATGGCCGACGTCGTCGTGGCCAACGACCCGATCACCGGCCAGGGCTCGAACAACGCGAGCCACTGCGCCGCGACCTACCTCGACGCGATCGTCGAGCGCGGCGAGCGGCCGTTCGACGCGGAGTGGATGGACGCGACGTTCGAGCGCTACTGGGAGTACGCCCGGCACGTCACCGAATGGACGAACGCGCTGCTCCAGCCGCCGCCTCCGCACGTGCTCCAGATCCTGGGGATCGCGGGTCAGAACCCGGCGGTCGCACGACGGTTCGCGAACGGTTTCACCGATCCGACGGACTTCCAGCATTGGTTCATGGACCCCGCACTCTGGGAGAAATACCTGGCAGAGGTCTAGATCGTCGCCTCGCCGGGCTGTCGCCGTCGCGCTTTTCGGGCTACCTTTGTCACGTAGCGTGAGTGCGAAGGCGAAAGGTGTGTGGCATGCGGGCGATGTGGAAGGGCTCGGTCTCGTTCGGGCTGGTGTCCATTCCGATCCAGCTGTACGCGGCCACCGAGAACAAGAACGTCTCGCTCCGGCAGGTGCACGAGGCCGACGGCGGCCGCATCCAGTACAAGCGGTTCTGCACGATCGACGGCGCCGAGGTGCCCTACGCCGAGATCGCCAAGGGCTACGAGCTGCCCGACGGCGAGATGGTCGTGATCACCGACGCCGAGATGGCCGAGCTGCCGCTGTCCTCGCAGCGCACGATCGACGTCCTGGAGTTCGTGCCGATCGAGTCGATCGACCCGATCCAGTACGACCGGACGTACTACCTGGAGCCGCAGAAGAACGCGGTGAAGCCGTACATCGTGCTGCGCGACGCGCTGCACAAGTCGAGCCAGGTGGCGATCGCGAAGGTCGCGGTGCGGCAGCGGGAGAGCATGGCGGTGCTGCGGGTGCACGCCGACGTGCTGGTGATGACGACGATCCTGTGGCCGGACGAGGTCCGCGAGCCCGACTTCCCCTTCCTGCGCGACGACCCGCCGCAGATCCGGCCGCAGGAGCTGACCATGGCCGGATCGCTGATCGACTCGCTGGCCGAGCCGGTGTTCGAGCCGGAGAAGTACCGCGACCACTACCGCGAGGCCCTCGAGGAGATGATCGAGGCCAAGGTGGCGGGGGAGGAGACGACCAAGCCGGCGGCGGTGACCGCGAAGGCCGACGTCGTCGACCTGATGGCGGCGCTGCAGGCCAGTGTGGACGCGGCGAAGAAGTCCCGCGGGGCGAAGTCCACTTCGGATGAGTCCGATGAGGACGAGGCGCCGGCGGCCGCGAAGAAGAAGCCGGCCGCGCGGAAGCGGGCGCCGAAGTCCGCCTGATCCCGTCCGGGTGGTCGTGCCGACACGCGCCGTCGCGGTCCCGTGTCCGGGTGCTTTCCGGTGGTAGGCAAGGAGTGCGAGCACACCGGGCACGAACGCGGGAAGGCGGAGCGGTCATGGAGTGCGCTTCTTGTGGCGCGGGGATCGATCACTGCCACGGCACGCTGGTGGTGCACCCGGAAGGCGGATTCGCCGAGTGCACCGAACCGGCCTGTGGGGACGGTGACCGCGTCCGGCACGCGCTGATCGTCGACTGCCAGGCCCTCGGCCGCGGGTGCGGCTGCGCGGCCGAACCGGGAAAACCCTGGCTGCGTCAAGCTTCCTGAGCCTCCCGCCAGGATCCGTGAAGGCCTTTCCGGTCGGCTGCGCGCCGGCCGGGGAGGCCTTCACGGCGTCAGGAACCGGTCAAGCACCTGACACGATCGTGTATGCAGCTGTGTACACGGGCTTGGCGATGTGCTAACACTAACGGGGTCCTTCGGCTCTCCCTCCCCCTCGGAGCCGGAGGACCCTTTAATGTCCGCGGTGTCCCGTGTGGATATGTCAGCCGCTGATGTACAGTTCAGTGCATGGTGACCTGTGAGACGCGGGAGTCGGCGCTGGCCCGCATCGGGCGCGCCCTGTCCGACCCGACCCGCTGCCGGATCCTGACCGCGCTGCTGGACGGTCCCGCCTATCCCGGGCGCCTCGCCGGCGAACTCGGGCTGAGCCGCTCGAACGTCTCGAACCACCTTTCGTGCCTGCGGGGGTGCGGGCTCGTCGTGGCGGGCTACGAGGGCCGTCAGGTGCGGTACGAGATCGCCGACGCGCACCTGGCCCGCGCGCTGCGCGAACTCGTCCAGGTCGTGCTGGCGGTCGAGCCGCGGGACGAATGCGAACCGGCATGACGAGCGGCGAGTGCTCCGACGGCTGCTGCGCACCGGTCACTGTCACGGTGGCCCCGGACCGCCGGCCGCTGCTCGTGCGCCGGGTCCGGCTGCTCGTGGCGGCGACCATTACTTACAACGTCGTCGAAGCGGCCGTCGCGCTGACGGCCGGCACCGAAGCCTCATCCGGCGCGCTGATCGGCTTCGGCCTGGACTCGATCGTCGAAGTCGCTTCGGCGGCCGCGGTCGCCTGGCAGTTCTCGGGCCGCGACCCGGAAGCCCGCGAACGGCGGGCGCTGCGGTTGATCGCGCTTTCGTTCTTCGCACTGGCCGCCTATGTGACGGCGGAGTCGGTGCGGACGTTCTTCACCGCGGCGGCACCGGAAAGCTCGGTCACCGGGGTCGTCCTCGCGGCGGTTTCACTCGTCGTGATGCCCGCCCTGTCCGCCGCCCAGCGGCGAACGGGACGGGAGCTGGGATCCGCCAGCGCGGTCGCGGATTCGCGGCAGACTTTGCTCTGCACTTACCTTTCCGCGGTCCTGCTGGCGGGGTTGCTGCTCAACGCCCTCTGGGGCTGGTGGTGGGCCGATCCGCTCGTGGCCCTCGCCATCGCCTTCGTGGCGGTGAAAGAAGGCCGAACGGCCTGGCGCGGCGAGCATTGCTGCTGACGCCGTACCAGGCCGTTCGCGAGTTCGTGGATCAGTACCAGTGCGCACGCCCACCGACCCGGCGGCCGGTGCCACCGAGGATGGCCAGTGCCACGCCGGCCACCGCGAGAATGATGCCGATGGTGTAAAGCACCGGGATACCCACGATGAACCCGATGATGAGGAGAATTACACCGAGAACGATCACTTTGACACACACTCCTTCGCATGGGACCCGTCCGCCGTACCGGTCGGGCGGATGCGCTGTCACGGGGAGGATGGCCACTTTCCCGGTGCCGCAAACTGCGTCAAATGGAGCAATCTCGGGTCAGTACCGGTAGTGGTCGAGCTTGTACGGACCTTCGACGTCGACGCCGATGTACTCCGCCTGCGCCTTCGAGAGCTTGGTGAGTTTCACACCGAGGGCGTCCAGGTGCAGCCGGGCCACCTTTTCGTCGAGGTGCTTCGGCAGCCGGTGGACGTCGGTGGCGTATTCGCCGGGCTTGGCGAACAGCTCGATCTGCGCGATGGCCTGGTTGGTGAACGAGTTCGACATCACGAACGACGGGTGGCCGGTCGCGTTGCCGAGGTTCATCAGGCGGCCTTCGGAAAGCACGATGATCGCGTGGCCGTCCGGGAACGTCCATTCGTGCACCTGCGGCTTGATCTCGTTCTTCGTGATCCCCGGCAGCTTCGCCAGCCCGGCCATGTCGATTTCGTTGTCGAAGTGCCCGACGTTCGCGACGATCGCGTTGTGCTTCATCCGGCTCATCTGCTCGGCTGAGATGATGCCGAAGTTGCCGGTGGTGGTGATGAAGATGTCGGCCGTCTCGACGACGTCGTCCAGCTCCACCACGTCGAGCCCGTCCATCGCCGCCTGCAGCGCGCAGATCGGGTCGATCTCGGTGACCGAGACCCGGGCGCCTTGGCCGCGCAGCGCCTCGACCGCGCCCTTGCCGACGTCGCCGTAGCCGCAGACGAGGACGCGCTTGCCGCCGATCATCACGTCGGTGGCCCGGTTCAGTCCGTCCACAAGGGAGTGCCGGATGCCGTACTTGTTGTCGAACTTGGACTTCGTCACGGAGTCGTTGACGTTCATCGCGGGGAAGAGCAGCTCGCCGTCCTTGGCGAGCTTGTAGAGCCGCTTGACGCCGTTGGTCGTCTCCTCGGTGACACCGCGGATTTCCTTGGCCATGCGGGTGAAGCGGTCGCCGTCGGCCGCGAGGCTCGCGCGCAGGGTGTCGAGGACGATCCGGTACTCCTCCGGGTCCTCTTCGGACGGCTGCGGGACCGCGCCCGCGGCTTCGAACTCGACTCCCTTGTGGACGAGCAGGGTCGCGTCGCCGCCGTCGTCGAGGATCATGTTCGGCGCCTGCCCGCCGGAGAAGGCGAAGAGCCGGTCGGTGCACCACCAGTACTCTTCGAGCGTTTCGCCCTTCCACGCGAACACCGGCGTGCCCGCCGGGGCGTCGACGGTGCCCTCCGGCCCGACGACGACCGCGGCGGCGGCCTCGTCCTGGGTGGAGAAGATGTTGCAGGACACCCAGCGCACCTCGGCGCCGAGCGCGACGAGCGTCTCGATGAGCACGGCGGTCTGCACGGTCATGTGCAGCGACCCGGCGACGCGCGCGCCCTTCAGCGGCTGAGCGGCGGCGTACTCGCGGCGGATCGCCATCAGGCCGGGCATCTCGTGCTCGGCCAGCCTCAGCTGGGTGCGGCCGGCCTCGGCGAGGGACAGGTCGGCGACGGCGAAGTCGAGACCATTGCGGGTCTGCAGTTTGTCACTCATTCCTCGAGCTCTTTCCTGACTGCTGGTTGCGGACCGCTCGGGAGGCGTGACGGAACGACAAAAAAGCACCTCCCTCGCGGGAGGCGCCCTTGGAGTCGTGGTCCGGGCCGAGCGTGGCGGAAAGAGTTCCGTCGCAGCGCCTCTCGGCCCACGACCAGGATGGCAAAGCCGCCGGGAAGCTGTCAAGCGAGGGTGCGGGCCATGAGAACGTCGTCGATGTCGGCGCCGTCGACGTGGAATTCGGCCCGCAGCACGCCTTCGACGACGAATCCGCAGCCTTCGTAGACCCGGCGGGCGGCGGTGTTGTGACCGAGCACCCGCAACGTCACCTTGCGTGCCCCGCGCCGCCGCGCTTCGGCCACCGCCGCGTCGACGAGCTGCCGTGCGATGCCGAGCCGGCGCCGGTCCGGGTCGACGGCGAGCCCGCCGATCACCCGCACGTGCCGGTGGGCGGGGATGGGGAACCCGTCGTCGAGGCGGACGTAGCCGGCGACCGTGCCGTCGTGTTCGGCGACGAGGACGTCCTCGGGGCGGGTGCCGTCGTCGAAGAACGGCGTGCCGGGCGGCGGCGGGGGAGCGGGGGACACCAGCGAGGTCCAGGTGCGCTCGTCGAGCTTCGCGAGCGCGGCTTCGTCGTCGGCCCGGGCGGCGCGGACGGTCGTCACGCGAGCTCCCGCCACGCCTGCTCGACGATGCCGGCCAGCTCTTGGGGGTCGCGGTTGCCTTCGGTGCCCATGCTCCGCACCGTGACGGTCAGGCCGGGTCCGGTGCGCTGGCAGTTCAGCACGAACGAGCGCTCCGGGTCCGGGGTCGAGCCGGGCGCGGCCGGGTCGTTGTGCACCAGGCACTGCACGGCGCCGACGCGCACCAGGTCCGTGCCCGGCGCGGCCACGCCGAGGGCCTGGACGTCTTCGTACGGCGCGAACAGCTCCGGCGAGGGCGCGCGCACGGCGACCAGCTGGAACGAGCGCAACAGCCCCTCGTCCTGGTACTGCTGCACCACCGCGCCCGCGCCGTCGTAGGCCGCCGAGACCCGGGACGCCGTCTCCCGGTCGGTCTTGTCGATGCGGTCGATCGTCGCCTTGCCGCGCACGGAGTCGACCTTCGCGATCGCGTCCTGGGCCCGGCTGAGCCCGCCCAGTGCCTTCGGCGCGGTCAGCGCACTGCCGCTCGGCTCGTCGCCGAACAGGCTCAGCACCAGCCACGGCACGCCGACCAGGACCGCGCCTGCGACGACGCCGAGCAGGCCGACGACCAGCGGCCGGGCGAGCGGCGGGCGTGGCACGGGCTGCGGCACCGGCGGTTGCGTCTGCGGCGCGGGCGGCGGCCCGGCGGGGAAGTCCTGCGAGATGCCCTCGGTCACGGGGGAATCGTGGCGGAAACCGACATCCGGCGGGAAGGGAATTTCGCGGACAGGGACTCAGATGAGATGCGCGCGCCGCCAAATGCCCTCGGACCGGCCGCCGATCAGCCCCGCCTCGCGCAGGAACGGGACGATCTTCTCGGCCATCCAGCGGCGGGTTTCGTGGAAGTGCGGGTTCGCGAGCGCCGCGGCCCGGCCTTCGCGCGGGTCGATCCCGACGCTGCGGTAGATCCGCGGGTCGACCATGCTGTCGATGACGCCGAACGCGACGAGCGCCGTGCGCAGCCGGTGCCGCTGCAGCGCCGCCTTCGACAGGTTCGGCGTCTCCCGCAGCACCTCCTCCTTGGCGAACCGGACGTGCCGGGCCTCCTCGACGACGTGGATGCGGTTGACCGAGCGGATCAGCGGCTGGATGCCGTCGTCGTCCATCATCGAGCGCTGCAGCCGGTCGGTGGTCTCCTCGGCGACCAGCACGCTGGCGAACATCGAGGGTCCGGCGGCGGTCGCGCCGAACACCTTCGCGGCGCGGTGCACGACCTTCGGGACGCCGTAGCGCGGCACGCCGAGCCGGTCGGCGGTGCGGGCGAACATCACCGAGTGCCGGGTCTCGTCGCCGATCTCGGTCATGGCGTACTGCGCGTGTTCGGTGCGCGCGTCGAGGTCGAAGACGTACCGCGCGAGCAGCTGCATCAGGACGATCTCGAACCAGAGGCCGACGCTCATGATGCTGGCGATCTCGTGCTTGGACAGCTCGATCCGCTGCTCCGGCGTCAGCCGCGCCCAGAGGTCGGTGCCGTAGAGGGAGACGCGATCGAGCGGCATGTACGCCTTGCCCTCGGCGAGCGGCGCGGTCCAGTCGATGTCGACGTACGGGTCGTAGGAGTTCTTCGCGGAGCTCTTGAGCAGGCGAGCCGCGGTCACATCCCGGTCTTGGGCCTCGACGCCCATGGCGACCTCCGGAAGTAGGGGGTACACGCTGTACTAGGTACTTCGGCAGCGTACACCGGCTCGTGGGCCGTGAGTAGGCTTCCGCCGTGACCAAGGTCGACGGGCGGGCGGCGCGCTGGGCGGGCCAGCAGGAGCGGCGGCGGGCCGAGTTCGTCGACGCGGCCCTCGAAGCCATCGCCGAGCACGGCCCCGACGTCTCGACCGAGCAGATCGCCGAGCGCGCCGGCGTGGCCCGCACCCGTCTGTACAAGCACTTCGACGGCGCCCCCGACCTCCAGCGGGCGATCGCCGAGCGCGCGGCCGAGCTGGTGACCGCGGAACTCGGGCCGCTCTGGCATCCCTCGGGTTCGCCGAACGAGATGATCTCGACGGTGATCGCGACGCACCTGCGCTGGCTGACCGAGCACCTCCACCTGCACCGCTACCTCGCGCGGGCGGCCCCGGGCCCG
The DNA here is from genome assembly GCF_030182635.1 of Amycolatopsis ponsaeliensis. Classification (NCBI taxonomy): domain Bacteria; kingdom Bacillati; phylum Actinomycetota; class Actinomycetes; order Pseudonocardiales; family Pseudonocardiaceae; genus Amycolatopsis; species Amycolatopsis ponsaeliensis. Next base: position 58,906 of record NZ_JAPZLD010000052.1, read on the forward strand.
GCGGACGTCCGCGGCACGATCGCCCGCCACCTCAGCCGCCTGTTCACCGGCTACCTGACGGCGTTCGGCCTGGACCCCGCCCCGGCGGACACGATCGCGTTCGGGCTGGTCGGCTACGTCGAGTCGGCGACGACCCGCTGGCTCGACCACCCGGGCACGCTCAGCCTCGACCAGCTGACCGCCCAGCTGAGCGGCACGATCTGGGCGATGCTCGACCACACGCTCCGGGCGGGCGGGGTGGACCTGGACCCGGACCGGCCGTTGCCCCTGCCGGAAGAGTTCTAGTCCTCCCGGAGGAACTCCGCCCGCACCCCCAGCAGCCGCACCGCGCGGGTCAGCTCGAACATCCCCAGCACCTCCTGCGCCGCGCGGTCGATCTCCGCCGCGTCCGACGTCGGCTCCGGCAACGTGATGCTGTGCGTGTGGGTCAGGAACGGCACGAACCGCACCTTCACCGCGACCCGCGCGGCCGGGCGGCCTTCGTCGAGGACGTCCTGCCAGACGCGCTTGGCCAGCGCCGACACCTCCGCGGCCATCTCCGCCGGGTCGGTGAGGTCACGCTGGAACGTCGTCTCGCGGCTGCGGGAGCGGGCCACGTACGGCGTCGCGCTCACCTCCGCGTCGCTGATCCCGCCGCCGAGCAGGCGCAGCCACGGGCCGGTCTTCGGGCCGAACCGCGCGGCCAGCGCCGCGACGTCCGCGCCGGCCAGGTCCAGGACCGTGTGGATGCCCAGCTCGGCGAGCTTCCTGGTGGTCTTGCCGCCGATGCCCCACAGCGCGTCGGTCGGGCGCGTGGCCATCACGTCCCACCAGTTCTCCTGCGTCAGCCGGAAGATCCCGCCCGGCTTGCCGAAGCCGGTGGCGAGCTTGGCGCGCAGCTTGTTATCACCGATGCCGACCGCGCACGACAGCCCGGTCTCGCGCGCCACGGCCTCCTTGATCGAGGCCGCCAGGGCCTCCGGGTCGTCGGTTTCGGCCCCGACGAACGCCTCGTCCCAGCCCAGCACCTCCACGACGACCGGGAACTCGCGCACCGCGGCCATCACGTGCTCGGACACCTCGAGGTAGGCCGGCGGGTCGCTGGGCAGGAAGACGGCGTCCGGGCAGCGCTTGGCGGCGATCCGCAGCGGCATGCCGGACTGGATGCCGAACTCGCGGGCCTCGTAGGACGCGGTCGCGACGACGGCGCGTTCGGTGGGGTCGCCGTTGCCGCCGACGACCACGGGCTTCCCGCGCAGCTCCGGCCGGCGGGCGATCTCGACCGCGGCGATGAACTGGTCGAGGTCGACGTGCAGGACCCACTTCACGAGGCCCAGTGTGCCTCAGATGCGGTGGCGCGCCACGTGGGTCCAGACGGTGCCTGTCAGCGCGAGGATCCCGCAGAGCGTGACGCCGGGATCGGGCAGGACCAGCCCGAGGACCAGCAGGGTCACCGCGACGACGTCGACGGCGATCAGGAGGGCACTGCGGAGCGCGCGCGACTTCGGGCGCTTGCCGTCGCGCAGGGCGGTGGCCAGGTCGGGGTCACTGAGCTCGAGGTTGCGCTCGATCTTCTCCAGCTCGGTGCGATCGTGGTGACTGAGCATCGGGGTACTCCTTCGGCGCCGAACCCGCCGTGTCGCCGTAGCGAATACCCAATAGTCCTCCCGGCTAACCGCCAAATGACTTCTTGTTTCGTGCTTTTCACTGCTCCGACCGGGTGATCTGCGCTCGGTGACCGCCCGGCGGCGCGTTAGGTTCGCCTGACACGAGGCCGGTCAGGCCGGCTTCGCGCCGGTTCGAGACCGGTCTGGACCTTCAAACAGCGGAGGACTCCATGACCCTGCCCACCGAACCGATCGGCAGCATCCCGCGCCCCGAGTACCTCATCGAAGGGCTCGGGGCGTTCGCCGCCGGACGGATCGACGCCACCGAGCTCGCCGGACTGGAGAGCCGGGCGCTGGCCGACACGATCAGCCGGTTCGAGGAGACCGGGTCGCCGGTCGTGTCCGACGGCGAGCAGGGCAAGCCGAGCTTCGCGACGTACCCGCTCGCCGGGCTGACCGCGCTGGCGCCGGACGGCGTCGTCATCCCGTTCGCCGACGGGCACACCCGGCAGCTGCCGCGGCTGACCGCGGGCCCGTTCCGCTACGCGACCCATGCCGACGAGTACCTGACGCGGGCCAAGGCACTCACGGACAAACCGGTCAAGCAGGCCGTGATCGCGGCGTCCGCGATCTCGCTGATCTACCCGGGCGACGGCATCGACGGGTACTCGCAGGAGCAGTTCGTCGCCGACCTGGTGAACGAGGCCGAGGCGGACATCCGGCGCAGCCTCGACGCGGGGGCGCACAGCGTGCAGATCGACTTCACCGAAGGGCGGCTGTCGCTCAAGCTCGACCCGTCCGGTGGGCTGCTGCGGCAGTTCGTCGACCTCAACAACGCCGTGCTGGAGAGGTTCACGGCGGAGGAACGCGCGAAGATCGGCGTCCACACCTGCCCGGGCGGCGACCAGGACTCGGTGCACAGCCTCGACGTCGACTACGCGGGCCTGCTGCCGGCGTTGTTCTCGCTCAAGGCGGGCAACTTCTACGTCCAGCTGGCGAGCGAGGCCGAGCCGGCCGCGGCGCTGGAGGTGATCCGGGACAACCTCGGGGCGGACCAGCGGATCTTCGTCGGGGTGACCGACCCGATCGACCCGCGGGTGGAGACGCCGGAGGAGGTCCGCGACCGCGTGCTCGCGGCGGCGAAGTACCTGCCTGCCGACCGGCTCGGCACGTGCGACGACTGCGGGTTCTCGCCGTTCGCGGACGACACGTCCACTTCGCGCGACATCGCGTTCGCGAAGATCCGGGCCCGGGTGGAGGGAACGCTGCTGGCGGCCGACAAGCTGTGACGGTCGGGGGCCCGCCGCGGCGGGCCCTTCAAGCCGTTTCGGCGGCGACCTTCACCCCGAGCGCGACGAGCACACTGCCCAGCACGGCGTCGAGGCCCCGCCGGACACGGCCAGCACTGAAGAACCGTTTCAGCGCACCGACGACGAGGGCGAGGGCCGCGAACCACAGGACGGTGCCGACGGTCGCGATGGCGGCGAGTTCGAGGGTCTGCAGGGTGGCGCCGCCGGCGGGCAGGAACTGGGGGAGCAGGGCCAGGAAGTAGACGGCGACCTTGGGGTTGAGCAGGTTGGTGAAGAGCCCCTGCCGGAAGGCGGCGCCGGCTTTGAGGGCCGGCCGGTCGCGGGTTTCCCCGAGGTCCCGGTATTCGCCACGGCGCACGGCAAGCCAGGCTTTGACGCCGAGGAAGACGAGGTAGGCGGCCCCGACGAGCTTGACGACGCTGAAGGCGACGGCCGAGGCGGTGAGCACGGCGGCCACCCCGAAGGCGATGGCGACGACCCAGGCGAAGACCCCGAGCGAGATCCCGATCCCGGCGGCGATCCCGGCCCGTTTGCCGCCGGTGAGGGAGGACCGGGTGACGACGACGAAGTCGGGGCCCGGCGACATCGCACCGAGGATGACGACGAGCAGGAAGGACGCGGCGGTGGCACCGGGGATCATGGGCTGAGGATACGAGGGTGCCGCCACCGGTTTTCCGGGTGAACCCGCGCCGGGAAGAACGCCGCGCCTTCCGGTGTTCGATCAAGCAATGACCCGGCACACAACGCCGACTGTTCGAATTTGAACTTCCGGTAGGGTCGATCACGTGGGCGATCGCAGGGGAGAAGGCATGACGGCTGAGGTGCGGACGCGGGTGCGGATTCCGCTGCGGCTCGACGGCGGCGTCGCGGTCGAGGCCGATGCCGTCACCTTCCGGGGCCTCGCCGACGGGGGTGAGCACCTCGCCTTCGTGCTCGGCGCCCCCGGGGACGTGCCGCTCGTGCGGCCGCACTCCGAATGTCTCACCGGGGACGTCTTCGGGTCCGCTCGCTGCGATTGCGGCCCTCAGCTGGCCGAAGCCGTCGAACGGATCTCCGCGACCGGCGGCTACCTGCTCTACCTGCGCCAGGAAGGCCGGGGCATCGGCCTCTACAACAAGCTCGACGCCTACGCGCTGCAGGACCAGGGCCTCGACACCTACGCCGCCAATGCCGCGCTCGGCCTGCCCGAGGACGCCCGCGACTACACCGTCGCCGCGCAGATGCTCGAAGCGCTGGGTGCCACCGAAGTCGATCTGCTCTCGAACAACCCCGACAAGGCCGCGCAGCTGCGCAAGGCCGGGATCGTCGTGCGCGAACAGGTGCCGACCGGGGTCTTCGCCACCGAGAACAACGTCCGGTACCTGCGCGCGAAAGCCGAGCAGACCGGGCACACGCTGCCCGGATTGGCCAGCTAAGCCAGCCTCTGGGCCGCCGCGGCCGCCGGGCTCGTGGTGAGCTTCTCCAGCAGTCCGATCAGGACCGTCTGCTCCGACGGCGTCAGCGACGCCGCCCACTCCTGCTCGCGCGCGTTGTGCGCCTGGTAGGCGTCCGTCACCGCCGCGTGGCCCGGTTCCGTCAACGCCAGCCGGACCGCGCGCCGGTCGCGAGGGACCTGGGTGCGCGTCACCAGCCCGTCCCGCTCCAGTGTCTTGACCAGCGCCGACACCGCAGCGCGGCTCATCCCGGCCAGGCGCGCCGCGTGGCGGGACTCCAGCGGGCCCGCAAGCCACAGCACGAACAGCACCCGGAACCCGCCCCAGCTCAGGCCGCGCGGCCGGTGCACCGTCGACTCCCAGTCGTAGACCAGTGCGCCGGCCAGCCGGTGCAGCGTGAGGCCGAGGCGCATCGCGACGGGGTCGGTGTCCGGCAGCTCGGCCTTCGTCTTCCCGATCGCGTAGTCGACGAACGAGAGGTAGTCCAGGTCTTCGGCCGGTCGGTCGGTCATGCGGCTCAGATTAGGCGCAAGGGTTCCGCGCACCGCCCCGGCGGGCTACTGTGACCGGCGAGATAGTCAAACCTTTGACGATCAGAAGGAGCGCTCGCCGTGACGAAGAAAGCCTTCGCCTCTTCGGCCGACCTGGCGGAGAAAGCGCAAACCCTGGAAGTCCTGGACGACGGCGTCTACGCGCTGACCGCCGAGGGTGACCCGAACATCGGCGCCATCGAGGGCGAGGACTTCCTCGTCTGCTTCGAAGCGCTGGCGACGCCGGTCGCCGCGGGCGAGTGGCTCGCGAAACTCCGCGAGCACACCGACAAACCCGTGCGCTACCTGGTGCTCAGCCACTACCACGCGGTGCGCGTGCTCGGCGCGTCGGCGTTCGGCGCCGATGTGATTGTCGCGCACGAGAACACCCGGGCGCTGGTCGCCGAGCGCGGCAAGGAGGACTGGGCGAGCGAGTTCGGCCGGATGCCGCGGCTGGCGAAGGGCGCCGACTCGGTGCCGGGCCTGACCTGGCCGACGCTGACCTTCTCCGACCGGCTCACCATCGACCTCGGCGGCGACCGCGGCGACCTGGTCCTCCAGTACTGCGGCCGCGGCCACACCGAGGGCGACATCGTGGCCTGGCTGCCGCGTCAGCAGATCCTCTACGCCGGTGACCTCGTGGAAGCCGAAGCCGCGCTGTACACCGGCGACGCCTTCCACCGCGACTGGGCGTCGTCCACTTTGGACCACGTCGGCGCGTTCGGGGCCGAGACGCTGATCGGCGGCCGCGGTGGCGTGAGCCGGGGCCGCGGAGCCGTCGAGGCCGCCATCGCCCAGACCCGGCACTTCCTGGACACGATGATCCGCGAGGTCGGCGCGGCCCGCGACGCCGGGGGCACCCTGAAGGACGCCTTCGAGCGCACGCACGCGGCCCTCGTCGGTCAGTACGGCCAATGGCCGATCTTCGAGCACTGCCTGCCCTTCGACGTCTCCCGGCTGTGGGACGAGCTCGGCGGCATCGAACGGCCGGTGGTGTGGACCGCCGAACGCGACCGCGAAGTCTGGGACCAGCTCCAAGGATGACTGTTGCGGTCCTCGGCAGCGGCCCGGTCGGCCAGACGGCCGCGCTGCTGCTCGCGCGCTGGGGCGTACCCGTGGTGCTCGTCGACGAGCACGAGGTGCGCGACCCCGTGGGGTCCAAGGCCATCTGCCAGCAACGGGACACATTGGACGTCTGGGCGTCGCTCGGCGCGGGCTGCCTCGCCGAGGAAGGCCTCACCTGGACGACCGCGCGGACCTTCCACCGCGACACCGAGCTGTTCTCGCTGAACCTGCCCGACGGCGGCTCGGCCCTGCCGCCGTTCGTCAACCTCTCGCAGGCGCGTGTCGAGGAAGTTCTCGACGAGCTGATCGAGCAGCAGCCGCTGATCGACGTCCGCCGCGGCCACCGCGTCACCGGGCTGACCCAGGGAGCTTGCGTCGAAATCCACTGCGAGACTGTGGCCGGGCCACGCCGGATCGAGGCCGACTATGCGATCGCCGCGACCGGCGCCCGCGGCGAGGTCGTGCGGCGGGCGCTCGGGCAGCACCTCGAAGGGGTGTCGTTCCGGGACCTGTTCCTGATCTGCGACATCCGCGCCGACCTGCCGGGCTGGGCGGCCGAGCGGCGGTTCTACTTCGACCCGCCGTGGAACCCCGGCCGCCAGGTGCTGATCCACCCGTGTCCCGGCTCGCAGTTCCGCATCGACTGGCAGGTCCCGGAGGACTACGACCTCGCCGCGGAGGAAACCGGCGGCGCCCTGGACAAGCGGATCCGGGCGATCCTCGGCGACCGGCCCTACGAGGTCGTCTGGCGTTCGGTGTACCGGTTCCACACGCGCCTGGTCGAGCGGATGCGGACCGGGCGGGTCCTGCTGGCGGGGGACTGCGCCCACCTGGTCGCGCCGTTCGGGGCGCGCGGGCTCAACTCGGGCGTGGCCGACGCGGAGAACGCGGCGTGGAAGCTGGCCTGGGTCCTGCGCGGGCACGCGGGGGAGGAACTGCTGGAGAGCTACCACGCGGAGCGGCACGCGGCCGCGGTGGAGAACGCCGAGGTGACGACGGCGACGATGGACTTCCTGGTGCCCCAGGACGAAGCGCGCCGCGAACGCCGCGCCGAGGTGCTGGCCGGTGGCGTCCACGCCGAGGTCGACTCGGGCCGGCTCGCCGAGCCGTTCTGGTACGCCGGCTCCCCGCTCACCACGCCGGATCCGGGACGGCCGTTCGCCGGCCGCCCGCCGCGGGGGACGCTGCCGCCGCCCGGGCCCGGGGTGCTGCTGCCCGATGTCACCGTCGTCCCGGGTGGACGGTTGCGCGACCTGGCGCGCGAAGGGTTCCTGCTGCTGACGACCCCCGGCGTCGACGCCGGGGGAGTGCGGTCGGTGGAGATCCCGGTGGGCGGCGTGCTCGGCGCGCGCCCGGGCGAAGCCTGGCTGGTCCGCCCGGACGCGTACGTCGCCGCGGTGCTGCAGGACCCGGCGGACATCGGCCGGGCCCTGCAGCGTGCCACTTTCACGTGAAAGCTTCGGCCCCAGGTGGGCACTTTCACGTGAAAGTGCGTTTACGGGTAGCTGACTAACGGGCTCACCTGGTGGGCCGTGTTCGCCGGGTCACCGCTGTCGTTGATGACGTGGGCGATCGTGCCCACGCCGCCGAGCGACACCGAGACCAGGTTGTGGAACCGCACTCCGCCGTTGTTCGGCACCTCGAAGGAATGACCGGCCACAATGGACGGATTGGTCTGGAAGAAGCAGTAGCTGCCCAGGCCCCACCCTTCGTGGCTGGTCACCGAGTCGGCCACCTTGTACGCCGCCCAGCCCTGCCGCCCGCCGCCGCTGGACCAGGAGCCCTGGTCCGGCGGGTCGTACGGCATCTCGTTCTGGAAGAAGTACGTCCGCCCGCCGTTGCCGTTCCAGAGCACCTCGTACTGCTGGTAGTGCTCGACGAACAGGCCGTACATCGTGACGTTCGCGCCGTTGACCACCAGGCCGTTCGCCGCGGTGTTGACGTTCCAGCCGACGCCGTTCGAGTGATCACCGCGCCACAGCCACATGTGGTCGCCGATGACGTTGTTCGAGTTGACCACCAGCGTCTGCGTGGCCTTCCCGACGGCCGCGCCGCCGATCCGGAAGAACACGTCGTGCAGCGACGTCGGGTCGGCCGCGTGGTTGGCGTTCGAGCCGGGCTGGCCGACCTGGACGAGCACCGGCGAGTTCACCGCGCCCGCGTCGATCAGCAGGCCGGCGATCTTGACACCGTCCACATCGGACGTCGTGATCGCCGCGGTGCCGTTGGTGGGCATGAGCGTCGCCAGGCCGAGGCCGAGCACCACGGTGTCCGGGCGCGTGACGTTCAACGCCTGGTCGAGGTGGTACACGCCCGGCGTGACGAGCAGGTTCTTGCCCGCCGCCAGTGCCGCGTTGATCGTCGCGGCCGAGTCGGACGGATGCGCGACGTAGAACTCGCTGAGCGAGATCGACTGCCCGGCCGGGGCGCCGTGGCCCCAGCTGGTGCCCGACGAGTTCTGCCGCAGTGCCGGGACGAACACGTTGTAGCTGCCCGAACCGTCGACGTAGAGAAACGGCTTCTCGCGGATCACCGGCGTCTGGCCGACGACCGTCTCCGGCGGGTTCGGGAACGACGCCGGCGGCGTCCCCGTCGAGCCGACGAACACCATGTTCCAGACGCCGCCCGCCCAGCTGCCCAGCTCGCTGTTGCGGGTCAGGAACTGCTGCTGCGAGCCGGAAACGGCCTGCCCGTCGATCTTGCTGTCGGCGATCAGGCCGCCGCTGGCCCAGCCGTCCCCGCCGTTCCACAGCTGGATCTGGCTGCCCTTGAGGTGCATCCGGCGGTAGGGCGCGGCCTGCGCGACGGCCCAGCGTTCGACCTGCCCGGCCGGCAGCGTCACCGACAGGTTTTCGGCGGAGCGCCAGAAGTTCTGCGTCGCGTTGCCCTTGTTGGCCGGGTTGTCACCCTGCTGCAGCCAGTCCGCCTCGACGCGGACGTGGCCGTTGAGGTTGACGTCGTCGGGGGAGAGGCCGAGGCCCGCCACCTGCTCGTAGAAGCCGAGGTTGACGTCGGCGTTGTAGTTGCCCGGCTTGAACAGCACGGCGTAGCGCTCGTTGCCGAACTGGTTGGTGTGCTGCTGGTTCGCCAGCTGCGTCAGCCGGTTCTGGATCGTCGCGGCCGGGGTCGACGGGTCGAACACCGACACGTTCGGCCCGAGGTCCGGGTTGCGCGGGTCGGTCGGCGGGATGGTCGTCCCGCCGCCGGTGCCGTGCACGGCGACTTCCCAGAGGGAGTAGCCGTAGCCGGTCGCCCGCTGGGTGCCGTTGACCCGCAGGTAGCGGGCCGTGCCGGTGACGGCCACGGTCTGCGTGCCGCCGGTGCCGGTCGTGGTCGAGTACGCCGTCGTCCAGCTGTTCGCGTCCGCGGACAGCTGGACGGTGAACGCGGTCGCGTACGCGGCTTCCCAGCTGAGCACCACGTCGCAGAGCTGCTGCGCGGAACCCAGGTCGACCTGCAGCCACTGCGGGTCGCTGAACGCGCTGGACCAGCGCGTTCCGGAGTTGCCGTCGACCGCGGCGGACGCGGGGGTTCCGCCGTTCTCGGTCGAGGACGCGGTCGCGGGGTGGCCCTGCGCGAGGTTCGTGGTCCCGCACGCGGCGGCCTGCGCCGGCGCGGAGCCGACCACCACGGCGGTGGTCACCGCGGTGGCGAGGGTGGTCGCGAGGACGAGGAGGCGGTGTACCGGGGAGAACGTCGTTGATCTCATCTGCCTGCCTGCTGATCGGGGAGGACGTGGAGAAGGGCCGCGCGGCAGCGCCGGGCGGCGGCGGACCGGGCGAGCCCCACAGCTCGCGCCGGCGTCGGGTGGTGCGACGGGTTCGCGTCCGGCGCCCCGCCCGGCGCCGTGAGCCGGTGGAGCGGTGCCGGGGTGGGTGCGACGGCGCGAACCGGTCAGCCCGAAAGAGGTGCGTGTCGCGGTGGAACGATCCCGGGTGGCGGTCACGGAACCGGTTCCGACCAGCGGTTCGAAGTTAACAGCGCGCGTGTCGGCGTAGTCAAGGCTCCGGCGCGGATTCGTTCTCCCGGACCAGTGTCCGGGGTGGTCCGCGACCGTCCGGCGCAGCGTCGTTGACATTTTACGGCTCTTTATTTATATCCTGAACTAAGAGCGTGCCGACGGGCGGGCCCCACACCCGCGCCGGCGACCACGTGAGCCGATCCGCGCCGGGGCAAGGCCGTCCCGGCGCCGGTTCGCCGTGGAGGTGCCCATGCAACGCCGCATGCCGAGAACCCGGGTTCTCGCCGTCCTCGCCCTGACCCTGGCCGCCCTGCTCCCCGCGCCGGTGGCGCAGGCCGCCCCCGTCCTGCTCTCCCAAGGCCGCCCGGTGACGGCGTCCTCGACCGAGTCCGCCGCGTTCCCGGCAGGTGCCGCGGTCGACGGCGACCCCGGCACCCGCTGGTCCAGCGCGTTCAGCGACCCGCAGACGCTGCAGATCGACCTCGGCTCCACCCAGCAGCTGTCCCAGGTCGTGCTGAACTGGGAAGCCGCCTACGCCAAGGCCTTCACGCTCCAGGCGTCCACCGACGGCGCCACCTGGACCACCCTCTACTCGACGACCACCGCCACCGGCGGCACCCAGACGCTGACCGTCACCGGAAGCGGCCGGTACGTCCGGCTCACCGGCACCCAGCGCGCGACGCAATACGGCTACTCGCTGTGGGAGTTCCAGGTTTACGGCGGAGGCGGCACGACCCAACCCGGCGACGTCCTGCTGTCCTACGGCAAGTCCGGCACGGCCTCCTCCTACCAGGACGACGGCGCCTGCCCGGGCTGTCTCCCGGCCAAGGCGTTCGACCACGACCCGGCGACGCGCTGGGCGACCAGCGCGACCACCGGCTGGGTCGACCCGGGCTGGATCACCGTCGACCTCGGTGCCACCGCGGCCGTGCACCAGGTCGTCCTGCAGTGGGATCCCGCCTACGCCGTCGCGTACCAGCTCCAGGTCTCGAACGACAACGCGAACTGGACCTCGCTCTACTCGACGACCACCGGCAAGGGCTTCAAGGAGACGCTGACTGTCAACGGCAGCGGCCGGTACGTCCGGATGTACGGCACCGCGCGCTCCAACGGCTACGGCTATTCGCTGTGGGGCTTCGACGTCTACGGCACCGGTGGCAACCCGACGACTCCGCCGCCCGCCCCGCCGGCCCCGCACTTCCCGGGCACGCTGGTCTGGAGCGACGAGTTCAACGGCGCCTCGGGCGCGGGCCCGGACGCGAGCAAGTGGACCGCCGAGACCGGTCCGGGCGTCAACAACGAGCTCGAGTACTACACGAACAACAACAACGCCAAGCAGGACGGCCGCGGCGACCTCGTCATCCAGCTCCGCCGCGAAGCCACCCCGGGGTCGGCGTGCCCAATTGACCCGATCAGCGGCAGCGGCACCTGCCAGTACACCTCGGGCCGGATCAACACCGCGGGCAAGTTCAGCTTCACCTACGGGCACGTCGAGGCGAACATCAAGGTGTCCGGCACGCAGGGGCTCTGGCCCGCGTTCTGGTTGCTGGGCGCGAACTTCTTCAACGGCACGCCGTGGCCGAACTGCGGTGAGATCGACATCATGGAGCACGTCGGGAAGTCGCCGAACCTGGCCTACTCGACCATCCACGCCCCGGCCTACAACGGTGCCGGCGGCATCGGCGCGCCCCTGGACCTCGGCCAGGACGTCTCCGCCGGGTTCCACAAGTTCGGCCTCGACTGGGACGCGTCGCACATGACCTTCTACGTCGACGGGAACGCGTTCGAGACGATCAACCGCGACACCGTGGAGAGCACGCGCGGGCCGTGGGTGTACGACCACCCGTTCTTCCTGATCCTCAACAACGCCATCGGCGGCGACTTCCCCGGCCCGCCGGGAGCGGGGACCGTGCTGCCGCAGGACATGGTCGTCGACTACGTGCGGGTCTACCAATGAGGCGACGGCTCGCGCTCGTCACGGGCGCGGTGGTCGCGGCGGGACTGCTGACCGCACCACTGTTCACGGCTCAGGCGGCACCCACCTTGCTCTCGCAGGGGCACACGGTGACCGCGTCCTCCACCGAAAACGCCGCTTTCCCGGCCGGCGCCGCGGTGGACGGCGACCCGGGTACGCGCTGGTCGAGCCTGGCGGCCGACCCGCAGACGCTGCAGGTCGACCTCGGCGGGTCGCACACCCTCGACCAGGTCGTGCTCCAGTGGGAGGCGGCCTACGCGAAGGCGTTCACGATCCAGGCGTCGGCCGACGGCAGCCAATGGTCCACGGTGTACTCGACGACGACGGGCACCGGCGGCACGCAGACGCTGCCGGTGTCGGGCACCGGCCGGTACGTGCGGCTCACGACCACCCAGCGCGCGACCCAGTGGGGCGTTTCGCTGTGGGAGTTCCAGGTCTTCGGTGACGGTTCGGCGCAGGCGTGCGGCAGCGCGAACGCGGCGCTGCGGCAGCCCGGAACTGCCTCCAGTGTCCAGTCCGACGCTTTCCCGGTGTCCGCGGCCTTCGACGGCGACCTCGGGACGCGCTGGTCCAGCCTGGCGACGGACCCGCAGTGGATCCAGGTCGATCTCGGCAGCTCACGCCCGGTCTGCGGCGTCGATCTGACGTGGGAAGCCGCGTACGCGAGCGCGTACACGATCCAGCTGTCCACCAACGGCTCGTCGTGGACCACGGCGGCGACCGTGACCGGCGCGGGCGGCACCGAGCACCCGGCCGTGTCCGGTACCGCGAGGTACGTCCGGCTCAACGCCACTGCCCGGGCGACGCAGTGGGGGATCTCGCTGTGGGAGTTCGCGGTGCGCACCAGTGACAGCGCGCCGCCGACGACCACGCCGACCAACCCTGGTGGCTGCCCGTGGGTCGGCTCCACCGCGCCGGTCGCGGACCGCGTCAACCAGCTCATGGCGGCCATGACCGCACAGCAGAAGATCAAGGTGCTGCACGGCAACGGCGCGACCGGGCCGTACATCGGCAACACCGACGCTGTGCCCGAGCTGTGCATCCCGGCACTCGGCTTGCAGGACGGCCCAGCCGGGGTCGGTGACGGCCTCGACGGCGTCACCCAGTTCCCGGCGCCGGTGTCGGCGGCGGCGACCTGGGACACCGGCCTGATGAACCGGTACGGCTCCGCGATGGGCGCCGAGTTCGCCGGGAAGGGCGTCGACATCGCCCTCGGCCCGACGATCAACCTGGTCCGCGACCCGCGCTGGGGCCGCAACTTCGAGACCTACGCCGAGGACCCGTACCTCGCCGGGGCGGCCGGGACCGCGACGATCCAGGGCATCCAGAGCCAGGGTGTGATGGCGCAGGCCAAGCACGCGGCGGCCTACAACGTCGAGGCCGGGGCGTCGCGGGGGACGCCGTCGGACAACGTCATCATCGACGACCGCACCCTGCACGAGCTGTACCTGCCGGCGTTCCAGCAGGTCGCGAGCCAGGGGCAGGTCGCGTCGATGATGTGCGCCTACAACCAGATCAACGGCGTCCCGGCCTGCCAGAGCAGCGGTGTGCTCACGACCGCGATCAAGCAGGACGCCAACTGGGGCGGCTTCGTCGGCTCGGACTGGGGCTCGGCGACCGGCGGCCCGCGGCAGCTGGCCAACGGCGGGCTCGACATGGAGATGCCCGGCGGCGCGTTCTTCGGCCAGGGCCTGCTCGACGCCGTCTCCCGCGGTGAAGTCACGCAGGCGCGGGTCGACGACATGGTCCGGCGGGTGCTGACCCAGATGGTCAAGTTCGGCGTGTTCGACCGGGCCCGGCGGGGGACACCCGCTTCCGTCGTGACCAACGCCGCGAACGTCGCCACCGCGCGGGACGTCGCGGCGGCCGGGTCGGTGCTGCTGAAGAACAACGGCGTCCTGCCGCTCACCACGTCGACCAAGTCGATCGCGCTGTCCGGCGGCGACGGGATCGACCCGCAGAACATCGGCGGCGGCAGCGCGAAGGTCAACCCGTCCCCGGCGTCGGTGAACCCGATCAACGGGATCAAGGCGCGGGCCGGCTCCGGCGTCACGGTGTCCTATGTGGACGGCGCGGGCGAGCACGTGCAGACGCCGAACATCCCGGCGGCGGTGGCGGCGGCGAAGGCAGCCGACGTCGCGGTCGTGTTCGGCAGCTACGGCGAGTCCGAGACGCAGGACCTCGACACGATCGACCTGCAGAACCAGCAGAACGACCTGATCGACGCGGTCGCCACGGCCAACCCGCGCACGATCGTCGTCCTCAACACCGGGTCGGCGGTGACCATGCCGTGGCTGTCGAAGGCCGCGGCCGTCATCGAAGGCTGGTACCCGGGCCAGGAGAACGGCAACGCGATCGCGTCGCTGCTCTACGGCGACGTCAACCCGTCGGGCAAGCTGCCGGTCAGCTTCCCGAAGCAGATCGCCGACCTGCCGACGGCGAACGTCCAGCAGTTCCCGGGCGCCAACGACCGGATCGAGTACTCGGAGGGCCTCAACGTCGGATACCGCTGGTACGACGCGCGGAACATCGACCCGCTGTTCCCGTTCGGCTTCGGCCTGTCGTACACGACGTTCGGGTTCTCGAACCTGGTCGTGACACCGCAGGGTACGAACGGCACGGCGACCGTGACGGCGACGGTCACCAACACCGGCACTCGAGCGGGCGCCGACGTCGTCCAGCTCTACGTCGGGCAGCCCGCAGCCAACGGCGAACCGCCCAAACAACTGAAGGGATTCAAGAAGGTGCAGCTCAACCCGGGGCAGAGCGCTCAGGTGTCGTTCCCGCTCACCCCGCGGGACCTCGCGCACTGGACCGGGTCGTGGACGACGAACGCGGGCCAGTACCGCGTCTACCTCGGTGACTCCTCGCGCAACGTCCCGCTCTCGGCGGCGCTGACCGTCTCCTGAGTCGACTCCCGGACTACCAGGGAGGTCGGGACGATCAGCGGCTCGTCCGGCTGGGGTGCCCCACCCAGCTGGGCGAGCAGCTGCCGGGCCGCCGTCTCGCCCATCTGCCGCAGGGGCTGGCGGATCGTCGTCAGCGGCGGCTGGGTGTGCGCGGCCAGGGGGATGTCGTCGAAGCCGACCACGGCGACGTCCGCCGGCACCGCGCGCCCGGCCTTCCGCAACCCGGCCAGCACCCCGGCCGCGGTGAGGTCGTTGTGCGCGAAGACGGCGTCGAACGGCGGGCCGGTGGCGAGGAGCTGGAGGATCGCCGCCTCACCGCTTTCACTCGTGAAATCGCCTTCGATGACCAAATTCGGGTCCAGGACGAGCCCGGCTTCACGGATCACGTCGCGGAAGCCGTTGAGCCGGTCGCTCGTGCAGCCGAAGTCGCGCGGCCCGGTCACGGTCGCCAGCCGGGTGCGGCCGGTCTCGAGCAGGTGGCGGGCCGCGTCCGCCCCGCCCTGCCGGTTGTCCGTGCCCACCGACGGGAACGCGGGACGGCGGCCGCGGTCGTCGATCACCACCACCGGCAGCCCGGAGTCGTGCAGCACGCGCAGGTGCCGCACGGCGTCCGGCGGCTCGACGAGCAGCAGCCCGTCGAACGCCTTCGCCGACACCTGCCGGGAGAACTCCTCCAGGGAGTCCGCGCCGCGGTTGGCCGTGGACAGCAGCAGGCCGTAGCCCTTGGCCTCCACGACGTCGGCGACGCCCTGCAGCACCTCGCCCATCCACGGCCAGGTCAGCCCGGGCACCAGCATCCCGACCGTGCGGGTCACGCCGCGGGCCAGCCCGACGGCGCCGGCGCTCGGGATGTACCCGGTCGCCGCGATCACCTCGCGCACCCGGATCGCGGTCGCCGCGTCCACATCGGCCTTGTTGTTGAGCACCCTGGAGACGGTCGTCTTGCTCACCCGCGCGCGGCGGGCGACCTCGGCGATCGTGACGCGCATCCGTCCTCCCGGGAGCCGAGCCCTTGTGGTGCCAAGGTACTCGCCCCGGGGCCCGCCGCGAGCCGTGCGAGATCGATCAAGTCCGGACAGAAATCCGGGCGAGGCTCGCGTCGCCGGACCGCCAGCCCGTCCGGACCGCGACGTACCGGGCCGGCCCGGTGTTCGCCGTCTCGTAGGTGCTGCCGTCGGTGCTGGTTTCGACGGTCGCCGGGGGACGGCGTCCGGGTGTCCAGGCCAGTTCGACCGCGGAAACCGCCGTCACCGCCCCGAGATCGACGACCATCCGGCCGTCCGGGCCGGGTCGCCACGCCGTCGCCGGGTCGTCGTCGACGGCCGCCGCGGGGCTCGACATCCCGGGCGGCAGGGGCGCCGCGGGGAAGGTCGTCCGGCCGAGCGCGACGTCGGCCAGGGGGTACGGGCGGACGTCGCCGAACACGACCGGCACGGTCCGGCGCGGCGGCAGCACCACCGGCCGCGGCCGGCCGCCGTCCGGCGTCACCGTGACGACCACCGGGAGGAAGCCGGACGGCATGGTGAGGTCGACCCGGCTCGCGTCGCGCACGACCGCCTTCAGCCCGGCCGGTCCCCGCACGGTGAACCGCGGGGGTTCGACGCGGCCTTCCGCCGCGGCCAGCGCGTAAGAAAGTTCAGTGCCGGCCCTGGTGAGGCTCTGCTCGCCGCGGTACAGCCGGTACGCGCCGCCGTCCTGGGGGAGGGTGGCCGTGCCGCTCGCCGCGGCGCCGGAAAGGTTGAGCAGCACGAGGAAGCCGTCGGTGACGGTCGCGCGGACCGCCGGGGTGCCGGTGGTGACCCGGGCTCGGCCGGCCAGTTTCGAGGCGTTCGACGAGTCGGGGTACAGCTCGGCGAGCAGGGGAGCGGCGGGGCCGTCGGAGAGTGTGACGCGGTCGCCGGTGACTGTCACCGGGTTCGGGCCGTCGACGACGATCCCGGCCCGGCCGTCGACGTCCAGCCAGCGCTTCGTGCTGCGCAGCGCGGGCACCGGGTAGGTCGCCACGGCCGTCCAGGTCACGCCGTCCGGCGAGGTCTCGACACGGTACTTGCGCCCGGCGGCGGCTTCCCAGCTCAGCCGGACGCGGTCGATGGTCTGCGGCGTGCCGAGGTCGATCGCGAGCCAGCTGTCGGCGCGTGGGCGGTCCGATGTGGACACTGCCCAGCGGGTGGCGGGGTCGCCGTCGTTCGCGTACTTGGCCTCCTTGCCCGGGCTCGCCGAAGACGCCGAGGCGGTTCCGGCCCGCGCGAGGTCCGGGCCGTCGCCGTCGCGGACTTCCAGTGTCCAGAGCGAATAGCCGTACGTCGGTTCCGGCTGGACGCCGAGCATCCGGACGTGCCGGGCGGTGACCGGGGCGAACGTCAGGTCGTCGGTCCGGGCCCCGGTCGGTGCGGCCTGTGCCTTGAGCGTCACCGTGCCTTCGGCGGCGGTGTAGGTGCGGTCGCCGTCGAGGCCGGGCACGCCCGGCATGGTGAGGTTGTAGACGTTCAGGACGCCTTCGCTCTCGGCGACTCCGGTGCTGGCGTACACGGCGGCCCCGGTGGGGAGAGTGGCGAGCGCGGCGTACCCGGCGTCGAAGCGCAGGACGCCGATCGTGCCGTCGAAGCCGTCGCGGACCTTCTCGTAGGTCGTGGCGTGGCGTTCCCTGACGGCGACGTTCGTCACGGGCAGCAGCATCGGGTTGGCGCCGCCGAGCACGAACAGCCAGTCGTCGTGGTGCGGCTGCCAGGCGAACTTGACGAAGCCCGGCTTGGTCACCGTCGCGGCCCACGCCGCGGGGGAGCGGTGGGCCAGCAGGCCGGGCGCGGCCCCGAAGTCGGCGACCCCGGCGGCGCGGACGTCGAACTCCTTCGTGCTCGCGGGCGTGACCGGGCCGCCGTGGCTCGCGCGCCACTCGTGGAGCAGGTAGCTGATGGCGAGTTCGGCGCGCGCCTCCGGCTCGTACTTCGGTTCGCCGGAGAACTTCGTGATCCGGTCGGCCGGCGCGTAGGCCTGGTAGGGCTCGAGCCGCGCGGCGAGGTCGGCTTCGGCGCGGGCGGCGTGGCGGTCGCCGAGCACCTGGGCGCGGAAGGCGAGCGGGATGACGTCGCGGCCGTAGAGGTGCTCGCGGTCGGCGACCATCGGCATCAGCGGCTCGCCGGCGTCGCTGGTCATCAGCAGCATGGTGCGCCAGAGGAGTTCGCCGTTCGGCTGGGCGGTGAGGACTTCGGGCAGTGGCGTGCCGGCCGCGAGGAAGTGCATCGCGTTGCGGCCGGAGGTGCGCCACAGTTCTTCCTGGTAGTGCGGGCCGAACGAGCCGTGGTTCTCGACGAGGAAGGTGTCGTAGAGGTTGGTGGCGGTGTTGGCGTCGATCGGGACGCCGTCGACGAGCCGCGGGTTCGCCAGGTCGGCGGCCGGCAGCCCGCCTTCGTTGCGGCTCCAGGTACCGAAGGCGTCGCGCCAGTCTTTCGCCCGGGTGTCTCCCGGTGTCCACGCGAGCGCGGGGGCGAGCGACTGGGCGTAGACGCCCATCTCTTCGAGCTTGGTGTCGCCGACGAAGCCGCCTTTCCGGCCGTTAGGCGTCCAGTCGCCGGAGGTGGGGTCGTCCCGGTCGCCGAGGGCGGTGGTGTACGCGGCTTGTTCGGTGGTGATGCGTTCGACGTTCTGTTTTGTGACGTCGTCGAGGTCCGTCCACAGGAGACGCGCGGCGAGCAGGAAGTACGACTGGAAGGTGGTGTCGAAGAACAGCTTCCGGCCCCACTCGGTGCCGCCGGTGAGCAGGTTCGACGCGGCGAAGTGCTTGATGGTGGCGAGGGTGTGGGCCTTGAGGGTCGCTTGGCTGACGCCGGCGGTGGCCTCGTCGTAGCCGGGACGGGTGAGGAGGAGCGCGTTGCCGAGGACGACGGCGAAGGTGAAGTCCTTCGCGGGGTAGATCCCGGCCGCGGCGTCGAACTGCTGCTCGGCCCAACGGGTGTGCCGGAGCAGGACGCGCAGGTAGGTGGCGGCCACCGGGTCCGGCGGGCCACCGGCTGCGTTTCCGCCGCTCCCGTTCACCGCTGCCCTCGCGACGCCCGGGAGCAGTCCCGAGGCCAGCAGGGCCGCGACGCCACCCACGCCCGCGAGGGCCTTCCGCCGGTTCAACTCACCCATGGTCCGGTCTCCGCTCGATGACAACCTTGTCAGCGCGGATTCTGTGACGGCCCGCCGCGGCGGGGCAAGCCCGGCGCCGGATCCCGTCCGCTTTCGGACAACGCCGGGGTAATTCGTATAACGACCTATACCGCCGGCGTCGCTCCCGCCCGCTTCGCGTGTCTTGAATGAGTCATTCAGGACCTCCGAAGACCTGAATGACTCATTCAAGACGTTTGCCGGCCGGGCACTCGCGTGCCGGTGGGAGCAATCTCACCGCGGTCGGCAACCCCCGCCGTGTTGAGATGACAACGTGATCACGGACCCCGGCGTCTTCCTCCTGCTCGTCCTGGCCGGTGTCGGGGCCGGCCTGACCGGGTCCATCGCCGGGCTGGCTTCCCTCGTCTCCTACCCCGCCCTCCTCGCCGCGGGACTCCCGCCCGTCACCGCCAACATCACCAACACCGTCGCCATGCTCGGCACGACCGCCGGAGGCGCCGCCGGTGCGCGGCCGGAGCTCGCCGGCCAACGGCGGAAACTCGTCCCGCTCTGCGCCATCACCACCGTCGGCGGCGCGTGCGGCGGGCTGGTCCTCCTGCTGACCCCGTCCGGCGCCTTCACCGCGATCGTCCCGTGGCTGATCGGCGGCGCCTCGATCGTCCTCATGGCCGGGCCGCGGCTGCGCCGGCTGGCCGAAGGCGCCGAGCACCACGGCCTGCGCCCGGCCACCGGCGTCGCAGCCTTCTGCATCGGCATCTACGGCGGCTACTTCGGCGCGGCCGCGGGCGTGCTCATGCTCGCGTTGCTCGTGTCCGTCTGGACCCAGCCCCTCGCCCGGACGAACGCCGCGAAGAACCTGGTCACCGGCTCGGCGAACCTGCTCGCCGCCATCGTCTTCGCCGTCACCGGCAAGGTCGTCTGG
This sequence comes from Amycolatopsis ponsaeliensis, assembly GCF_030182635.1. Classification (NCBI taxonomy): domain Bacteria; kingdom Bacillati; phylum Actinomycetota; class Actinomycetes; order Pseudonocardiales; family Pseudonocardiaceae; genus Amycolatopsis; species Amycolatopsis ponsaeliensis. Next base: position 78,704 of record NZ_JAPZLD010000052.1, read on the forward strand.
ACGGCCGCCCTCGCCGTCTGCCTCGGCTCCCTAGGCGGCGGCTGGCTCGGCTCGATGCTCGTGCGCCACCTGCCCGCCACGCCGTTGCGCATCGGGATCGGCATCGCCGGCCTCGGACTCGCCGCGGTACTGGCGTTCTCCTGAAAACAGGGCATGATCGGCGGGGTATCGGCGAGCAGGAGACCAGATGAGCATTGTCGGGACCCGGGTGGTCCGCCAGGAGGATCAGAACCTGATCACCGCGGGCGGCACCTACGTGGACGATCTGCGGGAGGAAGCGCTTTCCGGCGCCGCGCATGCGGTGTTCGTGCGCAGTCCCGTCGCGCACGCGCGGATCGAAAGCATCGATGTGAGCGAGGCGAAGGCGGCGCCGGGGGTGCTCGGCGTGTTCACCGCCGCCGACCTCGGCCTCGACCCGCACGCCGCGGGGCCGGTGAAGGAACCGTGGCTGGCCGGTGAGGTGGTGCGCTACGTCGGCGAGCCCGTCGCGCTCGTCCTCACCGAGGAGCGCTACCAGCTGGCCGACGCGGCCGAGCTGGTCGACATCGACTACGACCCCCTCGGCGCCGTCGCGAGCATCGACGCGGCCCTGGCGGACGAGACGCTGCTGTACCCCGAGACCGGCAGCAACGTCATGCAGGTCAACGGTGCGCAGGAGTTCGACGACGGGATCTTCGCGGACTGCGACGTGGTCGTCACGACGACCATCGTCAACCAGCGCGTCGCGCCCGCGCCGCTGGAAGTCCGGGGCGCGTCCTGCGCGTGGGGCGAGGACGGCAGGCTGACGGTCTGGCTTTCCACGCAGAACGCCCAGATCGCCCGTACGCAGCTGGCCATGAGCCTCGGCGTCGGCGAGGACAAGGTGCGCGTCATCGCCCCGGACGTCGGCGGCGGGTTCGGCGCGAAGATCGGCGCGGACCCCGAGGCGACCGTCCTCGGCTGGGCCGCCAAGGAGATCGGCCGGCCGGTCCGCTGGGTCGAGTCGCGCAGCGAGAACCTCACCTCGATGACGCACGGCCGCGCGCAGCAGAACACCGTGACCATCGGCGGCAAGCGCGACGGCACCGTCCTCGCGTACCGCCTCGACGTCATCCAGGACGCCGGCGCGTACCCGCGGACGCTGTTCCTGCCGACGCTGACCGAGCTGATGGCCGTCGGCGTGTACCGGTTCCCGAAGGTGGAGACGCGCAGCCGCGCGGTCGTCACGAACACGACGCCGATCGCGGCCTACCGCGGTGCGGGCCGCCCGGAGGCGACCGCCGCGCTCGAGCGGGCGATGGACCGCTTCGCCGGCGAGCTCGGCCTGGACCCGGCCGAGGTCCGCCGGGTCAACTTCATCCGGCCCGAGGAGTTCCCGTACCAGACGCCGACGGGCGCGTCCTACGACACGGGCGAGTACGCGGCGGCCCTGGACAAGGCGCTCGAAGCCGCCGGCTACGCCGAACTGCGCGCGGAGCAGAAACGGCGGCGCGACGCGGGTGACCCGATCGAGCTCGGCCTCGGGATCGCCGCCTACGTCGAGATCACCGGCGGTGACTCCGGCGGGGAGAGCGGCCGCGTCGACGTCCACCCGGACGGCTCGGTCGTCGCGTGGACCGGGAGCTCGCCGCACGGCCAGGGGCTCGGCACGTCGCTGGCGATGCTGCTGTCCGACCAGCTCGGCGTGCCGCTGGACAAGATCACCGTCCGCCACGGCGACACCGACGAGGTGCCCAAGGCCGTCGGTACGTTCGGCTCCCGGTCGCTGCAGCTGGGCGGCTCGGCGATCCGGCAGGCCGCCGACGAGGTGATCGCGCAGGCCCGCGATCTGGCGGCGGACCTGTTGGAAGCGGCGCCGGACGACCTCGAACTGGACGCCGAGCGCGGCGTCTGGCAGGTCCGCGGCGCGCCGTCGAGCTCCGTGCTGAATTGGGCGCAGGTGGCTTCGGCCGCCGAGGGCAAGCTCACCGCCGACGTCTGGTTCGGCGGTGGCAAGCCGACGTTCCCGTTCGGCGCGCACCTGGCCGTCGTCGAGGTCGACACCGAGACCGGCAAGGTGGAGCTGCGCCGGATCGTCGCCGTCGACGACGCCGGCCCGATCGTCAACCCGCTCACCTTCCGCGGCCAGCGCCACGGCGGGCTCGGGCAGGGCGCGGCGCAGGCGCTCATGGAAGTCGTCACCTACGACGAAGACGGCAACCCGACGACCGCGACGCTGGCGGACTACTCGTTCATCACCGCCGCCGAGCTGCCGGACTTCGAGCTGGTCGACATGGCCACCCCGACCGACCGGAACCTGCTGGGCGTCAAGGGGATCGGGGAAGCGGCGACGATCGGCTCGACGCCCGCGGTGCACAACGCGGTGGTGGACGCGCTGGCCGGGCGCGGCGTCAAGCACCTGGACATGCCCACGACCCCGATCCGGGTCTGGGCCGCATTGGAAGAAGCTCGGAAGGGAAACGCGCGGTGAAGGTTTCGATCGAGGTCAACGGGCGGCCGGTGGCCGAGGAGGTGCCCGACCGGACGCTGCTGGTGCACTTCCTGCGCGACACCGCCGGGTTCACCGGAACGAACATCGGCTGTGACACGACGTCCTGCGGCGCCTGCACGGTGCTGCTCGACGGCGAGTCGGTCAAGTCCTGCACGGTGCTGGCCGCGCAGGCCGACGGTCACGCCGTCACGACCGTCGAAGGACTGTCCTCTTCGGATGGTGCGCTGCATCCCGTGCAGCAGGCGTTCCGCGAGCAGCACGGGCTGCAGTGCGGGTTCTGCACGCCGGGGATGATCATGGCGTCGGTGTCCCTGCTGGCCGACAACCCGAAGCCGACCCGCGACGAGGTGCGGGCCGGGCTCGAGGGGAACCTCTGCCGCTGCACGGGTTACCACAACATCGTGAGCGCCGTGATCGACGCGTCGGGACAGGAGGTGGGCGAGTGATCCCCGCCGAGTTCCGCTACGAGCGCGTGTCCACAGTGGACGAGGCGGTGGCCCGGCTCGCGTCGCTGGGCGACGAGGCGAAGGTCCTCGCCGGCGGGCATTCCCTGCTGCCGCTGATGAAGCTGCGGCTGGCCGCGCCGGAGTACCTGATCGACATCGGGCCGGTCGACGAGCTCCGCTACGTCCGTCTCGAAGGCGGCGAGGTCGTGATCGGTGCGTTGTCGCGGTACAGCGACCTCGCGCAGGATCCGGTGCTGCGCGAGCACGCGCCGCTGCTGGCCCACGTCTCCGGCGAGGTCGGCGACCGCCAGGTCCGCCACCGCGGCACGATCGGCGGGTCACTGGTGCACGCGGACTCCGCGGCGGACCTGCCCGCGGCGGTGCTGGCGTCGGACGCGGTGCTCGTCGCCCGCGGCCCGGCGGGGGAGCGGCGCATTCCGGCGTCTGAGTTCTTCCTCGGCCCGTTCACGACGCCGTTGGAGCCGGACGAGCTGCTGACGGAGATCCGCCTACCGGCGCAGACCGGCCAGGAGTGGGGCTTCCAGAAGTTCACCCGCCGCGCGATCGACTGGGCGATGGTGGGGGTGGCGGTCGCCGGCGGCCGCGTCGGCCTGGTGAACATGGGCGGCGTCCCACTGCGGGCTTCGGCCACGGAGTCGGCGCTCGCGTCGGGGGCGTCGGTCTCGGAGGCGGCCGAACTGGCGGCCGAGGGGACATCGCCCCCGGACGAGCCCCACGCGACGGCCGAGTACCGCCGTCACTTGGCGCGGGTCCTGACCCGGCGGGCACTGACCCACTGAGTCGTTGTCGCGATCACCGGCGTGCGTTCCCGGCGCCGGTGATCGCG